>JBOHEO010000122.1:0-17174 GCA_050701055.1 Pseudonocardia sp. | reverse complement strand
ATTTTTTGGCCAGGAGCGCAGCCACGCGCTCGGCGCGTCGGTCGTAGGGAATTCTCACGAGCATGGTTACTCTGCTGGTACGTTCAACCAGGGTGGCGATCTGCGATTCGCCGCCTTTCCCGATGATTAAATCGCTTTCCCAGAAACCGGGCACCGCGCGATCGTCGGCTTCGGCGGTACGCTCACTGATGTTGACCATTCCTGGGATCTTCCCCCTGCTCAGAGCCGCCCGGGATCGGGGTGCTCGCCTCGCCCTACCTTAACAGACCAAAATCTGCTACAATAATTGCCTGTCGCTACGACCGTTTGAGCCCAAGGACTTATACCACTGTTCGCGAGTCGGGGGAGGGGACATGGAAGGTCGGTGCGCGATGGAGGGCCCGGCTTAGCGACGACGATGCGAATCTTGTCCGAGACACCGCCATCGGTGGTGTGGCCCGAACGCGCGAACGCGACCGTGCGACTCGCCAGCACATCGGTAGCGTGCCGATATGACATCGGGTGAGCTCGCAGCCACCTTCAACGCAGCACAGCGCGGCTTCCGCGCACTCTCCGCGGTGCTCTGGGAGCCCCTGGGAGCAGCTCTGGCCGAGCGCGCGCAGCTGGCCCCGGGCCAGCGGGTGCTGGACGTGTGCGCCGGGGCCGGGGCGTCAGCGATCCCAGCGGCGCAAGCGGTGGGGCTCCACGGCCAGGTCGACGCCGTCGACCTGGCCGCCAACCTGCTGGCCGAGGGGCGAGCGAAGGCTGCCCACCTGCCGCAGCTGCGGTTCGTGCAGGCGGACGTGCTCTCCTGGCAGCCTCCCGGAGTGCGCTATGACCGTGTGTTGTGCGGGTACGGCGTCTTCTTCTTACCCGACATGGACGCCGGCGCCTGCCACCTCATCAGCCTCCTCCGGGAGGGTGGGCGGCTGGCCGTGTCAACCTGGGCGAAGGGTTCCCTGAGCGAGGTGCTGAACTGCCTCTTCGACGCGGTCGCTGAGCTGCTCGGCGCGCCGGTGCCGACCTCGCCCGCCAGGGCCGCGGCCGCCCGTATCGAGACCGAGGCACTGATGAGCGGGTGGCTCGATGCGCTGGGGCTGGTCGACACGCAGGTGTCCCGGGTCTCGCTCCAGCTGCGCCTGACCCCCGAACTTGCGTGGGACCTGGCGCAGGGAACGGGGGCGCGGCGCGCGTTCGACGCGCTCGACCAGGCCGGTGTCGACCGGGTGCGCCAGGGTTACCTGCGCCGGCTCCGGGACCGAGGCATGGACGTGTTGGACGCAAGCTCGTTGATCGGCACCGGTCACCGATCGTGATGCGCGGGGTGTGAGCACGCCCCGGCGCCGGCTGGGTCACTGCGCGCTGGGCCAGCTGACCGCCGCTGTGGGCGGCCGCGCCGTGCGCCTACCTGATACCCAGCGATACCCCAGCGCCCCGAGCCGTGTGGGTGCGCAGCCGGCCGGCGACGGAAGATCTCTGCGGCTTCAGGACAGTGTAGTGTCACCAGGCATGTCCGGGGGGAGGTCAGCCACCGGAGTCCTGCAGAGGAGCGGTCATGGCTTGGTGGGTCTGGGTTCTTATTGTGATCGCTGTTATCGTGCTGGCCATAATTTTCTCGCCGCCGATGCGCCAGTACCGGCGGATAAGCAAGATGTAGCGCCGAGTCGTGACTGCCAGCACCGAAAAGGAAGAACAGCGCGTGTGGCTGCATGACATGGAGACCTGTCGCTGAGCGTACGGCTGGCGAAGCAGCACAGCGTTGTTCGCAAAGTGGCTGGGCCAATGGGGGGAGATTGTGTGAACTTTCCCAGGTCGGGCGCAGCCCGGCGCGAGCTGCGATGCGCGCGCGGACGATCAAGGCCGAGCTCACCTGATCTGCATCTGCGCTGGACGGTTCACGCCGGGCTGGCCCGTACGTTGGCAAGGCGGACGGTGCCAACGTGTTGCCGTTCAGGTGGTTTGTCGCCTACGGCGCTATGGCGCCTATGGTCTGGGCTGGCGCTGCTGCGCGTCCGCCGCTGTCGGCTCCTGCTCGCCGGTGTAGGCGAGCCACGCTTGGAGGCGATCCTGGTGCGTCGGCAGTCCGGCCAGCGCCCGCACCCGGGTGAGTTGCTCGCCCCGCGCGCCCTGGGCAACGGTGCGTTCGGCGGCCGCCATCTGGGCGGCCGCGGCGGCGCGGCGCTGCCAGTCCACTGCCGAGGTACCGGCCTGGTCGCTGGGTTCCGCGAGGGCCGGTTTCGCTATGGGCGGGTGTCGGTGCTGGTAGTAGGGGTTGTCCGGGGGCAGCCCGGCGCTGAAGCGGCCGTAGCTGCCGGTGACCAGCAGCAGCAGCCCGCAGCTGAGGCTGAAGAACACGTTGGGCCACCGGAAGCCCAGCACGTTGAGCGAGCTGTCCAGGACGGCGATGTTGAGCAGCCCGGAGAGCAGGAACAGCAGGCCGATGACGACCGTGAGCGTCGAGGAGATCTCTCCGCCACGGGCTGCCGCGGCGATGAGCACCGCGCCGACGATCAGCGAGATCGTGGACAGCAGCCCGTTGCTGCCCAGCCCGAGGATGCGGAGCCCTTCGGTGGACAGGAACTCCGGCTGGCTGAGGAACCCGAGGATCCCGAACACACACAAGCCGATACCAAGGGCCGCCGCGCTCACCCGATGGACGAGACTGACATTCCGGGTGGGCGACTGCGGGCTGAGAGGCATGTTCGCCTCCTTCATATCGAGCGACGTTTCCGGGCCATGTCCCTACCACCAGGATGCGCCCCCTTCTCGCGGCGCTGTGTTCCTCATCGCAGCACAATCGGGTGAAGCGCGACGGGTGGACACCCGGCGGGCGCCGCGAGCAGCCGGCCGGATGTAGCTTCCCGTGCGGCATCGGGCCGACGGCACCTCCCACTGCGCGTTGGTCGTATCGGCCCGGCTGCGAGGCGGCCGCGCGAGGCGGCCGCCGCTGTACGTCGTCGGCCAGTCTGCGAGGGCTGAATCCGAAGTGCGGCCGCGGGTGTGGCACGGTCCGTGACACGAAAACTGGGCTGTGCCTCACGAACGCCACCCCGGGTTGGAGGCGCTGACCAGTTACTTCGAACCTGCCGCACCATGTGGAGAGCAACGCTGGCGCCGGACCCCATGGAGCGGGATCATTGAGGCCTCCGTTCCCGCCGGTGTGAGCGGTCCCACGTCGATACCCCAGCGGAGGACCAGCCGTGCCTGCTGTCCGAACGGATCTGCTCGCTCCCCACGCGGCCGTCGTTCCCGACACCGCCCCTGACGCCCCCGCCCCTGACGCCACCGCCACCCACGCCGCGGTCGCCACCCACGCCGGTGTCACCTCCGAGGCCGGCCACGAGGCCCTGCGCGCCGACATCCGCCGCCTGTCGACGATGCTCGGCGCGACCCTGGCCCACCACGGCGGGCCGGACCTGCTCGAGCTCGTCGAGGAGGTCCGCGGATTGTCCCGCCACGCCCCTGAGCGCGGTGGGGCGGAGATCACGGCACTGCTCTCGGGTCTCGACGCGGGTACGGCGGTCGCGCTGACCAGGGCGTTTTCCCAGTACTTCCAGCTCGCCAACACCGCCGAGCAGCTGCACCGTTCCCGTGAGCTGCGGACGCTGCGCCCGTCCGACCGCCGTCCGCTGCGGGTGCTCATGCAGCGCCTCGCCAAGGAGTTCCCGGGGGCGGCGCGGGAACAGGTGCAGGCGGTGCTGGCCCGCGCGCAGCTGCGCCCCGTGTTCACCGCGCACCCCACCGAGTCGTCCCGGCAGTCGGTGCTGGCGATCCTGCGACGGGTGGCCGACGCGCTCGATCGCCATGCGCCTGACGACGAGCTGGGTGCCCTGGTCGACCTGCTGTGGCAGACCGACGAGATCCGCCCGGGCCGCCCGACCGTGGCCGACGAGGCGCGCGGCGTCGCGTGGTTCCTGGAGCAGCTGGGCGTGCGGGCCGTGCCCGATCTGATCGGCGAGTTCGAGCGCGAGGTGCGCGCGGCCGGGTTCGAGATACCGGCCAATGCGCGGCCGCTCGTGCTCGGCTGCTGGGTGGGCGGTGACCGGGACGGCAACCCCAGCGTCACCCCCGCGGTCACCCGCGAGGTGCTCGGGATCTACGCCGACCGTGCCCTGCGCATCCACGGCCGGCTCGTCGAGCAACTGGTCGGCGAACTGAGCATCTCGACCAACGTGGTCGGAGTGTCCGAGGAGCTGCGCGGTTCGCTGGCCCGGGACCGCCGTGCGCTGCCGGGGGTGCACGACCGGTTCATCCGGCTCAACGCGCACGAGCCCTACCGGCTGAAGCTGGCCTACGTCGCGGCGCGGCTGGACAACACGCGTACCCGGATCGTCGACGGCAGCCCGCACGTTCCCGGCCGCGACTACCTCGGCCCGCACGTTCCCGGTTGCGACTACCTCGGCCCGCACGGCTACGTCGAGGACCTGTGCGTGCTCGACCGCTCGCTGCGTGGTCATCGCGGCGCCCGGATCGCGGACGGCACGCTTGCCCGCGCCCTGCGCGCCGCCCGGGCCCTCGGCCTGCACCTGGCCGAGCTCGACGTCCGCGAGCACAGCGGCCGCCACCACGTCGCCCTCGGAGCGATCTACGACGCGCTGGGCGAGCTGGACCGGCCCTACGTCGAGCTCAGCCGGGACGAGCGGAGGGCGTTGCTGTCCCGGGAGCTGACCAGCGCGCGCCCCCTCGTCCGGCGGCACTACGGCGTGCCGGCCGAGGCCGCCGAGGTCCTGGCGACGTTCGACATGCTGCACGCCGTCCAGCACGATTTCGGTCCCGAGGTCGCGAGCACCTACATCGTCTCGATGTGCCAGGGCGTCGACGATCTGCTGGCGGTCGCGGTGCTGGCCCGCGAGGCGTACATGGTGGAGCTCAAGACCGACCCGCGCTCGTCGGTCGATCTGGTGCCGCTGCTGGAGACCGTCGAGGAGCTGTGCCAGGCCGGGTCGCTGCTCGACGAGCTGCTGTCGGACCCCGGCTACCGACAGCACGTGCGCAACCGCGGTGACATGCAGGAGGTCATGCTCGGCTACTCCGATTCCAACAAGGGTGCGGGGATCACCACCTCGCAGTGGGAGATCCACCGGGCGCAGCGGCAGCTGCGTGACGTCGGGGCGCGACACGGGGTGGCGTTGCGGCTGTTCCACGGGCGCGGAGGGTCGGTGGGCCGGGGCGGTGGTCCGGCAGGCGAGGCTGTCGAGTCGTCCCCGTTCGGCGCGGTGGACGCGACGATGAAGCTCACCGAGCAGGGCGAGGTGATCTCCGACAAGTACTCGCTGCCCGCGCTGGCCCACGACAACCTGGAGATCCTGCTCGCCTCGATGCTCGATGCGACGCTGCTGCACCAGGCGTCCCGCTGGCCGTCGGACACGCTCGACCGCTGGGACGAGGCCATGACGATGGTCAGTGACGGGGCCCGCGCGGCCTACCGGGCGCTGGTGGAGCGACCCGGGCTGGCGGAGTTCTTTGCGGCGGCCACGCCGGTCGACGAGCTCGGCCGGCTCAACGTCGGCTCCCGGCCGTCGCGGCGACCGGGCACGGGCGCGCCTACCCTCGACGATCTGCGCGCCATCCCCTGGGTATTCGGCTGGACGCAGACGCGCATGGTCGTGCCGGGCTGGTACGGCCTGGGCAGTGGGTTGCGTGCGGCGCGAAAGGCCGGGTACGGCCCCGTGCTCGAGGAGATGCGACAGTGGGCGTTCCTCGCCAACCTGCTGGGCAACGTCGAGATGACGCTGGCCAAGACCGACCTGCGGATCGCGGAGTTCTACGTCTCGCGGCTGGTGGAGCCGGCCCTGCAGCCGATCTTCCACGACATCGCGGTCGAGCACGACGTGACGCTGCGCGAGGTGCTGTGCGTGACCGGTTCGGCCAGCCTGCTGGCCCGGCACCCCGTGCTGCGCAACACGCTCGCCGTCCGCGCCGCCTACCTGGAGCCGCTGCACCACCTGCAGGTGGAGCTGCTGGCCCGACGTCGTGAGGTCGAGGATCCCGATCCGGATCTGCAGCGAGCACTGCTGCTGACGATCAACGGGATTGCGGCGGGGATGCGCAACACCGGCTAACCGGACGAGTCCTGGGAACCACCATGAGCCTGACGAGCGTCCGACCACGCACCTGCTGGATCAGCCCGTCCCGGACGAGTCGTCGGGGGGGCCGTCAGGCCTGTCCTCCGGCTCGGCAGCCGGCTGGTCCTCATTGTCCGGATCGGTGGACTCGGGCGACGGGGTGTCGCTCCGACCGGCCTCACCCAAAGTATCCAGTGCCGGAGGCTCGGTGGTGGGTGCGGGGGAGTTAGTCGCCGTCGGGGCAGGTTCGGTGGTGCCCGGCGGTGACGTCGGCTTCTCGGGGGCCGGCGCGGTGTTGGTCGACCCCGTTCCGCCGGACGACCTGGCATCGGTTCCGCGGGACGGCCCGGCACCCGTTCCGCGGGACGGCCCGGTATCGGGGGTCGCGGTCGCGGCGGCGGTCAACGGACCGGGTTCAGTGGCCGGCGCGGCGGCAGCGGGTGGCGCGGGTTCCCTGGCGGTGCGCCTGGCGTCGGCCCGGACGGCGTCGGTGGACTCGGTGGGCCTCTCGGTGCCGGTGGGTGCCACCCGGGAAGTATCCGCCAACGCGCCGCTGAGTTGTTGCTCCTGCTGAGCCAGGCCGTCACGGCGCTCGTCCTCGCGGATCACCGGCAGCTGGGCCCGAACCGCCTCCAGCTCCTCCATCGCGATCTCCGGGTGACCCTCGCGCAGTGCGACGCGTACCCGTTCAAGCCTGACCTCGACGTCGACGGCGGCCGCCACCGACCGGGCCCGCTCGGCGTAGAAGACCGTCGACATCCCCCAGAGGGTATCGCCGGGCTCGGCGTCTCTCGCCTGGACCGCCATGCCGGACAACGCCATGATGACCAGCACCGCGGCCGCTGTCAGCCGCAGCAGGTAGGGGTGTCGGGCCGCGGTCGGCCGGGACTGCACCGGGTCGGATGCGGAGTCGATCGGCATCGGTGACTGCTCGGGTGGTAACCGGTCGGACGCCACGTCGGTGGCCCATGCCGCCAGCACGGTCACGAGCAGGTCGTCGGAACCATTCGGATTTGCGGGTGGCTGCCGGTGGCCCGCTGCCAGCGCGTCGATCAGGGCGTCGTCGGCGCGGAGCGCGGCGAGGTCGATCGGGTCGTCATCGACGTCGGGGCGGGGGTCGTCCTGGCCGCGCTGTCGCGGGTTCTGCACGTGGACCTCCTTACCCGCCTCCGACCGATGGCTTCAGAGAACTCGTACCCGAAGATCTCGGTGTTACGTCCGACCGTCACCATACCTACGGCGGGTCCTCCGGGCAGTCCCACCGATTCCGCGGCCAGGGCGCAGCTCGCGGTGCTCCGTGGGCGGGTGCGGCAGGAGTGGGCGCCGGCCCAGGTTGTCCGGGAGGTCAGCTCGCGGACACGCCCGGGATCGTCACCACCCGGGCCTGCAACTCACCCCGCACGATCCGGGAGTCGAAGCGCGGCACCGGTGCGGTCGCCGGGCCGTGCACCACGCACCCGTCGGCGACCCGGAACTCCGAGCCGTGCCACGGGCAGATCACCCGGGCGTCGTCATCGGACCCGACGACGTCGCCCTCGTGCAGGGGTGCGGACAGGTGCGAGCACCGATCGGACAGGACGATGGCGGCGTCGCCGCGTCGCAGGACGAACACGGGTATCTCCCCGGCGATCCGGCGCACCGCCCGCCCGTCGGGGAGCTCGGCGAACGCGCCGATCGCCTGCCAGTCCTGCGGGCCGATGTGCGCGACCTCCTCGGCGTGGTTCACCCCGGTGGCCTGCCGATAGCCGAGATGACCGCCGAGCATCGCGCCGACGCCCATGATCGCGCCGCCGGCCAGGGAGAGCAGCCGCCCGTTGCCACCGCCGCGCCTGCGGGCCAGCGCGGTGGCATAGCAGGATATCGCGACGATGTTGGTCATCGCGTGCACGAGACCGACCCGCTGCTGGTCCTCGTGACTGTCCGACCAATCAGCCCAGCCGGCGGCAACCGTCGGTGCCGTCATCGCCAGCCCCGCGGCGATGAGGCCGCTGGAGGTCCGGCGGTCGCCTCCCACCGAGTCGATCAGCGTGGCGGAGACGAACGATCCGAGCGCGAACTGCGCGGCACCGGGATGCAGTGGATGACCGAGCCAGACACCGTGCAGCGCATCCTTCACGCGCCGGTTGCTCAGTAGGCGCTGGACCACCTGACGGACCACGGCCGCCGGCTTGTCCAGCACCGTGGCGCTCTCGAGGCGGGAGATGTCGTCGAATGGCCGCATGGCGGGTGAGTTGCCGTTGCGGCCGGCACCTAACCCTCGAGGCAAGGCTCGGCCCGTGTGAGTTCGCCGCTGAGGTCGGTGGTGGCCGGCGGGGCGCACGTGGCGGCGCGAGCCGAACTGGGGCACGCCCGGTGAGGCGTGGGCACGCCCGGGCGAACTGCCACGGCGGGTGTCGCACCGCACGGCCCGGGGTGGTAGACACGGTGATCGCTGGCCGCCGGGTCCGGCGGCCGACACCTGAGGAAGGGACTCTGACCTATGGCACGGCGAGACGACGAGGGCCAGCCCCAGGACGCAGAGCTGGGAGCGTCGGTGCAGCTGGAGAACTCCGAGACGCTGGAGGGGCCGGCCGGATACGGCGATGGGCTCGACGCCGGCTACATCCCCGCCGACTGGCCGTACGGCCTCGACGAGGACGGGGTGACCGCGAAGGGCATGCGCGAGGGCGACAGCCTGAACGACCGGCTGCGGCGTGAGCAGCCCGAGGAGTGGACGGCGGAGCCTGACCGATCCGGCCGGATCACGATGGCGGGCACGGCGCTGGAGACCAGGGACGCGATGGCCGGGACGGACGTGGGTATCGACGGCGGTGCGGCCTCGGCCGAGGAGTCCGCGATGCACGACGTCGATGCCGGGATGGAACCCGTCGACGACGAGAGTCCCGCTGAGGATCCCGAAGTGAGCACGTCACTCGCCGGCGATCCGAACGCCGACCAGGCAGCCGAGGACGCCGCGGCCGATATTCGAGAAGCGGCGGTGACATCCGAACGATGACGTCCGAACGGTGGGGAACTGTGGGTACGCGCAGCGATAGCACGTGCCGGTCACTCCGCGCAGCTACGAGTGATCTTCTCGATTTCGCAGTCCAGATCGACATGGGCGAGCTCATCACCAAGAGCAACAATCTCTGTGCTGGCGTTCACGAAGTGTCGCAGCAGGTCCCGGTCGACCTCGAATACGGCGCGGCCGTCGGTGGACCGGATCTCGATCTCGACGATGTCATAGCCTTGCACCTCTTGCGGGCTCATCCGGATGTCGCCGTGACCGACCGGACCGGTGAGCCCCTCGACGATGAGGTCGCGGGCGACGAGCCACTCGATCCACCGGTCTTTCCGGGTCCGGACAGCAAGGGTTACCGCGAACGGGTCAGCGGCGGTGTAGCTCCATCGAGTCACGACCGGTGCGGGCTGCCCGTGTAGCACGGTGAACATGTCCTGCTGGACGGAGTCGGTGGTCATCGTTGCCCCCTGCGATCCTTGCCTGTTCCGGGTATCGGCCGTCGCAGCCGCGACAGGCTCATGCACGGAATCGTTGAAGAGGCCACGAACGCTGCATAGCGAGACAGGATTCACCTGAATGGCCTACGTAGCGGCCGTCCCGGACGGCTGGTGCAGGCGGCGCGCTCGACCCCGGTGACGACCCAGACGCCACCCGTCCCGGTGCGTCCGGGCTGGGACACGATGAGGCTTGCTCGCTCGCCGCCGGCCTCGCGTACGTCCACCGTTACGCCGTCGGGTCGCACGGATGCCTCGGTCCCCCGCCATCCGTAGGCCGCGGTGGCGAAGGACGTCGCCACCTCGGCGGGGTCGAGCAGCCACGGCTGCGCACCGCCGTCCACCCCCACCTGCAGGGCTGCGTCGGCGTCGGCGTCGGCGGCGGGCCATGGCAGTTGCACGGCCGCGGTCCCGGGCGCCGGCGCGGGTGTGGCCGGCGGGACAGGAGCGGCGGGTGGGGCGGGCGCGGGCGCACCGTCGGCGGGCGCGGGAACACCGTCGGCGGCGCAGCCGGCCAGCAACCAGGCGAGCAGGACGAGCGTCGTTGTGCGGCCGAGACGGGTCCGGGCAGTCATGGCGTCAACCGTATTCGTCGGGGTCCCCGGCTGGCGGTGAGCACCGCGTCACCGGGTGCATAGGCTGCTGCCGAGCAGAGGTGGCAATCACCGAGGTGACCAGAGATGAACCCGTCGACCCAGGCCTTCTACGAGGCGCGTGACTTCCTGGTCGCGCACCGCGAGGACTACGACACCGCCTACCGCGACTTCTGCTGGCCGGAGATCGACGAGTTCAACTGGGCCCTCGACCATGTCGACGCCGTGGCCGCCGACCCGGAGCGCGGAGCGCGGCGGGCACTGTGGATCGTTGAGCAGGACGGCTCCGATGCACACTGGACCTTCGCCGAGCTGTCGCAGCGCTCCAACCGGGTCGCGAACTGGCTGCGCGCCCGGGGCGTTGCCCGTGGTGACCGGATCATCCTCATGCTCGGCAACCAGCTCGAGCTCTGGGAGACCCTGCTCGCGGCGATGAAGCTCGGCGCGGTCGTCATCCCGGCCACCACCCTGCTGCATGCCGCCGACCTGCGCGACCGCGTCGATCGGGGCGCCGCCCGGCACGTCGTCGTCGGCGGTGCCGACACCGGCAAGTTCGACGACGTCGAGGGCGACTACACGCGAATCGCCGTGCGCGGTGCGACAGCGGGCTGGCTGCCCTACGAGGACGCCGACACGGCGCCGGCCGAGTTCACTCCGGACGGTCCGACCAGGGGCACCGACACGCTGCTGCTCTACTTCACCTCCGGCACCACGGCCCAACCGAAGCTTGTGGAGCACACCCACGCGTCCTACCCGGTCGGCCATCTGTCCACGATGTACTGGATCGGCCTGCAACCCGGTGACGTGCATCTCAACATCTCCTCGCCCGGGTGGGCCAAGCACGCTTGGAGCAACGTCTTCGGCCCGTGGATCGCCGAGTCCTGCGTGCTGGTGATGAACTACGCCAAGTTCGACGCCAAGAGCGTGCTCGGTGTCCTCGATCGCTGCGGTGTCACGAGCTTCTGCGCCCCACCGACCGTGTGGCGGATGCTCATTCAGGGTGATCTCTCCGGGCTTGCGAACCCGCCCACCAAGGTCGTCGGCGCGGGGGAGCCGCTCAACCCCGAGGTGATCGAGCAGATCGAGAAGGTGTGGGGGGTGCGGATCCGCGACGGCTTCGGGCAGACCGAGACCACGCTCCAGATCGGCAACCCGCCCGGACAGACGATCAAGCCGGGATCGATGGGCCGCCCGATCCCCGGCTACCACGTCGAGCTGATCGACCCGGCCACCGGGGCGAGGGCGGACGAGGGCGAGATCTGTCTCGACCTGTCGCGACGTCCGCTCGGGCTGATGGTCGGCTACCATGGCGACCCGGAGCGCAACGCCGAGGCGACGGCCGGCGGGTATTACCACACCGGCGACGTCGGCTCCCGCGATGCGGACGGCTACATCACCTACGTCGGGCGCGCCGACGACGTGTTCAAGGCCTCGGACTACCGGATCTCCCCGTTCGAGCTGGAGAGCGTGCTCATCGAGCACCCGGCCGTCGCGGAGGCCGCCGTGGTGCCCTCGCCCGACCCGGTGCGCCTCGCCGTGCCGAAGGCCTACGTCGTGCTCGCCGCGGGGCACGAGCCGACCGCGGAGACCGCCCGGTCGATCTTGCGGTTCGCCCGCGACAACCTCGCCCCGTACCAGCGGATCCGGCGCCTGGAGTTCGCCGAGCTGCCCAAGACGATCTCGGGGAAGATCCGCCGGGTGGAGCTGCGCGAGCGGGAGAGCGTGCTGCACGCAGACGTGAACTTCACGCCACCCGGGGAGTTCACCCTCTCGGAGGATCGCCAGTGAAGCTGATGTCGACGACGGCGTGCACGACCCGCCCCAGCACCACCGTCGAGTCTCCCAGCTCCAGTGCGTGCTCCAGCCGGCACTCCAGCGCCACCGGTGACTCCGCCACCGGGGCGGGTGGAAGGTCCCGGGTGGGCGCCGCGATCCAGGCGTGACGCCGGGGTGGGTCGAGCTGCACCCTCGCCCGCCAGGTCGGTGCGAGTGTGCCGTTCGTACCAGCGGGGGGACAGGACGATCAGCAGCGTCAGCGTTTCCCCGGCTCAGCGGTCCTCGATCCACGTGCTGGGCATGCCGTCCAGTCGCTGGGGTTGCGTCGGCTGAGCTGTGCGGAAATCCGCGCTACCCTCCGGGCGGTGCGGGGGCGCGCGCTGGGGTTGCTGCTGGGCGCGGTCGCCGACGTCGTGCTCGGTGATCCCCGTGCGGGCCATCCCGTCGCCGGATTCGGCACGGTCGCCGCTGCTCTGGAGCGGTGCTGCTACGCCGACCGACGCACGGTGGGGGCCGGGTACACGGTGGTCCTGGCGGGGGCGGCCGCCGGCCTGGGTGCGGTGCTGGAGCGGATCGGGCGCCGGAATCCCCTGGCCGGCGTCGCGGTCACCGCGGCGGCCACCTGGGTGGTGCTCGGCGGTGGGTCGCTGGCCCGCGAGGGGGCGGCGCTGGCCGCCGAGCTCGGCCGAGGCGACCTGGTGGCAGCCAGGGCTCGGTTGCCGAACCTGTGCGGGCGCGACCCGGCGGTCCTGGACGTCGCGGGAATGGCGCGCGCCGGCACCGAGTCGCTTGCCGAGAACACCTCCGACGCCGTCGTCGCACCACTGTTGTGGGGGGCGGTCGCCGGGGTGCCGGGCCTGCTCGGGTACCGCGCGGTGAACACCCTCGACGCCATGGTCGGGTACCGCTCGCCGCGGTACCGGCGCTTCGGGTGGGCGGCGGCGCGGCTGGACGACGTGGCGAACCTGGTGCCCGCCCGGGTGGCCGCGCTGCTGTTCGCCGCGGTGGCACCGGCCGTGGGCGGTTCGTCGACGGCGGCGCTGGCGGCGTGGCGGCGCGACGCGGCGGCGCATCCGAGCCCCAACGCCGGTCCGGTGGAGGCGGCCGCCGCCGGGGCGTTGGGGGTGGTGCTGGGCGGGCGGACGGTGTATGCCCACAGTGTGGAAGAACGCCCGGGACTGGGCACGGGCCCCCCACCCGGGCCGGCCGACCTGCTGCGGGCGGTGCACCTGTCGCGGCTGATCGCGGCCGCCGCAGCCATCCTATCGGCGATGATCGCCACGAGCGCACGCTGACGCATGCGCGGGGACGCCTCAGCGTGCGTTCGTGACGATTACTCGACCAGCCGGGCGCGCAGGGTGGCGGTGACCTGCCAAGATCAGTGTGTTGGTACGGAGAGCCGCGCCGGATGCGGCTCTGCGTTCCCGTTCGGCGATCATGAAGCTGGTGGCGTGATCAGACCTCAATGCGGTGCTGCGCTAGTCGCCGGACAGGGCGCGGCGGAGCTCGGAACGGTCGCTCGGCCGTCGCTGCAGCAGCTCCAGGCGCACGAAGTAGACCATCGCGAACAGGGCGATCGCGCCGAACGTGAGCCACTGGAGGGCGTAGGAGAGGTTGGTGAAGGGAGCGCCACCGGTGCTGGGCGTGACCGGAATCGGGTCGAGCACACCGGGCTGACCCGTCGCGAGCTGCAGGTGACCGGCGACCAGGTCGAGGCCGGTCGAGGCGGCGAGAGTGCGGGAGTCGGCGGCGTACACCTGCCGGTGGCCCTTGGCGGTGAATGCGGGGCGGTCCTCCGGGTCGGCCTGGTCGACGCGCAGCTGGCCAGTGAGGGTGACCGGGCCGGTGGGAGGCGCGGCGAAAATCGGCACCACCTGCCCGTCGGGGGCCGCGACGGACCCGCGGTTCAGGGTGATCAGGGTGCCGCTGTCGGTCCGGAACGGTGTGAGCACCTCGAACGCCGGCTTGCCGTCGACGACCCGCAGCCGGACCAGGGCCTCTCCATCGGGCAAGTAGGTGCCGGTGACCTCGACCTGGCGCCACTGGACGTCGCGGTCCACGCCAGTTGGGGACAGGAGCTCGGCGAGCGGAACGGGTGCGATCGCCGACGCGCTCTCGATCGCCTGCTGCTGCGCGTCGCGCTCGGCCTCGCGGCCGAACTGCCACGGGGCGAGCAAGGTGTAGCAGGCCAATACGAACGCGACGACCACGGCGATGAAGGCCAGCCAGCCCGGACGGAGCAGGAACCGCACGGCATCACAGTAGGCGCCCGACCGCTGCTCATCGCGGTGACACCCGGCCTGCGCCCGACGCGCAGCGCCCGGTGACTCCTGTCCGTCGACCGGCTCACCGTCGGGATGGTCCGCGCGTTGCCGGCGTCCCTGACGTTCAACGGGCCGCACGGCGCGTCCGAGGTGGCGATTAAGGGCATTCCGTCGTTCATGGATCTTCAGGAACAACGGTTTGCCCTGGTCAACGATGGGTGACCTCGTGCAGCGGCAGGCAGGGCGTAATACTGACCCCGTGGGTGGCGCACTGCTCGTCGCGGGCACGACGTCGGACGCGGGCAAGAGCGCCCTGGTCGCCGGGATCTGCCGGTGGCTGCACCGTGAGGGTGTGGCGGTCGCGCCGTTCAAGGCGCAGAACATGAGCAACAACTCGGTCGTCACCGCCGACGGCGGCGAGATCGGCCGCGCGCAGGCGATGCAGGCCCACGCGTGCGGGCTCGCGCCGAGCGTCGCGTTCAACCCGGTGCTGCTCAAGCCCGGCACGGACCGCAGCTCCCAGGTCGTAGTGCTCGGTCGCGTCGACGGCACCGTCAGCGCCCGATCCTACCGGGAGCGTACCGGCGTCCTGCTGGAGACCGTGACGGCTACCCTGGCGGAGCTCCGGTCGCGCTATGACGTCGTGGTCTGTGAGGGGGCCGGTTCTCCGGCCGAGATCAACCTGCGGGCCACCGACATCGCCAACATGGGTCTGGCGCAGGCTGCTGACCTGCCGGTGGTCGTCGTCGGCGACATCGACCGGGGCGGGGTGCTCGCCCACCTGTTCGGCACCGTCGCCGTGCTCGGCCGGGCCGACCAGGCCCGGATCGCCGGGTTTGTGATCAACAAGTTCCGGGGGGACGGCTCGCTCCTGGATCCGGGGTTGGCGCAGCTGCGCGCGCTTACCGGGCGCCCCACGTTCGGCGTGGTCCCCTGGGCCGACGGGCTCTGGCTCGACGCCGAGGACTCGCTGTCCGCGGTGGCCGACGGGGTGCTCGGCCGCCCCGCGCCGCCGCACGGTTCGCAGTGGCTGCGCGTCGCGGTCGTGCGGTTCCCGCGGATCTCCAACAGCACCGACGCGGAGGCGCTGGCGGGTGAGCCGGGCGTCGCCGTCCGGTACGTCACCGAGCCCTCGCGGCTGGCCGACGTCGATCTCGTGGTGCTGCCCGGTTCCCGGGCGACCGTCTCCGACCTGGGGTGGCTGCGCCGTACCGGGCTCGCCGACGCCGTCGCCGCGCACGCCGGCGCCGGACGTCCGGTGCTCGGGATCTGCGGCGGCTACCAGATGCTCGGGCGCCGGATCGCCGACCCGCGTGGCGTCGAGGTGCCTGGCGGTGCCGACGTGGTGGGGTTGGGCCTGGTGGACCTCGAGGTGGAGTTCGACGTCGAGAAGCACCTGGGCAACCCGGTGGGCACCGCGCTCGGCCATCCGGTACGCGGATATGAGATCCATCACGGCCGGGCGGTGCGCTCGGGTGATCCCGGGCTGATCAACGGGGTCGAGGGCGCTGACGGATCGGACGCCGGTGCGGTGCTCGGCACCCACTGGCACGGGCTGCTGGAGAACGACGGGTTCCGCCGCGCGCTCGTGGGCCGGGTCGCGGCGCAGGCCGGTCGGGCGGGTTTCCGGGCGGCCCCGGACACGCGATTCGCCGCGGTCCGGGACGCGCAGCTCGACCTGCTCGGTGACCTCGTCGAACAGCACCTCGATCTCGCCGCGCTGCGGCACCTGATCGATCACGGCGCACCGGCGGGGCTGCCGTTCCTGGCGTCCGGTCTGGCAGTGTCTGGTCGGTGACGTCCCAGACGACCCCGAGGTATCCGTTCTCCGCCCTGGTCGGGCACGACGACCTGCGGCTCGCGCTGCTGCTCAACGCCGTTCACCCCGGCGTGGGTGGGGTGCTGGTGCGGGGGGAGAAGGGCACCGCCAAGTCGACGGCCGTGCGGGCGCTGGCCGCGTTGCTGCCGGTCGTGGCGGTGGTGCCGGACTGCCGGTTCAGCTGCGACCCCGACCAGCCCGACCCCCAGTGCCCCGACGGCCCCCACCCCGTCGTGCCGTTCGGATTCGCGGGCACCGACGGCGAGGCCGTCACGCAGGTGCACCCGCGGCTCGAGCGCCCGGCCCGGCTGGTCGAGCTGCCCGTCGGGGCCACGGAGGACCGGCTCGTCGGGTCGCTCGACCTGGAGCGGGCGCTCACCGATGGGGTCCGTGCCTACCAGCCGGGGCTGCTCGCGCAGGCGCACCGCGGCGTGCTCTACGTCGACGAGGTCAACCTGTTGCACGACCACCTCGTCGACCTGCTGCTCGACGCGGCGGCGATGGGCCGGGCGCACGTGGAGCGCGACGGGGTGTCGGTCTCGCACGCCGCCACGTTCCTGCTGGTCGGCACGATGAACCCGGAGGAGGGGGAGCTGCGCCCGCAGCTGCTCGACCGGTTCGGCCTGACGGTCGACGTGCGCGCCTCCCGCGACGTGGACACCCGGGTCGAGGTGATGCGTCGCCGGCTCACGTTCGACGCCCAACCGGCCGCCTTCGCCGCGTCGTGGGTTGCCGCGGAGACCCTGACGGCCCGCCGGATCGCCGACGCCCGTGCCCGGCTGGCATCGGTGCGCCTCGACGACACCGAGCTGCGCCGGATCGCTGCCGTCTGCGCCGCGTTCGACGTCGACGGCATGCGCGCCGACCTGGTGATCGCCCGGGCCGCCGTCGCGTACGCTGCCTGGCGCGGCGCCGGGGCCGTCACCGAGGAGGACGTGCGGGTCGCCGCCCGGCTCGCCCTGCCGCACCGCGGCCGCCGCGACCCGTTCGACGAACCCGGGATGGACGAGCAGGCCTTGGATGACGCGCTGCGTAAGGCCGCCGAGCAGGTCGGGCCGCCGGAGGACCCCGGTCCCGACGGCGGCGGCGCACCCGAGGACAGCGCCAACGGCGCGGTCGAGGCGAGCGGCACTTCCGCGCGGCCGGACAGCGCATCCGACCCGGCGCGGCCGGACGGCGCACC
>JBOHEO010000121.1:0-17220 GCA_050701055.1 Pseudonocardia sp. | reverse complement strand
CCGCGACACTGATCAGGCACTCGTACTCGCGGTGTCCGGTCGCGGGGTCGATGGCGTGGACGTGCCCGCCGAGTTCGACGTTGTCCAGGTCGGGGTCCGCCTCGAGCAGATCGCGCATGTAGAGCAGCATCACCTGGCTGATCACCGACCGGTACAGCTGATAGCGGGGGGTCGCGGGCAGAGGCTTGGGCCGCATCGAGTCGGTCTTGTCGACGTAGGTGTAGGTGCCCACCGTGGGCACGCCATCCACAGGTGGCAGCTCGACGCGCACGACCGCCTGCTCACCGCGGGGGGAGGACGCGATCTCGACGGTGCGCGGCAGCTCATCCGGGAGCGGCGTGCGGGACAGCGCGAGTTCGAGGTACGCCTGGACGCTCTCCCGGTCCCGGCGCGCGAGCCCGTCGATCATCTCGGTGACGCGGTGGTTGTTCTCGTCGACGTCGGCCTGGTGGGCGCGTTCCTGCTCGGCACGTCGGGTCCGCATGTCATCGACCCAGCGTTGACGGGTGGACTCGGCCTGGTCATGCGTACGGCGGGCCTGCTCGAAGCGCTCCCGTTCCTCCGCCAGCCGGCGCTCGTAGCATGCCTTCCCGCCGAGTAATCCCGCGACCGCCCCCGGTGGCTCCGGTGCGAAGGCGCTCCACGTATGCGGTTGCGCGGGATGGGCCCGGGTACCGAGGTCCAGCGGAGGCAGCTCGTCGCGACGCAGGAGCTTGTCCGGGTCGACTAGCGCTGGCCGACTCAGCCCAGTCTGCAAGATCGACTCCAGTCGTTCGAGTGCGAGCGCGGTCTGAGCATTGAGTGCCTCGGCCTTCGCCTTGCCGGCCGCGACCTGCCGTTCTTTGCGCTCCTTGTCGGCTGCGCGTTGCGCGCGGGCCTCCGCAGCTTGCTGCTGCTGCTCCTGTTGGCGCATCCATTTCTCATGGTCGTAGCGACCTTGTCCCCGCGCCAACCGTCACCCCCGGACGCCTCCGTAGCACGGTATGCGACCCGGTGACCGATGAGGCTCGGCCAGACGAGTGGTCAACAGGCGGCGAGCGGCACATTACCCAGCCCCAGCGATCTCGACCGGGCCACCGTGTCGGGCAGTGGGCCCGCTTTGCTTGCCCTGTGCGCGGCGTGGCATCATCTGTGGTCTAGTTCCCCGCCGTCCTCCGGGACTGGCGGGGCTTTTTCGTCGAGGAGCACCGGTACCTGTGCCTGATCTTCGGGCTGTGATGGTCATGGACTACCAGAACGTGCACCTCACGGCGCACCAGCAGTTCGCCGTGAGCAAGCACCTACCCCGACACGAGTCGCTCGTCGAGCCCCTGCACTTCGCGAACCATCTGATCGTGGCTCGCAACCGCGCGCATCGGCCCGGGATGGATCACGCCGTGCTGATGCGCGTCCTGGTACCGCGGTCAGCCGTCGGCGGAGCGCGACGCCAAGCCGTACGCCCGTAACCAGGCGCAGAAGGCCACTGGGAGCGGGACTCGCGTGTCATGGTCACGCACCGGCCGTTGAAGTACCGCTACGAACGCGATGCCGCGGGCCGGCCGCTACTCGGTCCCGACGGGAAGAGGGTCGTCGAGAGCAAGGCCGAGAAGGGCATCGACGTCCTGTGCGCGCTCGCGGTGGTCCGCGAGGCTCAGCGGGCGGACGTCGACCTGGTCATCCTCGCCTCGCACGACAGCGACCTCGAACCGGCGCTTGACGAAGCTCTCGCACGCGGATCTGCCAAGATCGAGACGTTCTCCTGGCACGACCCGGCCCAGCCGCACCGCATCCGGCAGCTCCGCCCGGGTAGCGGCCGCCGGATCTGGAACACGCGCCTCGGTGAGACCGAGTTCCGCAACTGCTGGGATCTCACGAAGTACCCGTAGGCGACCCGTCCGCGCGGAAGGTCGTGGCCTCCTTCGTGGCCTCCAATGGAGTCCTACGAGGGCGCGAGATGGGCACGGTGACCGCTGTGACGTGCAGGGATGTGCGCGGTGAGCATGGTGAGCCCGGTGAGGAATTTTCTCGTAATGCGTAGGTCTGGGGTTCGACTCCCCAAGGCGGCTCCACGAAACCCCTGGTAGATCGCTTGTAAGGCGATCTTCAGTGATCGTCAGCAAGTGCAACTACCCGCAGTGTGTGGCTGTTGTGATGCTGAGAGTGCTCCGCGCGTACGTCCACACTCACCGGTGGGGGACAATGGCCTCATGACGCTGAGCGAAGACGAGATTATGCGTCGTCGTAAGTTCCTTGCCACAGCCCTGACCGGTCTGGCGGTTCCGCGGGGCGTCCTCGATTCGGCTGCCCGCGTGAGGCCGCCGGACGCCTCCGGGTCGTTGGCTCGGCAGGTGGCCGAGCTGGAGGGGATCGTGCACGCCCGTGCATTGGACTTCCCCACCACACCGACAATCGATCAGTTCCCCCGCCTGGTAAGCGACTATGCGGAGTTTCGGCGGCTCTCGTTCGAGGTCGGTGAGCATCAGCAGTTCCGCGTCGAGCACGGACTCAGCCAACTGTGTGCGTTCATCGGTGCGAACGCGGCGACCTGGCAGGATTACGACGCAGCATATGAGTGGTATCGGGCTGGTCTGGAGCATGCAGAATGTGGTCAAGCACGGGAGTCTGCGGGGTGGATTGCGGCGCGAAGCACTCTGCTCGCCGTCCATCAGCGCGCCGATGAGCAGGTGCTGCACGACGCGGCGTACGCAGTGATGTTGTCCCCGCGTGGTCAACTCGGCTCGACGCTCGGTAACGCGCTGGCTGCCTCGACGCTGGCCCGGATGGGTCACCGGACAGCCGCGTACCAGGCACTGGACGCCGCGCGCCGTGCGGTCGATGCGCAGGCCGACCAGGAGACCTTCACCGCCTACTCGATGCCGTGGTACCGCCTCGGTAGGTTTGCCAGTGAGATGCACACCCAGCTCGGCGACTTCGAGCGAGCGCGCTCATACCAGGACGAGTCACTACCCGCTTACCCCGCCGGAGCGGCCACTGACACGACGTTCTTGCGTCTGGACCGAGCCGAGGCGATAGTGCGGGAGGGCTACCCCCATGAGGGAGCCGAGCATGCCACGGCCGCTCTGCTTGCATTGTCCCCGGAGCAAGCTGTACCGATCCTGGCCGACCGCGCCGAACAGGTGGCCGAGGTGATCGACGCCAGTGGCTTTGACAGCGAGCACCTGCGCAGCCTTGTACGGGATGTACGCATGCCGGATCGCTCCTGAGCGTGTCTGCGCGTTCGCGCCCTTTGCTGCGGTGGCGACCTCGGTGTAACTTAGGCGCCTTTAGCGATCTAGCTGAGTAGCACGAGGCGGGACCGACCATAGGGTTACTCCCATCTTGCCAACTCACCCCCCAAACCCCATCCCCCGCAACCCCTCATCCATCTCTTTGACTGCTGCCGTACTATGCCACGGCTGCAACCGCCCTCGGGCGGTCTTGACTTCATTCTTCAGCCGTGCCGAGCTGATTCGAGCCGCCAGCAATGCCCCCTCACCAATAACCCGCGCTGCTTCCTCAACCTCACCGGACAGCAGGCGGGCAGTGCCCAAGCGAAGAGTGCAGTAGGCGAGACCGTGGATGAACGACGTGTCGAACTGCTGAAGTCCTCTTTCGGCAGTGATGGCGGCTTCTGCCGGCTTGCCGAGCCGCAGCAAGCAGTCACTCTGTCTGCTGGCAATCAATCCCTCGTCGCACCAGTAGACTGGCGACTCGGGAAACCTCTGGTCTGCCGGTAACGCAAACCCAGCCAGTGCCTGGTCAAACTCGATCATACATTCCTTGTACTGACTGTCAATGGCGTAGGCAGTTCCAGCCCGTTCGGCGGCACAAGCCTTAAGCAGCACATCATCAGTTTTACCCGCGAGGCTCTGAGCAGCGGCGGCGAAGTCGATACCAGCGTGTGCTTTCCCTTGCCAGGAAGCAAAATAACTCATCTCGCACAGCGCGTAAATAGCCAGCTCAGTGTTGTGAGCATCCTGGGCCGCTGCACGGGCCTGGTCGCAGTAGTACATGGCACTGGCAGGGTCATCAAGATCGAAGAAGTAGGTTCCGATAGAGCTCGACATACTGCTGTAGACCGACAACAGCCGAGGGCGAAGTTCTGACGGGCAGTCGTCCAGAAACGAGCGGACCAGCTGCCGCTGATCGAGAACGGTCTGCAGCACCGCGTGCGGGCCAAGGATATCATCTTGCCGCTTGCAGTCCTGGAGAATGGCTTCAATACTGTCGATGGATTTTTCATCCACCCGGCTCGGCACAGCAATGACCTTGGATAGACGTTCCTGTTCATCGCTGTTCAGCCTGAGTATCGGGGAGGCAGCCACAGCAGCGGCCATCCATCCCAACAACCGGAGGTGTTCCCGACGCTCCACGATATCTGCCCATTCATGGAGAAACGTTCGAAGCTGCTCACGGAGCTGCTCTCTCCACTCGATAGGCACCGCCTGTGCTGAGTTGCTCAAAAATGCCACGTACAGCAGTGGCCCGGCCAAGCCTCCGGCTAGTTCCGCGCCGGCAGCGGAGACCAGACCCGCTAGAACCTCCTGTCCGGTCGGCACACTCAGCCCGTTGCCGTTCTGGAGCGGTGACGGGGTGACGGCTCGCAACTCCTGAGCCTTCGCCTTCGCTTCAGAGTACGCCTCAGCCAGCGCCGCTTCCCGGGTTCGGACCTCATGCTCCTGCTTGGCGGCTCGTACCTGTTCGTATCCGGCCAGCAGCGCGCCGTCAGCCTTGACCAGGTCGTCGACCGTCTGCCAGAACTCCCGGGTGAGCAGCTGGCGGCCGGCTTCGGCGTGAGCGACCGAGGACCGGCTGTAGCCCGTCCTCCGCGCGACCTGCTGTTGGACGATGCCCGCAGCTTCCCGCAGACTAGCCAGCTGCTGGCCCAGAGCAAGGCGCATCGCCACCAGCTCGGGAGGCTCCTGGATCACGTTGTTGTTCCTGTCTCTGACGTGGTTCATGGCCAGGCTTATACGAGACTCGAGCGTACCGACTGCTCAGGGACGTTCAACCAAGTGGAGGGCGTTGCCACCGCCTGCTCCACCGGCTTGCCTCGCTCCCATGACAGAAGACAGCGGGTTGTCGGGTCACCCCCGCCCGCGACGGTGCGGCTGGATTGTCCCCGGTTCCGGGTGTCACCCATTGGGGATAACGAGGGAACCGCAGAGGGTGATTACTCGTGCAGGTCATGCAGCCACCGGGAAGTTATGGGGATGGGCCAGTGTATTTGCGGGTCCATAGAGCAAAAGCAGGCATAGCCTGGCCGAGGCCAGGCTATGCCTAGGAGGTCAATAATTGGCGCCTCGGTATGGACCCGGTCTATGACTATGTGGAAGCGCATAACAGCCATAGCGCGTTTGTGTACTGCCGGTGGTTGACTCAGGAGGGGGTGCCGGGGGAGGCGTTGGGGGTGGTGCAGCCAACGTAAGTGGGGGCAGCCTCACCCGGCGATCATCGCGAGAGACGATCCCCCGACTGCCTACCTATGTCCGGCGTGTCGCGCAAGATCAGTCTGATGCAAGGCCATGGGGGTCTTGGCCGGGCGGGTCGAGCGTGACACTGCTGAGCTTGACCCAATCGTTGGAGTGAAGGTGCGTACTGGGGGCTGTGTTGCTTCACGCGTGGGCGGCGTGGCAGTATCGGAAACCTAGTTCCCCGACCCGTAGACCGCTGTCGAACCGACCTCCTATGCGCGGGGCGTGGCCTGAAACCCTGTCAAGTGTTGAACGCCCAGTGAGTGCGCTGTGCGGATCGCCTCGCGCCACCCCGGCCGCGACGTCAGCAGGTCCCGTCGCCGTACGTCGAGCAGCTCAGCGGAGTGGAACTCCGCCTCGATCAGCTCCTCATGCGCGATGGTCGTCCGATGCGAGACCGGCGACCTCGCCAACCGCCGCGGACACCGACGGCGGCCGGACGACCGCCGTCGCCATCCACCGGCAGATCACGACGACACCCCGGGCATACCAGTCGCTGATGCTGCGCGCGCCGTGCATCACGGTGCGCCTTCATTGTTGTTGGTAGGCGGCGAGTGCGGCGGTGATGGTGGCTTCGGCGGTTGTCTTGTCGAGGCCGGTGCCGCTGAGCGGGCCGGTGCCGTCTTCGAGTTCGAGCAGGGCGAGCAGGATGTGCTCGGTCCCGATGTAGTTGTGGCCCATCCGTAGGGCTTCCCGGAAGGTCAGCTCCAACGCCTTTTTCGCGTGTGGGTCGTAGGGGATGAGGTCGGGTAACTGCTCGGCCGCGGGCGGCAGTGTGGTGGTGGCGGTCTGTCGGAGCGTGTCGAGCGCGATGTTCTGCGCGAGGATGGTTCGCGCGGCGAGGGCGTTGGGTTCGTTGAGCAGTCCCAGTACCAGATGTTCGGGGCGGATCTGGTCGTTGCCGGCTGCGCGTGCTTCGTTCTGGGCGGTCATGACGACGTTGCGCGCCCGTTCGGTGAACCGGCTGAATCCCTGGCTGGGGTCGAGCTCGGCAATGTCGCCGGGCCCGGAGACCTTCGGGACGAAGCGTTTCTGGGCTGCTTGTTTGGTGACGCCCATGCTCTTGCCGATGTCGGTCCAGGATGCGCCGGAACGGCGGGCTTGGTCGACGAAGTGCCCGATGAGGTGGTCAGCGACGTCGCCGAGGTAGTCGGCGGCGATGACCGCGTTGGAGAGTTGGTCGAGTGCGTCGGTGTGGACGTTCTTGATGGCCTCGATCAGGTCGTCGAGCCGGACGGGGTTGGCCATGCGCACAGGGTTCACCATGGGTCAACTTTAGGTTGACGACCG
The DNA here is from genome assembly GCA_050701055.1 of Pseudonocardia sp. Taxonomy (GTDB): domain Bacteria; phylum Actinomycetota; class Actinomycetes; order Mycobacteriales; family Pseudonocardiaceae; genus Pseudonocardia. The sequence continues at coordinate 10,477 of JBOHEO010000121.1, read as the reverse complement.
TGTCTCGTCAATCGTGGGTTGACGCTGGTGCAACGGTGGGTGAGGTGCTGGCTGTGCGGACTCGTCGAGCAGTCGGCGCGGGGCGCGGTGGTGGTCGGGGTCGTAGAGCTGGTGGTCCTGCCAGCACCGCCAGATCCCGCGTTTCTCGGGGCGGACGTCGAGCGAGACCGTCAGACCGCTGTGGCACTCTGCCCGACATGGCATCCGACGGCGACAGGCGATCGTCGGCTGCCGCGCCGGTGATCGGCCCGAGGTTGCGCTGTGAGTAGCGCGATGGCCGTCCGAGAGCTTGGTGCCCGCGGCTCACGGGCCAGCATTGACGGCGTCAGCACCGCCGCGGATCTGCCCGACGGAGCCGCTGCCGTCCTTGCTGCCGTCCCGCAGTGGTGGGCAGCGCGGGCCGTGGCGGCGGGCTTGTCGGGTCGATGGCTTGATGTCTTTCGCGCGGTCGACGTTCCGCCGCTGGCATTACCCGACGTCGAGCCTTCTTTGGCCGTCGACGCCGCGGCAACCGGCGAGCAGCTGGGGAACGCGTACGTATTGGCGTTGACTCCGCAGGTTCGGGCGCGCCACGGCCGGCACTACACCCCTCCTGAACTCGCGACGCGGCTGTGGACGATGACTCGCCGGGCTCTCGGACACACGGCGAGCCCCCGGCGCCTCACGGGCCTGGTGCGCGACCCCGCGTGCGGTGCCGGAGCGCTTCTGCTTCCGCCGCTACGCGAGCACCTCTCGGCGCTTCGCCGCGCAGACCCGCAGATGGCTTTGGTCCACGTCTCGTCTGTGGTCGAGGGCGTGGATGCCGACCCCGCCGCGGTGTGGCTGGCCAACATTATTCTTGCGGCCGAGGCGCTGCCCATCCTCGCAGCAGTGCCAGAGGCCAGGAGACGCCCGCTGCCCGCGCTGGCAAGCGTCGGCGATGGCCTCGCGCCGCCTGGCCGGCTCGCCCGAGCCGTCGTGATGAACCCGCCGTACGGCCGGGTCCGGCTCGACCCCGCCGAACGCGTGCGGTTCGCCCCGTTCCTCTACGGCCACGCCAACCTGTACGGACTGTTCCTCGCGGCCGGACTGCAGTCGCTCGACGACAAGGGCGTGCTGTCGGCGCTCGTGCCGACGTCGTTCACTGCCGGTCGGTACTTCGCCAACTTGCGCCAGGCCCTCGCCGAGGCTGCACCGTTGCGTGAGGTCACGTTCGTCGCCGAACGCGACGGGGTGTTCACCGGGGTGCTGCAAGAGACCTGCCTGGCCACCTTCACCAGGACGAAGCCGCGCAAGACCGCGGTCGCCAGCTCCAACGGACACCTCACACAGGTCGCCAACGTGATCTCCCCCCGGGGAGCCGGCCCCTGGCTACTGCCACGCCGATCGGACGACGCGCACGTCGCGGCCGCCGCGCAAGCCATGCCGCTGAACCTGGCGAAGGCGGGATGGCGCGTCTCGACCGGCCCGCTCGTGTGGAACCGGCGCCGTGAAGACCTGTACGCGCTGCCCGCACCCGCACGGTTCCCCGTGCTGTGGGCTGCGGACATCGACGGCGGACACCTGCACCGGGACCGTGCCCGTGACCTGATGCGGTACCTGCACACCGCCAGCGACGCGGACCGGGCGACGATGACGCTGTCCGAGCCGGCCATCCTCGTGCAGCGCACGACCGCCCCCGAGCAGACGCGGCGGATCGTCGCCGTCGAGCTCAACGCTGACGTCCTCGCCGAGTGGGGCGGCGCCGTCGTGGTGGAGAACCACGTCAACGTGCTCCGTCCGACGTCCAGCTCACCTGCCCTGACCAGGGCTACCCTCGCCCGCGCGCTGGCCACCCCCACCATGGACCGACTCATGCGATGCCTGGCCGGCTCGGTCGCCGTCAGCGCATACGAGCTGGAGTCACTCCCGCTTCCCGAAGCCGATGTCCTCGCGACCTGGGAAGCGCTGACGGCCGACGAGCTGAGTGCCGCAGTTGCCGCAGCCTACCGCCCGGAATCGAGGTGACGCAGCGTCCGCTCCGGACGCGGGAGGAGATCTACGCCCACCTGCGGCGCCTGTTCCCGCCCGAGGCGTTCGACACCGTCACGTCCAATCCCCTCGCAGCGGCCGCCACCGCAGCAATGCTGTACCTGTTGAGCGTGCTGCGAGCGTGGCCGGCGGTCGAAGCGTCAGCACCGATCGTCGGGCGCGCTGCGCGGGGCTGGCAGCCAGACCGGTCCCTCCGCCGTGTCACGGACTTCGATACCGGCGCGGGCGAGCCGGGTGCGCAGGGTGTCGGCCAGCGTCCACGCGCCGGCGGCCCGAGCCTGCTCGCGCAGCTCAATGACCGTGTCGACGAGTGGTGCGAGGGGCTTGAGCGGATCCCGCGCACCGACCGCGGCGAGCTCGCCCAGCCGCACGACCATCCCCCGAAGCGCGGCGCGCGGCGCCTCCGGCCCGTCGTTCTCCTCCGGGTCAGCCGACCAGTTGATGATCGTCTGCTCCAGCTCAAGGGTTGCCCGGACCGCACCCGCCATGTCGCCGGACCGCAGTCTGGCATCGAAGGCGCGCTCCAGTCGCTCCCCCTCCGCCCGTAACGACAGCTGGGCGACAGCGGCGGGGCGCTCCGGTTGCCGCACGAGCCCGGGAGGGCGACGACCTGCCGCTGCGGCGCGGAGCTCGTCGACCGGGATCACGCAGCCGGTGCCGAACACCGTGCTGATCCCCCTCCGGCGCACCGTGACCGTTCCGCGGCCCAGCACCTCCGCCGTTCTCGCGTCCAGGTCGAACACGACGGCGGTGTGCTCGTCGACCCCGAGCACGACCGTGTCGTCGTCGAGCATGGTCTCCAGCACCCGCAGCCGCCGCTCGCCGAGGTAGCAGAACCGGGTGTCGTGGGTGCCGCCCTCCGCGTTGTCGTAGTGCGGCACCACCGCCGCGCGCAGGCTGGTCACGGCCAGGAGGTCCAGGCCCGCCACCCAGGACGGTGCGAAGCCCGCCTTGTAGATCTCGTACACCGGCACGGTGAGGACCCCGAGGGTGGCCGCCGCTGCGCTGGCGAACGTCACGCACCCGCCGCGGTCGAGCGTGCCGGCCAGCACGTCCCGCAGTCCGCTGCCCGTCCAGACCCGCAACGCATAGGTCGGGCTGCCTGGGCCGGCGAAGACGTAGGCGGCGCTGCGGATTCTCGAGAGGGCCTGCTCGCGGCGCAGCACGTCGTCGGACAAGGTCCGCCACGTCGCGACCGCCAGTGGCGCGCCGGCACTGCGGGCGAAGTACTCGGCGGTGCGGCGGGACAGTTCCTCGGCGTTCTCCTGGAACCCGTACGGGGTATCGAGGAGCACCGCATCGACCGGTGGCGACCCGAGCCGTTCGACGAGCAGGCGATGGACCTTCGCCATCGTGGGAGCTGTCTCCCCGGACCCCATGATGACCAGCAACCGTGGGCGGTCCGCCATCATCGCCTCCACCCACGTGACGACCGGGCGAGCTCGGCGCAGCCACCCGGGAGACCGGCCGGCGTCCCGGCACACCGTTCTCGAGAGTAAGACAGCGAGGACCGGCTCCGCATGCCTGCCGTGCTCATCAGCCGGCCGGGGACTGGCTGAGCTCCCTGGAGTGCGCCTTCTCATGGGAGCCGACCGCCATCGTCGCGGCGAGCGCGGTGACGACCCGCCACAGCTCGGGCCGGCGGTCCGCGGCGGCACGCACGACGGGATCGTGCTCCGTGAGCTGGCCGAGGTGCCGCACGGCATGGGCGGCGACGTGGTGCGCGTGCAGCGCCGATGGACTCGGCAGCAACGGATCACCCGAGCAGAGCACGCCCACCGGGGGCAAGGTGACGGCGGGCTGCAGGGGATCCGGGTCGGGCAGCAACGCGTAGGTCAGCACGATCCGTCCCTGCGGATCGCAACGCCAGGACGTTGAGTGGCTGACGGTCGCGGGCGGTGCCGGGCCGTCGATCCCGGCGAGCCGCAGCGCGAGCGTGTCCGGCGTCTCCGGCGGCGACCATCGCCTCCGCAGCTCCCGGTACGCGAGCCGACCTGGCCCGTCAAGCCGGAACAGCAGGACCTCGACCGCCACGTCCGGGATGGCGGCATGAGCGGGATCAGGCGGTCCAAACCGGGACATGACGCTCCTTATTGCAAGATCTAGGCGGCACAGAGTTAACCACCCGCGCCGGCACCCGAAACACCCGGTCACCCCGGCCGACGGTGCGCGCCCCGCCGACGGGACGTGCACCGAACGAGCCGGTTCCTCCGTCGGCTTGACCGAAGCTCGCGCGCTGGCCGAACTGCACACCAGCGGTCAGTGCCGGGGATCCCCGGACAGCGCCGCGGCCGCGCCGAGACCGAGGTACACGCTGCCGCTGACATAATGCTGGGTCTGGAGGAAACGCGGTCGCCGCGCGAGCAGGGCACCGAGCATTCCGCCGCTCAGCGCGTAGAGGATGTCCGAGGCGAGTCCGATCAACATTGCCAGCACCCCGAGAGCAACGATCATGGAAATCGACCTGAGGAGTCCCTGATGTCCAGGCCCGCCCAGCAACAGCGCGCACCTGGCGATACCGGCGACCTGGCGCCGCAGCCCTGCGACGAGATGCGCGGCTACGCCGGGCGCGGCCTGCTGGACGGGAAGGTCGCGCTCGTCACCGGCGGCGACTCCGGAATCGGGCGCGCGGTCTGCGTGGCCTTCGCCAAGGAGGGCGCCGACGTGGCGCTCGCCTACCTGTCCGAGGACGCCGACGCCGAGCACACTGCGGGGCTGGTGCGCAACGAGCACCGGCGGTGCCTGACCTTGCGCGGTGACCTGGCTGACGCCACCCACTGCGCCGACGTCGTGCGGCGCACCGTGCAGGAGCTGGGCCGGCTCGACATCGTGGTCAACAACGTGGCCACCCAGCAGCCCGTCGACGCACCGGAGGAGATCACCGACGAGGAGTGGCTGCGCACCTTCGACATCAACGTGCACAGCTACTTCCGGGTCACGAAGGCCGCCCTGCCCCACCTCGGGGAGGGCAGCGCGATCGTCAACACCGGCTCGGTCAACGGCCTGCGGGGCAACAAGAGCCTGATCGGGTACTCGGCCACCAAGGGCGCCGTTCACGTGCTGACGTTCTCGCTCGCGCAGGCGCTGATGGACCGTGGGATCAGGGTGAACTGCGTCGCGCCGGGCCCGGTGTGGACGCCGCTCATCCCCTCCACCATGCCTGCGGAGAAGGTCGAGTCCTTCGGGGAGCAGGCGCCGATGGGTCGGGCCGCCGATCCCGACGAGATCGCGCCGTCCTATGTCTTCTTCGCCGCATCGCAGCTGTCGAGCTACTACACCGGCGAGGTGCTCGCCCCCTCCGGAGGGGAGATCTTCCCCGGCTGACGGGTGGGTGCGGGGAGCCATTGAACCGAACGTCTCCTCGCCCGTGATCTCGGTGCATGATCGCGGTGAGACCGGGCACTCGGCGTGCATGGCCGATCCGAGACCGTCCCGACCGAACAGTCGACCGGCCCCGACCCGTCACCGAAGAGCGGTCGTCCGGTGGCGGTCGTCACCGGAGCGAGCCGGGGCCTCGGCTTCCTGATCGCCCGCGAGCTTGCCGACCGCGGTCACGACCTCGTTATCTGCGCCCGTTCCGGTAGCGGGTTGGGCCCCGCCGTCGACGACCTGGAGCGACGCGCAGGTCGTTGCGATCGAGGCTGAGCTTTCCATGGCCCGCTGCGGCGCCGGCAGTTCGTTGCTGCCCGCACCATCCGACGCGAGTTGGCCAACCGGCTCTCCGGCCTGCTGCATCTGCGCTGTATGCAGCGTTGCCGGGGTCGGAGACTGTGCGGAACGGGCCGGATGCCCACGAACCACCGGAGCAGCAGGTGCGCCAGTTCCGGGAGCTCATCGACGAGGTGTCACCCGAGGACTTCGCCGACCCGGGATAGCGCCCGGCGGCACACATCCTGTTGCGCCGCATACATGGTGCAACGTGTGTGCGAGGCCAGAAAGTGTGTGCCGGCGCGGGGCACCGGCCCGAATGAACGCAGAGGGGTGGCCGGACGGCCCGCTCAGCGCGTGGCGTCGTTGGCGGCCAGGACGCGTTGCAGGAGCGCCACGAGGGTCTCCTGCTCCGCCGCCGAGAGCGCATCGAGGAATCCCTCTTGTGACCGGCGCCCGACGGGCTGCAACGTGGCAACCAGTGTCTTCCCCGCGGGGGTGAGCGCGACCTGGTTACGCCGCCGGTCAGCGGGATCCTGCGTTCGTTTGACGAGTTCACGGCCCTGGAGGTGGTCGATCGCACCGACCAGGTGGCTCTTGTCCAGGTCGAGGGAGTTGGCCAACTGCTGCTGGGGCAGGGCACCGAAGTCGTCGAGGGCGCTGAGGACGGCGTGGTGGATCAACGCCAGGCCGTGCTCACCCAGGACGGCCTCCAGGTGGCGACGCCCGAACTTGGACACCTGCGCGGCCAGGTACGAGGGCTGGGCGAGCAGCGACGGCGGTCGCCGGCTGGAAGCGGCCATGCGGGTACGGTATCCCGACAGCTTCTGTTGTATATCGCTACTGTTTATGTACGCTACGAGCTATGACGAGAGCAAGCTGGTTCCGGCGAGGACCGAAATGATCACGATGAGCATGCCCAACATCTTCACGCGCGACATCGACGCGGCGATCGTCTTCTACTGCGACCAGCTCGGGTTCGTGCAGAAGGATCGGGTTCCCGGTGCGGGCCGACCCGTGCACGTCGTGCTCCAGCTCGGCGAGTCGCTGCTCGCGCTTTCCGCGCCGGACGCGGTCGGCTCAGTGGGGCTCGATCCGACCAGTGGCAACACCTTCGAGCTGATCGTCTGGTGCACGGATGTCGACCAGGAGGTGGCACGGCTTCGTGCTGTCGGCGTCGCCATCGTCGTCGAGCCCTACGACCACATCGGCGGCCGTCGGCGCTCCTACCTCGCCGACCCAGATGGCAACTGGGTGGCGCTCGTCGGCGCGTCCTGACCCTGCCGTGGCCTGTGGACCTGGGAGGGAGTGCTGTAGCGGGACAGAACGCCGGTATGCCACGCCTCGGACGGTAGATCACGACACCGACGGTATTGCGCGACTCCGATCACGCCGCGACCGCGACATCCGGAGTGTCGATGCCGTCGAGCTGCCACGGCCGCACCACCGTGACGAGGACGACGAGGGCCAGCGAGAGGCCCCCGGCCACCACCACACCCATCGCGAGGGCGTCGTTGCCGAGCACCCCGACCAGCGGTGAGACCAGCGCGCCCATCCCGAACTGCGCGGCGCCGAGCACTGCGGCCGCGGTGCCGGCCGCCTCGCCGTGGCGGGTGAGTGCGAGCGCGGGTGTGTTGGGCAGCGCCAGGCCGGTGGCGAACAGCACCAGCCACAGCGGGACGAGCACCCCGACCGGGCCACCGAGCCCGGTCAGGGCCGTCCCGATCAACACGAGTCCGGCCGCGGTCCCGGCGGCCGCGGCGGCGGGCAGCAGCTGGCGCGGTTCGTATCGGCGCAGCAGGAACGCGTTGAGCTGGGTGGCCGCGATCAGCCAGAACGCGCCCGCGCCGAACACCAGTCCGAACTCCTGGGCGTCGAGTCCGTACTGCTCCTGGAACACGAAGGAAGAACCGGCGACGTAGCCGAAGAGTCCCGCCATCACGAGCCCGGCCACCAGCACGAGCCCGACGAACACCCGGTCGCGCAGCAGTTCGCGGTAGGTGCGCAGCGTCGCGAGCACACCCGCTGTCCGCCGACGCTCTGGTGGCAGCGTCTCGCGCAGGTGCCACGCGACCAGTGGGATGAGCACCAGGCCGTAGACCGCCAGGGCGGCGAGCACCCCGCGCCAGGAGGTGAACCGCAGCAGCTCACCGCCGATGGTCGGCGCCACGATCGGTGCCACCCCCATCACCAGGATCAGCCGGGACAGCAACGTGGCCGCGGCGCGCCCGGTGAACAGGTCGCGGACGACGGCCATCGCGACGACCATCCCGGCTGCGGCGCCGACCCCCTGCAACACCCGCAGCGCGCCCAGCACCGCGATGTTCGGGGCGACCAGGCACAGCACTGAGGCGACGACGTACACACTCGCGCCGATCAGCAGCGGCCGGCGCCTGCCGAACGCGTCGGACAGCGGCCCGATCAACAGCTGGCCGAGTGCGAGCCCGAGCAGGGTGCCGGTGAGGGTGAGCTGGACCGACGCCGGCGACGTCGCGAGGTCAGCGGTGATCCACGGCAACGCCGGGAGGTACATGTCGATTGTCAACGGACCGAGTGCGATGAGGGCGCCGAGCAGGACGATCAGCCGCAGACGTTCCCCCCGGCCCAGGGTAGATGCGCGAAGCTCGACCCGATCGGGATGAAACGTCACTCAGCGATCAAGGCGCAGCGACTCGCTCGTGTTCCCTATCTCGAATGGGCGTGAGCTGCGTCTCAGTAGCGCCAGCGCAGGCCGGCCAGTACCTCGTCCAGGTCCCGGTCGGTGGCCGCGGCCGCGTCGCAACGGCGTACGGCGACGAACGCGCCGAGCAGCTCCTTGCCCAGCACAGCCGGAAGCCGCGGGTTGGCAATGAGTGCGGCTTCCTGCTCGGCCTGGTTGCCGGGCAGTGCCGTGATGCCGTGCTCGGTGCGCTCGGACTCCGACCACGTGCCCGGGTCGGACTGCACGGGAGGGGCCAGCGGGAGTTCGTCGTCCATCCCGGCCGCGCCCGTGGCGAGCAGTGCGGCGAGCGCGAGGTACGGGTTGGCCGAGGCGTCGGAGGTCTTCAGCTCGACGTTGGCGTGGTCGGCGCCCAGCAGCGCCGATCCCGGTACGTAGCGCAGGGGCGCCTCCCGGTTCTCCACGCCCCAGAACGCGAACGCCCCGGCGAAGTACCCCGGCCGAAGCCGGGCGAGTGATCCCTGGCTGGGTGCGGTGACCGCGGCGAGCGCGGGGAGGTCCCGCAGCAGGCCGGCGATGTAGCTTGCGCCTTCGGTGCCGGGGCCCTTGCCGCTTGCACCGGCCAGGAGTTCTCGGCCGGCCAGGAGATTGTGCCCGTCGCGCCAGATCGAGGAGTGGATGTGCCAGCCGTTGCCCGCCGACGACGTCGAGGGCAGCGGGGCGAAGCTCAGCCGCAGGCCATGCGCCCGCGCGGCGGCCTGCAGGGTCTGGCGGGCGAGCAGCTGGTTGTCGGCGGCTGTCACCGGGTCCGTCGCGGCGAGCGAGAGCTCCAGCTGAGCGGGCCCGTACTCGGCGTGCAGCTGCCCGATCCGCAGGCCGTTGGCCGCGGCGTCACGAAGGACGGCGGCCACGAACTCGTCGATCGCGAGGAGCGCATGCGGGCTGTATGCCGGGCCCGGGTGCGCCGGGACGATCTCGTCGCCGGCCGCGCCGGAGCTGACCGCGAACTCCATCTCGTAGCCGACAAGTGCGGTGAGCCCGGCCTCGGCGAGCTGCTCGACCTGGCGGACGAGCACGCCGCGCTGGTCATAGGGCCACGGCCCGCCGTCGGCGGCGACCTGCCGGCCCGGAGCCCAAGCCAGTGCCGGCTGCCCGACGAGGCGGACCAACCGGTCGAGCTCGGGGATGAGCCGGACATCGCCGGACGGGGTCGCGAGCCCGGGATGGGTGAAGGTGATCGCGTCGGAGCTGTCGAACACGGCGAACAGCGAGGCGATCCCGACGCCGGTCACGGCGACCTCGGGCAGCGCGGCGACCGGAACGATTCGCGAGCGGGGGATTCCGTTGTTGTCCGCCCAACTGATCATCACCCCGGCGACGCCGGCGTCGGTGAGCTCTTGGGTAAGGGCCTGGACGGCAGACATGGTTCCTCCGGAGTCTTGACCCACCCACCCCGGCGGGACCGCCAGCATGGCGCAGCCGTTGGGCGAGGTCCATCCGTCAGCCAGCGACCCGGTGCCCTGTCGGCCGAAGGATCCGGCGGCCGGGGTGTGGATTGGATCGATTGGATCGGCAGGCCAGGGCGCGCAACGAAGATCACGGCACTGAGCACTCTCCGCTGGGAAAGACGGACCGGACCACGAACCCCCAGTACCGGATCCCCGGCACCACCTCCACGCGTGTCCTCGACCAAACCGAACCCCTGCGGCACTGCATTACCGTCTGGGCATGCCCCTGGTGGAACGAATGCGGCCCTTCAGCTCGACGATCTTCGCCGAGATGTCCGCGCTGGCACTCCGGACCGGTGCCATCAACCTCGGCCAGGGATTCCCGGACACCGACGGCCCGCCGTCGCTGCTCGAGGACGCTGCGGCGGCGATCACCGGCGGGATCAACCAATATCCACCGGGACCGGGCATTCCGGCGCTGCGCACCGCGGTCGCCGAGCACCAGCGCCGATTCCACGGCCTCGAGGTGCACCCCGACGCCGTGCTCGTCACGAGTGGAGCCACCGAGGCCATCGCGGCCGCCGTCATCGCGTTGTGCGAGCCTGGCGACGAGGTCGTCACGTTCGAGCCGTACTACGACTCCTACGCCGCCACCATCGCGATGGCCGGAGCCACCCGGCGCACCGTCGCCCTGCGCCCACCCGCGTTCGGT
>JBOHEO010000120.1:0-17562 GCA_050701055.1 Pseudonocardia sp. | reverse complement strand
CCACCGCGCTAGTCCTCCTCGTCACCGTCCGTGTCGACCTCGGTGGCGTCGTCGGCGGCGAGGGTGCAGTCGGCGATCGCCTCGTGCACGTCCTCGGCGCGCACGGTCGGGTAGCCCTTGACCGACACCGGGCGGACCCCGGCCTTGTCCAGGCAGGTGGCCAGCTCCCGCGGACCCCACGACCCGTAGGCCGACAGGTCCCGCTCGTGGAGGCGGGCGAGCAGGTCGGTGGTGCGGACCCGCCTGTCGCCGCCGAGCGCGTCGGCGATGTCGGCGAGCGGGTCCGCTACCGGTGCCGCCTCGGTGGCCGGGGCGGGCTGCCCGGCGCCGGGCAGGCCCTTCCCGCGGCGCTCGATGGCGTCCATGGCCCGCTCGATGAGGGCGTCCACGGCCGTTGCACGCCCAAGTGTTCGAGGTGTGCGTGATCAGGAGCTACGTTTGCGCAGGTCAGCGCCGCGCAGCAAGGTCGGTGACGCCCGCCCTCCGGAGGCGGTGGCGCAGGTTCGAATCCTGCCGGGGGCACGCAAACATGGGCAACATCAACAGGCAAGCGGCTGGTACTCGAAGACACCTTCAAGGTGTGAGTATCAGCCGCTCGCCTGTTCCTGCTTGGTCAGCTCGACGTGGGCCACTTGGTACCGCCACACCCGAGCTGACCAGCAGGTCTGCACATCACGAACTGCAGCTGGCGTTAACCGTCAGCATGGCCCGACCGCAACGATGGACGAACGGGCCGGATCCTGATCAGAAGCCGGATCTGGCCGCGGTGGCTTATCCCGTGGTGCGCCAGGGCCGGTCCCGGTTCAGCATTCTCCCCAGAAGTTGGGTGTAGTAGCTGTAGTCGCGAGCTTGGGCGTAGCCACCTTGGGTTGCTGAGCGGTTGCCCAGCAGCGACCACGCTGCGCTCGCCGCGTCGCGAACTCCGGGATCGCCACCGTGGCCTTGAGAGATGTCGGACAGAAGGGCGAGGAGCGCTTCGGTCTCGTCGCCGCTGAGCAGCGTGTCGGCGTCCAACGGTCCGCGGCTAGGCATCTTCGCCTTCCTAAAGGCTGTGGCCTCGACATCGAGGCCGGATGGTCGCGCCCGCGTGCAGGTGGGCGGTTCGGCGGGGCGGCCCCGCCCACATCGCCAGCGGCAGGTCACTGGCTGCGGTGCCGACCTGATGCGCTGTCAACGGTGCCGGGCAGGGACCACGCCGCCGTTCTTCCGTACTCTGTTGGGCCTGGTCACCGACCTGATTCTAGATCAAGAGTGCCACACAGATGACGACGCCTCAACCACAGCCTGGTCAGCACTGGCGCAGGGGACATCCGAGCTTGCGGGTACGACCACACCACCCGAAGTGACGACCTGAGCGATCATGCCGCCCTGCTCACCACCATCGGGCTGCGTGCCGACCGTGCGGCGACGAACGGCCACGGCACCTGGTAAGCAACGGCCGATCAAGGTGAGGTGCTAGCCGACGCGCCGCATCGCCACCCTCCACAGTGCGGAGGGGACCAGGCCCGCGCTGCGGATCCGTGGTCAGCCTGACCAAGCCGGACGACCAGGCCCTGCCCAGCGATCAAGAACTCCTGGCCACCGGCCAAGTCGCTCTCCGGCAGCGCGCAGCAAGGAACGCCCCCGTTCCGCACCACGGTCGCCCCGTGGTCAGGCAGAAGCATCGCTTCTGCCATATCTCGCTCCGCAACCGAGAACCCTGCAGGCACGCAGCTCGCCGATCACCGACGCCGCCCAACCGCCGTGTGCACACGACTACGCCGCGATTCGCCCACGAACACCCGTGCAGGACAACGCCGCACGCGCGACTTGTCGAGCTGTCGTTGCAGCGCGCCGTTCCGCCTCAGCTTCGAAGCTCCGCGGAGACTGCGTTAACGATCTTGACTTCCATCGCACTGTGGCTCAGGACGGTGGGTCACCTGAATCCGCAGGCTGAGCACGGCAAGCGCGCGATGCTCGTGCCGTAACGCTTCCGGGTCGCGTCACGAGTTCTGTCGTGCGGGGGGGAGCCCTGCGGTGGCGCGGGGCATGTGCCTGATCTGTCGGCCCCTAGTCCGCCCGTTTGAAGCATGCCCAGAAGGGGACGATGATGGCACTTCAGGAGACCGATGGCGGGCCGGGGACTTTCGCCGTCGAAGGTGTGGCCAACGCACCTGGTGCAGTGGGAATCGTCGGGTTCAGCAAGGTGTTCGAGGCGGTCAGGGCGCACACGGAGTCGCCCGATCCCATCGGCGCCCTGGTCGCTCGCAGTCTGAACGTGCAGAGCGAGGGCACAGCGCTCTTCGCGGAGAAGGTAGGGGACAAGGGGCTCGCCGGACACTTCATCGGCAGCGTCCACATCACCCGCAACCTCAGCGTCGCGGGCGACATCACCTTGCCCAATGCCGACATCGCAGAGGAGTTCCCGATAGCCGACGACGCGGACGTCGAACCCGGAACCGTGATGGTGCTCACCGACGACGAGGCGCTTCGTCCCAGCGACCACCCCTACGACCGGCGCGTGGTCGGCATCGTCTCGGGGGCCGGCACCTTCCGTCCGGGTCTCGTGCTGGATTCCCGCCGACACCCGAGTCGCCTGCCGATCGCTCTGCTGGGGAAGGTCTTCTGCAAGGTCGACGCGGAGTTCGGCCCCGTCGCGGTGGGTGATCTGCTGGCTACTTCACCGACGCCGGGGCACGCGATGCGAGCGACCGACCCGGCCCGCGCTTTCGGAGCCGTCGTCGGGAAGGCGTTGAGCAAGCTCGACAGCGGACGCGGCCTGGTCCCAGTGTTCGCGACGTTGCAGTGACCCGGTCCTGCAGGAGGTGATCCCGGCATGCCCGACATCCGCATCGACACGGGTGCCCTGTCTTACCCGCAGTTCCTCATCCCCGGGAAGACCGACTTCCTCAACGGGTCCGATGGTGTCGTCATCGACCTCGACCCCGGGCCCTACCACTTCCAGCAGTGGTCGGGCTGGTTCACGTCATTGACCTTCGCGGTGACGGAGGCCGGGACGGTCGACTACCCCGCGGCGCTAGATGGCTTCCTGTCCGGTCGAGGCACGACGACGCTGACCGTTCTCGGCCTCAATGTCACCTTGGACGCTCGTACACTGGACCACGATCTGCTGCCGATGATCGTCGGCGCCTCCGACCTCAGCCGCACACAAGCCCATCTGCTCAGGCTCGTACCGTCGGACGGGTACGGGTTCCAACCCGCCTCCGGGATCGTCGCGGACTTCCGGTTCCAGTTGATGCCAGACGGCCAGGTCGTCATCGACCCGCGGTTCAGCGGGTTCGCGCAAGGCGGCCCGGGAACGGTGACCGTGTCCGGCTACCCGGTGACGATCGACGCGCGAGCCCTCTCGCACGACCTGCTGCCGGTGTCGATGCTCGGCGGGCCGCGGCCGCTTCCGCGCGCGCAGGTTAACGTCTTCACCTACATCCCGGCAGCGGGTTACGGGTTTCAGCCCGCATCGGGCGTCGTCGCCGACTTCTCCTTCGAGCTGTCCGCCGACGGCGTCGTATCGGTACCGCCGAGGTTCGGCCGGTTCGCCGAAGCCCAGGGCCGCACGCTCGTCGTCCGCGGGTACCCGGTCACCGTCGACATGCGCGACACCGGGCGGCAAGTCGTGCCGTCCCTGCTCGGGGACCAACCGGCTCTCCCACCCGACCGCGCCCACGTGCTGATCCTCATCCCGGCATCGGCGCACGTCTTCCTGCTGCAGGGCCCGGGGCCCGGCAACAGCTTCACCATCAGCGTGGAGACCGACGGCACGATCCGTCCGCTGGACGTGCCGGACGGCGCCATCGTCTTCCGCCCGATGCCCATCGTCCCCTCGATGCGGTCCTACCTCGCCGAGTTCTTCCTCCCCGCGCGCGCCTCGCTGCGCGCGTTCAGCGCGATGAAGCAACAGACCTCGCTGACCGCCGCCGTCCGTGACCACCGTGCTCGCGTGTTCCGCGGGAAAGCCGTGCAGGACATCGTGTTCGAACAGGTCGACGACCGCTTCTCCGGCGGCACGAGCGGCACCGCGGAGCAGGAGGCGCTGAATGCCATGCGCCAGGTCGGCGTGCGCTCGGCAGACCTCGCCCACGTCATCAACGCCATCACCTGGCCGGAGATCGACGACGAGCTCGAGGAGAGCGACGTCACCAAGGTCATCGACCACCTACGGGTCCTCTACGACCGCGATCTTTACCTTCCCGGTTTCCTCGTCCGCTGGTTCTACTTGATCGAGGGCGACGCGCTCGCCGACCGCGACTTCCAGAACACCCTCACACCGTTCGCGACCGGCCAACCCGTGGAAGTGCGGCGCTCGTTCGCCGACCAGTGCCTGAGCCAGGTCGATGCCATCCTGGACGGCCTCGGGAACATGGCCCTCCGCAGCCGCCCGACGTTCACCCGCGAACTGCGACTCGCGATCGACACCGCACCGGGCCCGGAAGCCTACCGCGCCGTCCATCTGCAACCTCTGTCCTGGCAGATCTTCTACACCGACCTCATCGGCACGTTCCTTGCCGTCGGGCAGTACCCGCGCCTGGTCCGGATGCTCGATGACCTCTTCAACCTCGGCGGGCCGGGGTTCCCGGCACCGGTGCGTAACATCGCGCTGTTCAACGCGCTGCGCCGGTGGGAGCGTCACTTCGAGGCCCTGCGCCGGGCGATCGAAGTTCTGGGGACCCCAGAGCAGGCGGCGGCCGCGCAGAAGTACATGGAACGGATGTCGGTCTTCTTGGGGAACTTCCCGAACGGCCCGACGGCGCCACCTCCCGCCCCGGCCGGGCCGTTCCTTGCCGCACTCAACGCCGCCATCCAACCGGCTCTTGCTGGGTTGAGTCTGGTCGGGACCACCTTCCAGGACCTCACTTCGACGACACAGGGTCTGGTCAACACCATCGACGAGATCAGTGCCGGCAAGCTCCTGGGAACTACCGAGGACGATGCCGCCACCACGGCGGCGAATACCCTGTCGACGGAAGGACTGCTCGCCCTCCTCCCGTTCGAGTTCAAAAGCCGCCTCATGGCACGCATCTTCGGTGGCAGCGACTTCATCCCCTCCGTGGTCGACGAGGAAGAAGACGCCGCGCTGCGGATCCTCGAAGAGACCAAGATTAGATCCGTCGCCGAGTTCCTGCAAGTCGCCGGCGCATCCACGTGGGAGGTTCTCTCCGACGTGATGGACGGAGACCAGTACGACAAGCTCGAAGGCATGTTCCGCTTCTAGCCACTCCACCCCGGTCACCGCTTGTGCTGCCGACCGGTGTGAGCCCCCAGCCCAGGGATTCACACGGGGCTGAGCTTCCCCCGGAGCACGGACACCCGACCTGAGGTGACGACAGCCACCGGGAATGATGCCCTTGTGCCGGCTCCTCATCCTCCCGAGTTCCGTCGTCGTGCCGTCGCGTTGGCCCGCGGGAAGACCAAACCCGTCGCCGAGCTGGCCAAGGATCTCCGCATTTCCGAGTCGTGTCTGCGGAATTGGATGTCCCAGGCTGAGGTCGACGAGTCCGGCAGTGCCACGCAGCTGACAAGCAAGGAGAAGAAGGAACTCGCCGAGCTCCGCCGCGACAAGCGCCGGCTGGAAATGGAAGTCGACATCCTGAAACGGGCGGCCGCCTAATTCGCCCGTGAGGACGTCCTCCCAAACTAGCGTTCCCGCTGGTCCGTGAACTCGCCGACGACGATGTCGACGTCGCGGTGGCTTGCAGGGTGTTGAACGTGTCGCGGTCGGGTTACTACGACTGAATCGCCCCGGGTTTCGTGGAGGCTGGGTTCTCCCGGACTCAGGTCCGGTTGGTCGATGATGGCACGTGCTGGTCGGTGAGGTCCATGATCGCGACGGGCTCGTCGCAGTGCGGGCACAGACCACCGATGTCGATCTTGCGGCAGGGTTGTTGGCAGTCGGGGCACCACTGCTGGGCGAGGTAGCGCTGCTCGCAGTCGGTGCACTCGTAGACGGTGATCTCCCGCCGGGGGCGGGCCGCGATGATCGGGCTGGTCGGGCGGGGCGGGGCGCCGGGCTCGCCAGGCGCCCTGGCGACACGCCGGTGTGCAGTAGCGCTGCCTCCTCACCGGGGTGAACTCGGCACCGCACATCGGACACGACGCCGACGCCGTGCTGGTTGTCGTCTCGTTATCGTTACGTGAGGGGTTCACCGGGTCCCTCCAGCGGGGTTGATGCTGGCGGGGTCCTGGTAGTGGTCGGTTTCGACCTCGGTGGGGGTGCGGTAGCCCAGCGCGGAGTGCAGCCGGGTGTGGTTGAACCAGTCCACCCAGGTCAAGGTAGCCAGCTCGAGATCATCGGCGCCCCGCCAGGGGCCCTCCCAGAACACCAGTTCGGTCTTGTAGAGCCCGATCACCGACTCGGCCAGCGCGTTGTCGTAAGAGTCGCCGACGGTGCCGATCGAGGCCAACGCGCCGGCCTCGGCGAGCCGTTCGGCGTAGCGGATCGCGGTGTACTGCGACCCGGCGTCGCTGTGGTGCACCACGCCTGTGACGCTGTGTCCGGCATGGCTGCGGTGCCACAACGCCATGTCCAGTGCATCCAGGGGAAGTTCGGTGGCCATGCTGCGGGCGGCCCGCCACCCGACGATCATCCGGGAGAACACGTCGATGGCGAACGCGACGTAGACGAACCCCGACCAGGTCGCCACATACGTGAAATCGACTACCCACAGCCGGTTCGGCGCGGCCGCGGTGAACTCGCGTTTGACCAGGTCAGCAGGGCGCGCGGCGGTGATGTCGGGGCGGGTGGTGCGCACCGTGGCCCCGCGGGAACACCCGCGCAACCCGTGGGCGGCCATCAGCGGTTCCACCGTGCACCGAGCCACCGCCGCCCCCTCGACCTGCACGTCCTCGCGGCGCAGCTGGTGATACACCTTCCGGGCGCCGTAGCGGCCGCCCGAGGCGGTGTGCACGCGGCGGATCTCGACCAGGACCCGCTCATCGCGGACCGCCCGCGCCGAGGGCGGCCGCGCCCGGGCGGCGTAGTAGGTGCTCGGGGCGATCTTGACGCCGTGCTCGGTGAGCACCTGGCAGATCGGCTCGACCCCGAACCGGTCGTGGTGGTCGTCGATGAACGCGGTCACCACGGCAGTCGCGGGTCCAGCGCCCGCGCGAAGAAACTCGACGCCGCCATGAGGATCTCGTTGGCCCGTTTGAGCTCGCGGACCTCGGCCTGCAACGCCTTGATCTCCGCGGCGTCGCTGCTGGTGGTCTCCGGCGCCTGGCCGGTGTCGATGCGGGACTGCTTGACCCAACCACGCAGGGTGTCGGGCCCGACCCGTGGGCCGATCCGCTTGACCGCGGCGTTGAGCGACAACGACGGATCCTCCGTGATCGCTTCGGTGACCATCCGCTGCGCACGCTCACGCAGCTCGTTGGGGTACTTCCGGGGAGCTGGCACTGATCCACCTTCTCGTGGGTTCAGAGCCTCCATCAAACCCGGGGCGGTTCATATTCACGGAGCCCCATCGACGTCGAGGTTGAGGAGGACGCGCGGCTGTCTGGGGTCGTGGCCGACCGGTTGCACGGATCGGCCGGGTGCCGCGCTGTCCCGGTGGTCGGCGGTCCACATGGTGAGCAGGTCCAGGGCGGCAGCCGCTGGGCTGTCGGCGGGAGTGCTGAACGTGACCAGGCGCTGCCCGCCGCCGCCGGGGAGATCGAAGTTCTCGAACCGCAGGGTCAGCTCCCCGACCAGCGGGTTGCGGAACCGCTTCTCGCCGTGGGTGCGTTCTCGAACGTCGCGGCCCGCCCAGAGCGCGCGGAACGTCTCGCTCCCGATCGCGAGCTCGCCGATGAGCTGGGTGAGGCCCTCGTCGTCGCTGTGGCGGCCCGACGCGAGGCGCAGCTGCCCGACCGTGGCACGCGTGACGTCGGCCCAGTCGACGAACCGCTCCCGGGACTCGGGGTCCAGGAAGCAGAACCGGGCCAGGTTGCGGGCCGCCACCGGATGGGCGTCGAAGTCGACGAACAGGTGGGTGGTGAGCCGGTTCCAGGCCAGGACGTCCATCCGGTGGTCGTAGACGAGCGCAGGTACCCGTTCCATCGCCTGGAGCAGCACGACCAGCTCCGGGCGGGCGCGGGCGCGGGCGCGGCGGTAGGGCCGGCTCGGCCGGCGCCGCATCGTCGCGAGGTCCCGGACGTGGGCGCGCTCGGCGTCGTCGAGATCCAGTGCCCGGGCCAGCGCGTCGATCACGGCGGCCGAGGGATGCTGCGCGCGGCCCTGTTCGAGCCGGACGTAGTACTCGACGCTGATCCCCGCGAGCTGGGCGACCTCGTCGCGGCGCAACCCGGTCACCCGCCGCGGCCGGGCGTTGTTCGTCACGGCCGGCTTGGGGACGGCTCGTGCTCGGCGGGATCTCAGGAACCGTCCCAGCTCACGCTCGTCGCTCACCTCTGCAGTGTGCATCGTTCGCGCGGTTCCCGGGTGGCCCTGCCGGTACCGGTCACGACCGGGCCTGGTGCGCTCCGCGCGTCCGCTGCAGCGTCGTCGCCGTATTCGCCCGCCATCTTGACGGTGTTCCAGGAGGACCCATGTGCCATGACATCGACAGCCGTCCACCGGCCCCACCGCAGCGCCGGCCCGCCGAACCCGCCGAGTCGATCCGTCTGACCAGCGCGGACGGCACGATCTTCCCGGCGTTCCGGGCCGCACCCACCGGCCCGAGCACGGCCTCGGTGATCCTGCTCCCGGACGTCCGCGGAGCGCATCCGTTCTACCGCGCCCTCACCGAGCGGTTCGCCGAGACGGGCTGCGCGACGGTCGCGATCGACTACTACGGCCGCACCGCCGCGTCGGAGGACCGTGGCGCCGACTTCCCCTGGCAGGAGCTGCTGCCGCAGCTCCGGCCGGCGGAGGTCACCGCTGACGTCCACGCCGCGGTCGACGAGCTGCGAGCTCAGCACGACGGGCCGGTCTTCGTCGTCGGGTTCTGCTTCGGTGGCGGGCAGTCGTGGCGGCTGGCCTCGAGCGACCTCGGCCTCGCGGGTGTGGTCGGGTTCTACGGGCTGCCGCAGCCGGCCCGCGAGGTCGCCCAGACGGCGACCGTTCCGGTGTTGATGCTCCTGGCCGGCGCAGACGTCGCGACACCACAGTCGGACTTCGATGCGCTCGCCGTCGAGCTCGCCTCCGAGACGGAGATGCACGTCTATCCCGGGGCGCCGCACTCGTTCTTCGACCGCGGGCACGCCGAATGGGCCGATGCCTGCACCGACGCGTGGAACCGCATCCTCGCCTTCATCGCTCGGCACAGCTCGTGACCACGGGCGGGGACGGGCCCGGCAGGACCGGGTCCGGTGGCGACGAGCGCTACGAGCGCGGTGCCGCGCGGCTCACGGCGCTGGCCGACCACGGGCGCGCCGCGACCCACGAACTGCTCGCCGAGGTCTGCCCCGACCTGCCCCGGCTGGCCATCGTGTTCGCCTACGGCGACATCGCCTCCCGACCGGGCCTCGACCCCGCACGCCGCGAGCTGGTGACGATCGCCGCGCTCACAGCGCTCGGCGACACCGCCCGACAGCTGCGCACACACCTCGGTTCGGGCTTCGCCGCTGGCCTCGAACCGGGCGAGATCCTCGAGGGGGTGCTGCAGACCCTGCCCTATGCCGGGTTCCCACGCGTCGTCAACACGATGCTCGTGGTCCGCGACGTCCTGGATGAACGGGGCCTGCTGCCGTCCCACGGGTAGCGCCGAGCCGGTATGCGGACCAACACCCGGCGTCGGCGTCGCGCGGACTCCGGCGGGCCCGGCTCACCGCGATCAGGCGGGCGCCGATCCGCTGCCCGCGATGCCGCGGTGCAGGAACTCGGTCGAAGGAGGGGTCCACACACGGCGACCCCGACCGAGCCACCACCACATCTCGCGGAACCATGCTTGAACAATCGGGAGCGGCATGAACGCGTCCGTGCAGGACTACATCGACGCGATCGACCATTAGCCGATGTTAGGCCCGGCTAGCTAATCTACCGGTGTGGAGCGAGGCGACCGAGCGTGAGCGTCGACAGGCTCTCGCCCGAGGACTATGTGCCGGGAATCAACGTCGAGCGCTTGCCACTGCCGGCCGGCCTCCGGTTCGAGACCCACGTGCACCGAGAGCATCAGGTGGTGTGGACGGCATCGCGCAGCATCTTGGTCGCCGTCGGCGAGCGCACCTGGGTGCTGCCCCCGACGCTCGCGCTTTGGGTACCCGCGGGGGTCGTGCACACGACCTCGGCACGCAGGGCCACGGCGATGTGCGGCGTCTTCGTGCACCCGCAGATCCCCTCGCCGTGGCCGGAGCCCACCGTCCTCGCCGTGACCGCGGTGGTCCGTGAGCTCTTCGACCTACTCTCCGACGTCGAACTGCTCGGGCCGACCCGGGAACGGGCCGAGTCCCTCTTGCTCGACCTGCTGCGCCCCGTGTCCGTCCACGCCATCAGCCTGCCGATGCCCATCGGCGCGCGCGCACTCGAGGTGCTCTGCTGCTCGAGGAGTGCCCGTCGGAGTCGTCGGGCATCGAGCTCCTGGGCCGCAAGGTCGGCGCCAGCGGGCGGACCCTCTCGCGGCTCTTCGTCGAGGAGACCGGGCTCACCTTCAGCCAGTGGCGGACCAACGCCCGGATGCGGGTGGCGCTGACCCGGCTCGCTGCCGGCGATCCGATCAGGCCATCGCATTCGACGCCGGCTACTGCGAGGACCCGGTCTCCTACAGCCTTCGGGTGCCCACCGGTGCGCCGGGCCCAACGACTGGCCCGCCCCGCGCGGATCACACGCTACGGGAGGACCTGCACCATCGTCACGATGAGCTGGCCGATTCCCATCTGTGTGGTGTCCTGCCGAGGACACCACCAAAGGTGCAGGTCATAGCCGCAGTGCAGAACAAGATATGTTGTCCTCGGACGTTCTCGACCATAACCGGGTCGTCAACCCGCTCGCTGAGCCGGTGAACGTGGATAACCCGAGGGTCCCGGTGCCCTATCCCTACAGGCATGACGTTCGAGCGGATCACCGTGCACCCTACCGACGCCGGCTGGGACGTGGTCCATGTCGCGGAGCTCGGCCTGCGTGACGCTCATGATGAGGTAGTGCCGCAGGCAGCAAAGGAGGATCAGCGAACTCTCGTCAGCGCCGACTCGGATTTCGGGGCTCTTCCTCGCGCGTCTGCACCGTCGGTCGTCTTGATCACGCCGCACCGGTATTGTCTTCAACGCTCCGGATCTGGTGGTCCTGTCCCCGCCCTACGACGCCGGGCACCGGCGCATCGCTCGACCCGGCCGACCGGACCGCGCGCTCGTCCGAGTGTCACCGGCGTCGGGCGGTTGCCGTCGGCGGGCTCGTGGTCGCGGCCCAGGCACCCAGTCGACTGCCGATCTCGCATCCCGGCGCGATGAACGGTTCCCCGGCCATAGCCGGGTCTTGTACCGTCACAGCGTGCGTCAGTCGCGCACGTCACCTGCGGCACCCGCCATGCCCGCCGGGTCGGCGTCTGCGCCCTGCACACCGAAATCCCCACCCAGGAGGAGACTGACCATGGCTGACGAGCGGCCCGACAACCCACGCGCCGAGCCGGCCTCCAAGATCAGATTTGATGTGCCGCATTCGGCGCGGATCTGGAACTACTGGATGGGCGGCAAGGACAACTACGAGGTGGACCGTGCCGCCGGTGACGCCGCCGTAGCGGGGTACCCGGACATCGTCACGATGGCCGTACAGTCCCGGCAGTTCCTCATCCGCGTCGTGCGTTACCTGGCTGGTGACGCCGGGCTCCGTCAGTTCCTCGACATCGGCACCGGTCTTCCCACGATGCAGAACACCCACGAGGTCGCCCAGCAGGTCGCGCCGGAGTCCCGGATCGTCTATGTCGACAACGACCCGCTGGTTCTGGCCCACGCCCGTGCCCTGCTGCTCAACACCACCCCGGAGGGGGTGACCACCTACATCGATGCCGATTTCCACGACCCGGAACTGATCCTCGCCGATGCCCGCAACGTGCTGAACTTCACCCAGCCGATCGGGGTCATGTTCATGGGCGTGCTCGGCCATGTCGCCGAGTTCGACGACGTGCGCTCGATCGTCGCTCGGGTGATGGACGCTGTCCCCTCCAGCAGCTACCTCGCGCTGTGGGACGGCACCGACACCGACAAAGCCTACGTCGAAATCGCTGAGAACTACGCGACGACCGGGGGCGTTCCCTACATTCCGCGCAGCGTCGAGCAGATCGGCCGGTGCTTCGAGGGACTGGAGATCGTGGACCCCGGTCTGGTGTCGATTACCCAATGGCGGCCGAACATCCCCGAGGTCGGCAAGGGCGAGCCGATGAAAACCGCCTACGGCGCCGTGGCGCACAAGCCGTGAGTCCCACCGAACTCAGTGAGAGGCCTCCGCCTGGCCATGCGTGATCAGCACGGCGGTCGTGCCGACCATGGCAACGACAGCCGCGCATGGACGCGGCACGGTTGACGACGCCCGTAGAGTGCTGACGAGATACAGTGAGGTATCCCAGCGGAGTCGAACGGTGCATTGCTGCGGCTAAATGCTGGCCGTGGGCCAGGGTGCGCGTCAACGCAGTGACGGGGGTAGCATGCCCCTTGGTCACAGCCAGATGTCACGGTCTCATAGCAGGGGTTGGTGCATCCATGATCGCAATCCAACCAAACCAGGGCCCGGAGGAATCCGCTCGGGCGCGGAGCGGGCCGACGGTGCTGCGCATCGTCCTGGGCACCCAGCTTCGTCGGCTGCGAGAGGCGCAGGGGATCTCTCGACAGGTCGCCAGCCATGCCATTCGCGGGTCCGATGCCAAGATCAGCCGCCTGGAGTTGGGGCGGGTGGGCTTCAAGCAGCGTGATGTGGCCGACCTGCTCACCCTCTATGGGGTAGTCGACGCGCAGGAACGGGACGCGTTCCTGACCCTCGCCGATCAGGCCAGCACGCCTGGCTGGTGGCACAAGTACAGCGATGTGCTGCCCAGATGGTTTGAGACGTACGTCGGCCTGGAACAAGCCGCCGCGGTCATCCGCAGCTACGACGTGCAGTTCGTTCCCGGCTTGTTACAAACCGAGGCCTATGCCCGGGCTGTGATCATGCTCGGTTATCTGGGAGTGCCGACAGCCGACATCGATCTGCGGGTCCACCTTCGCATGGCCCGACAGGACGTTCTCGCCAGGCCGGACGCACCGTCCGTCTGGGTCGTAGTGGACGAGGCGGCGCTGCGCAGGCCGGTCGGTGGAGAGGAGGTCATGCGCGCGCAGCTGGATCGGTTGATCGAGCTGGCCGAGCTGCCGAAGGTCACGCTGCAGGTCGTGCCGTTCCAGGCGGGTGGGCACTCCGCCGCCGGTGGTGCATTCAGCATTTTGCGATTCTTCGAGCCAGAAATCCCGGACATCGCCTACACCGAGCAGCTCACCAGTGCCCTGTATATCGACAAGAAGGCAGAGGTCAGCAATTACGTCATGACCATAGATCGTCTGTGTGTCGAGGCAAGTACGCCAGCCGATACCAAGCGGCTACTGGTACGGATCCGCAAAGACACGTAGATCAAAGGTATGTGCCTCAAGTGCCGTGCCGAATCAATAGCCACAGCCTTGACTGGAGAAGGCTCCTCCGCGCTGAAGCACGGTCAGGGTCTCGGCGCGGGCGGAGGGCAGACCCGGACTGCTTCGCAGAGCACCACCCCGCAGGTGCGTCGCCTGGACCAGCTCGACCGGGCCCGCCACGTCGAACCCTTCCTCGCCTGGGCGCGGCAGTGGCCCTAGCGCGGCTCGCCCGACTCATTTACCGCCGTTTGTGCTATGGCGTCGTCTGTGCTATGGCATAGCACTGATCAGGCAAGAAGATCATCGAACTCGCCTGACCGAGCTCCGCGGACGAAGGCGGCAATCTCCGCCCTGGTGTAGACCAGGCTGGGCCCAGCCGGGTAGCGAGAGTTCCGTACCGCGATGTCTCCGTCGGGTAGCTCGGCGAGCTCGAGGCAGTTGCCGCTGGGGCTGCTGGCGGTGCTCTTGCGCCAGACGAGGTGCGTCGCCGGCGTTGGGGTCGTCGCCCGTTCTATGTTGTGCACGTCATCTCCCAGTCTCCCGATCGGAGCATGCGCCCGAGGTTCGGATGCACATGCGAATGATCGTGCAGGAACACATGTGAATGCAACACGCATCGAGCTCAGGTGTGTCCGTCTGCGCTGGGCGGCGCGGCCGAGTCGGCGACCGGTCGCGCCAACGAGGAGGAACGCCGCCTCGATCCCAGCGTGGCCACCCGGCCATCTCCCTGCGCCCCAGAGACGAACCTACGATTCTCCTCCGCATCTGTTCGTGCAGATGTACTTGCGGTCCCCAGTCAAGAGCGCGCTATTGACGATGGCGTCGATCGCCGCACGAAGGGTGGCGCCGAGCAGGTGGTTACCGGCACCCCTGTTCGGCCAAGCGCTACAGACGCGGCGCTCAGCGGCAGGCTGTGCAGCTCGTCCGGGACGCATGCCGGTAGCGCGGAGCGAGGGTTGTTGGATGGCGGCCCCCGTTGGCTGTTACCTCTACCCTAACGGGTGAAATCGCCGACCGACGGGCCGGTGATCCACGCGCCCGTCGCGGGCGTTCCGCGGCCGCTCCGGCGGGCCGGCAGGTCTGTGAGGAGGAAGAAGCTCGGCGCCGCCGGCCGAAGTGATCCTCCTGGGCAGCAGTTGGCTGCGCTTCCGGTAGCGGTCGCTTCGTGCGAACGTACGTGCATCCGCCATTGCATCTGCAAGCGACGTTGTTCAGACTCGTTGCTGCGGCCGGCTCATGACCGGCCTTCGTAGACACGACCGGCGACCCGATGTGCCGTACGGGGTCGTCCGACTTGGACTTGGAGCCCGATGACTGACGAGCGGCGGACCCCATCAGGTTTTGCCTACATCCTCGCCACGATGCCCGGCCTATGGGAGAAGCTTTTGGTCGATCACGTGGCCGACCACAGGGGGCGGTGTCGCGCGTGTACCACGGGTGGCACCGGGATCCCCGGCAAGCGGTGGCCGTGCAGCATCCATGCCCTCGCCGACGCAGCCCGGCGGCTGCACGCCCACGGTGGCCGCGTGTGATGACTCCGCTACCCGCAGCCGCTCAGGCCTGCGACGCCGTCCGCCTCTGTGATTGCCCGGGACGGAGGAGGGCTTGTGGCCCCGATCAGTCCAGGTGATCAGGCAGCGCCGCCACCGGAGCCGTTTCTTCTGACGGTGCCCATGGGGGCGCGGCTGATGCGTGTCTCGAGAAGGACGATCTACCGGCTGATCCACGGCGGGTTCCTCCGACAAGACCAGACGCCGGGACAGCTGACGGGGCCAGCGCACAGGCGAGGAAGTGCGTGGCCGGTGAGCAACGGTTCGGTTGCTGCCGGGCCGGTCCGCTGTCAAGGGCCACGAGGAGCGGCGGCGGCCAGGGGTTGGGCAGCAGAGGGTGTCAGGTGATCGCGAACGGGCGCTCCGACCAGCCGGTGCCGCCGATCGAACAGCCGGACGGGGTGCCGAGGGATCGCGGCCAGCGATCGCGCCCGGGGTGAACTCAATCGCGTTGTGAGAGGGAGTCGTAACTGGCACCTGTGACGAGCGCGTAGAACGCCTTGTGCCCCATATCGGTGACGAGTTCCGCGCGGGTCCACCGCCAAGGCCAGTCGGTGATGCCCAAAACGCGGTAGAGCACGACATCAGCCGACCACATGATGGCGAAAAAGACGACGGAGCCCCTTACCCCGCGAAGACCCGTTCGGGACAGTGCGCCCCGCAGCGAACCCATCGCAGCCCCGTGCGCCCAGTGCGTCGGAGTGGACAGCGACTCGACGTCGTCGGGCCGGGACAGCAACCGCGCGGCGACCTGCCCGGGCACCGTCGACTCTTGCCGGCCGGTCAGGGACCCTTCGATGTATTGACCCACCGTCATGCAAGCAGTGCCGATGAGGCCTGCTGCCGCTCCTCGAAGAAGGATCCTCATGCTGCACGCATCCGGGCCGGATTCCTGACGACCCACGCCACGGTGATGCCCAGGATGCCGAGAACAAGATGGATGACGTCGACATTGACCAGACCCAGCAACGGTTCCTCACCGGCGATCACACCCACTACGCCGATGAGGATGATCACGATACCTACATCCTGGGCATACTTGCGGACCATGGCAGCTCCTCCAGAAGGGGGTCTCACTGACGACTCGGTGGCATCTGCGGACCGTTCAACGCTCCCGAGAGCAGTCCGCTGGCGCGCACACCGGGAACGTACCCTGCCTGCTCTCAGTCCACACTCTACCCGAGCCACTTGCGCTAGCTCACCGATCAACCCCCGCAGGACTGAACCGAGAGTTGCTCCAGAGTTCGAGCGCGGCGGGCAGCGTCAACGCTGGCCATGCCCTCGACCGGCAGGGTGTCGACGCGCTCGATGAGGCGACGGCGGATCACAGCTTCGACGCCGCCCTGCCCGGCACCTGGTGAGCCCACCTCGGCGCGCTCTCCCCCGGCATCGGCCCGGAGGGCCACGCTCACTCTTGACGTCGTCTTAATATCAGTGAAGCCTACCCTTATACAAGCTACTTCTGAGAGGACGGTGCGGGGTGCGCGTCGTCATGTTCGGCTACATGACCTGGGGACACCGGACGCTGGAAGCGATCCTCGGCGCCACCCACGAGGTCCCGCTGGTCGTGACCCACCCCCACACCGACAATCCGTACGAGAGGATCTTCAACGACTCGGTCGCCGACCTTGCGGCCGCCCATGGGATCCCGTTGCTGGTGCGCCGGTGCGCCTCGGACACCGAGGTGATCGAGCGGATCACGGCAGCGCGAGCCGACGTCATGGTGGTCGTCAACTGGCGCACCTGGATCCCGCCGGCAGTGTTCTCCCTGCCCCGACTCGGCACGCTCAACGTGCATGACGCCCTGCTCCCCGCCTATGCCGGCTTCGCCCCGCTGAACTGGGCTCTGATCAACGGTGAGGCGGAGGTCGGCGTCACGGCACACATGATGAACGCCGAGTTCGACGCTGGTGACATCGTGCTCCAGCGGGCCACACCGGTCACCGACGAGGACACCATCGTCGAACTGTTCGAGAGAACGCTGGCGATGTTCGGGCCGATCACGGTCGACGCGCTCACGCTGCTCGCCGATGGCCGCACGGACTGGATGCCCCAGGACCACAAGCAGGCCAGCTACTTCCACCGGCGCTGCGAGGAGGACAACCGGATCGACTGGTCCTGGCCGGCCCGCGACATCGCGAACCTCGTGCGGGCCCAGGTCGACCCCTATCCGAACGCCTTCTGCTACCACGGCACGCGGCGGATCCGGGTGCTGCGGGCGTCGGTCACCGAGGCACCTTTCGGTGGCACCCCCGGCCGGATCTTCATCCGCGTCGACGACGGCGTGGTGATCGTCGCCGGCGTCGACGCGCGCCGCGGCCGCAGCCCGGGACTCGTGATCGAGCGCGTGCGCACCGACGACGGCCAGGAGTGCACCGGGGTCGAGTACTTCACAACCATGGGTGGTTACCTGACCTCGCACCCCAACGCCGCCCCGGACGCCCCCTGATCGGCGCCCCGTCACGACGCACCAGCGCCTGCGCCTGGTGCGAGCGGCACTCTCGCACGCTAGGTG
>JBOHEO010000119.1:0-17620 GCA_050701055.1 Pseudonocardia sp. | reverse complement strand
AACGCGACGAACCAGGAGATATCTCCCCGTGGCCACCACGAACGACCTGAAGAACGGCTTGGTGCTCAACCTCGACGGCCAGCTGTGGTCGGTCACCGATTTTCAGCACGTCAAGCCGGGCAAGGGCGGTGCGTTCGTGCGCACCACGCTGAAGAACGTGATGACGGGCAAGGTCGTCGACAAGACCTTCAACGCCGGCACCAAGGTGGAGACGGCCACCGTCGACCGACGCGACATGACCTTCCTCTACCGCGACGGCGGCGATTTCGTCTTCATGGACGGCGACACGTTCGACCAGATCACGATCCCGGCCGGCACCGTCGGCAGTGCCGCTGACTACCTGTTGGAGAACCAGGTCGCGATGGTCGCGCTGCACGATGCCGTGCCGCTCTACATCGAGCTGCCCACGTCGGTGGAGCTCATCGTCGCGCACACCGACCCGGGCCTGCAGGGCGACCGTTCCACCGGCGGTACCAAGCCCGCCACCCTGGAGACCGGCGCGGAGATCCAGGTGCCGCTTTTCCTCACCACCGGCGAGAAGGTCAAGGTGGACACCCGGGACGGGCGCTACCTGGGCCGCGTATCCCGTTGATGCCTGGACTGCTCGCATGCTGAGGGCCCGTACCAAGGCGCGTAAACGCGCTCTCGACATCCTGTTCGAGTCCGAGGCCCGCGGCGAGGATCCACTGGCGGTGCTGACCCACCGTCGCGCGACCGACGACGCCCCACCGGTGTCGGACTACGCGGCGATGCTCGTCGAGGGCGTGGTGGCGCACCGGGAGCGGATCGACCAGCTCCTCGCCGAGCATGCCGAGGGCTGGACGGTGGCCCGGATGCCCGCGGTCGACCGCACGTTATTGCGGATCGGGGTGTTGGAGCTGCTGTGGGTCGACGAGATCGACGACCCGGTGGCGATCACGGAGGCCGTCGAGCTGGCCCGCACCCTCTCCACCGACGACTCTCCCCGCTACCTCAACGGCGTGCTGGGCCGCATCGCAGACATCGCCGAGCACCTGCGCGCCACCCGTTGACCTGCATCACAGCACCTCCAGCACCGCCCCGGCGGCCAGCCCGAGCACCAGCAGCGCACCCGCCTGGCGCACGTGCACCCACGCCAGGGCCGCGTACCAGAGCGGCCAGACCGGGAAGCCCCGCGGTGGCTCGGCCGGCCGCGGGCGGCGGAACCGCGGCCACACCTTGGCCAGCCGAGGTAACGCGAGCGCGACGATCAGCGCGGGCCACGGCATTGCCCCGACCAGCACCGTGATCCCGACCAGCAGGTAGAACCCAACCATCATGCCCAAGGTCACCGCCCGGGCCCGGTGCTCGCGCAGGATCACCGGCAGGGTGCGGATCCCGAGCGGCTCGTCGTAGGTGATCTTGTCGATGTGCTTGCCCATGAGCACGGTCGTGCACAGCAGCCCGTACGGCAACGACGCGAGCAGCACCTGCCAGGTGATCGACCCGACCGCCGCGTAGTAGGCGCCGCCGACCATCAGCGGCCCCCACACCACCAGCACGTCGGGTTCGCCGAGGCCGCGCTTCTTCAACCGCAGCGGCGGTGCGGTGTAGGCCACGCTCAGCACGAACCCGGCGAGGGCGAACGCGACCACCGGCCAGCCCCGGGCGAGGGTCAGCACGACCAGGATCGCCAGGTCGGCGAGGTTCACCGCCACGATCGCGACGAGCAGCGTGCGCGTGGTGACCAGCCCGGACAGCACCGGGTGCGGTGCGTACAGCGCGCGCGGATACGTTGCGCTGTCACTTCCGGTCTGAGTGTCGTAGAGGTCGTTCATGAGGTTGTTCGCGACGTGCGCGAGCGTGATGCCGACGATCGCGAGCACCAGCCACCTGAGGTCGAGCCCCGGCTCGCCGATGGCGAGCAGTGCCGCCACCAGACCCGACACGAGGGTCATCGGTAGGACGGCCGCCCGGCTGACGACGATCCACCGGGTAACGGTGTCGACCCGTCCGCCGGGCGGGGGGTTCGTGGTGCGCAAGGCGTAGGCCCAGGACCGCACTCGTGACCCCGCGGTGACACCACTCATGTCGCTGATCCTACGGCCCGCGCGGCCGCTGACCTCCGTCGATCACGGGCGGAGGGTCCCTACCGAAGATCGATTGATGACCTTCTGCCCGTGATCGACGGGTGGCACATGGTCACCCGGTCAGTCGGCCCGGGGCGTGGGGCGGGCATCGGGGGGAAGGACACCCCAGTCGATGAGCTGGTCGGTGAGGTCCCCGGGGGGCATGTCGTAGATGATCGCGAGGGACCGCAGGTCCTCGGCCCGGATGGATAGCACCTTGCCGTTGTAGTCGCCGCGCTGGCTCTGGATGGTTGCGGCGTAGCGGGCGAGCGGACCCACCTTGTCGGCCGGTAGCTGCTGGAGTCGCTCCAGGTTGATGACGATCTTCGTGGCCGGCTCGGAACCCGAGGAGACGCGACCCTCGGGCAACAGCTCGGCTACCGGCACGCCGTAGAAGTCGGCCAGCTCTGCGAGCTTCTGCACGGTGACCGCCCGATCACCGCGTTCGTAGGAGCCCACCACGACCGCCTTCCAGCGACCGCCCGACTTCTGCTCGACGCCGTGGAGCGACAGCCCTTGCTGCTGGCGGATGGCGCGGAGCTTGCCACCGAGCGCCTTGGCGTAATCGCCCATGTGGCGACCTCCTCACTTGCTGGTCGTCGGCCGCGGGACCGACGCACGCGGGTCGTGCGGGGGAGTCGGCCGGCGCGCATAGGAGCGCCGGGAGGGAGGGCGTCCCGGGAGTGGCGTTCTACCGCTTCACGCGGCCACCTCACAAGACTGTGGATCAATACGGAGAGTAATCATGCGCTGACTGTTGTGGTTCGGTCAAGCCGCTACCCCTGTAGTGGGGCGATAGTGGCGCGAGACCACCCGAATGGCTGATCGACATGCCTTGATGATGTGGTCAGCCCGACCAGGTGGTCCTGCGGCGTGCGCCGCCTGGTGGAGCGATTATGGCACGTATGGGTGCGTGCGGCCTCGTCTGCGGATGCCGCTGAGGCAGACGCCGTTGATGCAGCCGTTGATGTGCGGATCAGGGTCGGGGGGCACTGGTACCGTCGCGGTGGCGGTCCCGGGTACCCCGGCCTGAGGGGGTCGGACGCGGCCGCCGACCCGATTCCTTTAAGGCCCGTCCGGTGAGGCGGGGAAGGAGAGCACTCGTGGCGGCCGATCGCCGCGGGGACTCGGCCGGGGCGAGCCCACTTGCCAGGGAGCTGCTCAGTGCCGCCGACGTCACCCGCACCATTGCGCGTATCGCGCATCAGATCATCGAGAAGACCGCCGGCGCCGACGACCTCGTGCTGATCGGCATTCCCACCCGCGGCGCCGTGCTGGCGCGCCGCCTGGGCGCCACGATCGCGGAGTTCGAGGGCACGGCGCCCGTCGTCGGCGCCGTGGATCCCACGCTCTACCGCGACGACCTGCGTCGCCGGCCGGCCCGCGCCCTCGAGGACACGGCCGTGCCCGACGGGGGCCTGGACGACAAGCTCGTCGTGCTCGTCGACGACGTGCTGTTCTCCGGGCGCACGGTCCGGGCCGCGCTGGATGCGCTGGGGGACCACGGACGGCCGCGGGCGGTGCAGCTCGCGGTGCTGGTCGACCGCGGTCACCGCGAGCTGCCGATCCGCGCGGACTACGTGGGCAAGAACGTGCCCACCGCGCGCAGTGAGCAGATCCTGGTGCTGCTCACCGAGACCGACGGCCGCGACGGGGTGCTGCTGGGGCGGGGGCCCACCGGCGGAGCCGGCTCGTCGACACCGCACGGCGGGGGCCGGGCGTGAAACACCTGCTCTCGGTCACCGATCTCGACGCCGCGGCCGCCACCGGCCTGCTCGACACCTCCGATCGGCTCCGCCAGGCGCTGCTGGGCCGCGAGGTGCGCAAGCTGCCCACGCTGCGCGGGCGCACCGTCATCACCATGTTCTACGAGGACTCCACCCGCACCCGGGTCTCGTTCGAGATCGCCGGTAAGTGGATGAGCGCCGACACGGTCAACGTTGCCGCGACGGGCTCCTCGGTCTCCAAGGGGGAGTCGCTGCGGGACACCTCGCTGACGCTCTCGGCGATGGGCGCGGACTGCGTGATCGTGCGCCACCCCGCGTCCGGCTCCGCGCACCGGTTGGCGTACTGGGTCGACCGCGACCGCACGGCCACCGGCACCCACACCAGCATCGTCAACGCAGGTGACGGCGCCCACGAGCATCCCACGCAGGCGCTGCTCGACGCGGCGACGCTGCGCGACCGGCTCGGTACCGTCGCCGGGCGCCGGATCGGAATCGTCGGCGATGTCCTGCACAGCCGGGTCGCCCGATCCAACGTGTTCCTGCTCGCCACCCTTGGGGCGGAGGTGGTGCTCGTCGCACCGCCCACCCTGCTGCCCGTCGGGGTGGAACAGTGGCCGTGCCGGGTGAGCCCCGAGCTCGACGGCGAGTTGTCTAGGTTGGACGCGGTGATGATGTTGCGGGTGCAGGCCGAGCGGATGCACGGCTCGTTCTTCCCGTCGGCTCGGGAGTACGCGATCGGTTACGGCCTTTCCGAGGCCCGCGCGGCGCTGCTGCCCGAGCACGCCGTGGTGCTGCACCCGGGTCCGATGGTGCGCGGCATGGAGATCGCGCCCTCGGTGGCCGACTCGGCGTCCTCGGCCATCCTCGCCCAGGTGCGCAACGGTGTGCACGTGCGGATGGCCGTCCTCTACCTCCTGCTCGCCGGGGCACCGGAATGAACCTCTTCCTCGCCAACGCCCGGCCCTACGGCGACGGCGATGCGGTCGACATCGTGGTCACCGACGGCGTCATCACCGAGCTGGGCACAGCCCTGTCCGCCCCGGACGGTGCCGAGACGATCGACGCCGCCGGGCTGGTGCTGCTGCCCGGGTTCGTCGATCTGCACACCCACCTGCGCGAACCCGGCGGCGAGGAGTCCGAGACCATCGCGACCGGCTCGGCCGCGGCCGCGCTCGGCGGGTTCACCGCCGTCTTCGCGATGCCCAACACCGACCCGGTGGCCGACACCGAGGTGGTCGTCGAGCACGTTCGTCGTCGCGGGCAGGAGGTGGGCCTGGTCGACGTGCATCCGGTCGGCGCCGTCACCGTGGGGCTCGAAGGCCGGAAGATGGCCGAGCTGGGCACGATGGCTCGCTCGCGCGCGCACGTCCGGATGTTCTCCGACGACGGCCGGTGCATCCAGGATCCGTTGATCATGCGCCGGGCCCTGGAGTACGCCTCCGCGCTCGGCGTGGTCATCGCCCAGCACGCCGAGGACCACCGGCTCACCACGGGTGCGCAGGCACACGAGGGCGTGGTCGCGTCCCGGTTGGGGCTGGCCGGGTGGCCGGCCAGTGCCGAGGAGACGATCGTCGCGCGGGACTGCGTGCTCGCCCGCGAGGCCGGGGCCATGTTGCACGTCTGCCACGTATCGTCGGCGCACACGGTCGAGGTGCTGCGCGCCGCCAAGGCCGCCGGGGTGCGGGTGAGCGCCGAGGTCACCCCGCATCACCTGCTGCTCACCGACGTCGCGCTCACCTCGTACGACCCGGTCAACAAGGTCAACCCGCCGCTGCGTACCGCCGCCGACACCCGGGCGATGCGCCAGGCGCTGGCCGAGGGTGTCATCGACGTGGTCGCGACCGACCATGCACCGCATGCCGCGCAGTACAAGGACACCGAGTGGCAGGCGGCCCGGCCCGGGATGCTGGGCTTGCAGACCGTGCTCTCGGTCCTGGTGCTCGCGTGCGTCGAGCCGGGGTTGCTGGACTGGCGTGGGGTGGCCCGGGTGCTCTCGCAACGGCCGGCGGGGATCGCCGGGTTGCCCGACCAGGGCCGTCCGATCGCGGTGGGGGAGCCGGCGACGTTCACGCTGATCGACCCGGACGAGTACTGGACGGTGCGCGGGGCGAAGCTGGCGAGCATCGCGTCGAACACGCCGTACGAGGGCATGCGACTACCGGCGACCGTGGTCGCCACGGTGCTCCGCGGCCGGATCACCGCCCGCGACGGGCAGGTGCGTGCATGAGCGCGGCCTTGCTGGTGCTGGAGGATGGACGGATCTTTCGGGGGGAGGCGTTCGGGGCGCTCGGGCAGGGGCTGGGCGAGGCCGTGTTCACCACGGGGATGACCGGCTACCAGGAGACGCTGACCGACCCCTCCTACCATCGCCAGATCGTGGTGCAGACCGCGCCGCACATCGGCAACACGGGGTGGAACGACGAGGACAACGAGTCCGCGCGCATCCAGGTCGCCGGCTATGTCGTGCGGGATCCGGCGCGGACCCCGTCGAACTGGCGCTCGCGCCGCCCGCTCGGCGAGGCGCTCGCCGAGCAGGGAGTCGTCGGGGTGGCGGGGATCGACACCCGCGCGCTGGTGCGGCACCTGCGCGAGCGCGGTGCCATGCGGGCCGGGGTCTTCTCCGGCGACGCGCTGGGCTCGGACGCGGCGCTGGTGGATCGCGTGCTCGGCAGCCCGCTGATGGCGGGTGCCGATCTCTACGGTGCCGTGACGACGCGAGAGCCTTATGTCGTCCCCGCGGTCGGGGAGCGTCGGTTCACCGTCGCCGCGCTCGATGTGGGGATCAAGTCGAACACCCCGCGAATGCTCGCCGCCCTCGGGATCGAGACCCACGTGCTGCCCGCGCACGCCACGATCGAGCAGGTCGAGGCGCTGGGCGCGGACGGGTTCTTCCTGTCCAACGGGCCGGGCGACCCGGCCACCGCGGACGGCCCGGTCGCGCTCACCCGGCAGGTCCTCGAGCGCCGGATCCCGCTGTTCGGCATCTGCTTCGGCAACCAGATCCTGGGCCGGGCGTTGGGGCGAGGGACCTACAAGATGCGCTACGGCCACCGTGGCATCAACATTCCGGTGATCGAGCACGCCACCGGCCGGGTCGCGATCACCTCGCAGAATCACGGGTTCGCCGTGGCGGGTGCGGCGGGGGAGCGGTTCGGGACCCCGTTCGGGCCGGCGGAGATCACCCACACCTGCCCGAACGACGGCTGCGTCGAGGGCCTGCGGGCGCTGGACGTCCCGGCCTTCAGCGTGCAGTACCACCCGGAGGCCGCGGCCGGTCCGCACGATGCCGCGGGCCTGTTCGATCGGTTCGTGGAGTCGATGGCAGAGTGCCGCGGTGGTTCGAGTCCTGGCCAGCGGCGGCGCTATGGTAATCAAGGGAGGAGGGGGCCCGATGTCTGACTTTCGCGTGAGCCAGCCGATGATCGAACGTTTGATCATTCAGAACTATCGTGTTCTGAAAAACGTGACGTTCGACCGCCTCACTCCGCTCACCGTGCTGTTCGGACCCAATGGTAGCGGGAAGTCGACGGTCTTCGACGTATTTGCCTTTCTCCACGAAGCCTTCACCACCAACTTGCGGCGCGCCTGGGACCGGCGGAACCGGCTCCACGAGATCCGGAGCCGTGGTTCTGCGGGGCCGGTGATTTTCGAGCTGAAGTACCGCGAGGCGAAAAATAGTAGACTTGTGACATACCGGCTCGCGATCGATGAGTACCGTGGCGCGCCTGTGGTGGTCGAGGAGACGCTACGATGGAACACCTCACCGGGGTCGGGAAGGCCTCGGGATATTCTACGTTTCGCCCAGGGCGAGGGTAACATATTCGATGAGGACACCGGTGAGTCCTCGTGGGAAGCCTTGGACAGTCCCGACTTGCTGGCGGTCAGCACCCTCGGACAGCTGAGCCGACATCCGCGGGTGTCGGCTCTACGTCGTTTTATCTCGGGCTGGTACCTGTCGTACATCAGCGCCGACAGTGCTCGATCACTACCCGAGGTCGGTCCCCAGGAGAGGCTCTCGCAGAGCGGTGACAATCTTCCCAACGTCGTTCAATACCTACAGGAACAGCACCCCGACCGGCTGGCCCGGATCTTCGAGATACTGGGCGAGCGCGTGCCGAACCTGGAACGCCTCGAGCCGGAACAACTCGCCGACGGCCGCTTGCTTCTCCGGCTCAAGGACAGCTCGTTCGACGAACCGATCCTGGCGAAATTCACCTCCGATGGGACCCTGAAGCTACTCGCGTACCTGACGGTGCTGCATGATCCGGAGCCTCCGACGATCATCGGTATCGAAGAGCCCGAGAACCAGCTGCATCCGAGGCTTCTCCCACTGCTCGCCGAGGAGTCCCGGCACGCAGCTGCTCGAAGCCAAATGCTCGTGACCACGCATTCGCCGTTCTTCGCAGATTCGTTACAGCCGAAGGAACTGTGGGTGCTGTACCGGGAAACCGACGGTTTCACGAGAACTCGCCGGGCATCCGAAGACCAGCGGCTCGTGGCGATGATCAACAGTGGGGCGCAGCTCGGTTCCTTGTGGATGGAGGGGTACTTCGACGTGGGTGACCCACTCGTGCGGTCTGGTCGTCCGGCGTGAACTCCGACCACCCTCTTGAGATTCTCGTGGAAGAGCTGTCGGCCGAGTTCGCACTTCGTTCGATCCTACCGAAGATTGTTCCCGGAGAGGTTTTCGAGATCAGAGTCTTCCGGGGCAAGCCGGATCTCCTGAAGAAACTGCCGGCACGCCTGGCTGGATACGCGGCATGGCCGGGGGCGGTGAATGCCAAGTTGGTGGTCATAGTCGATCGGGATGACGATGACTGCGAGCAGCTTCGCCAGCAGCTGGACGCGACCGCAACCCGCGCAAGCTTCGTACCACGGGGGCCGACACGGGGCATTCTGAATCGGATCGCTGTCGAGGAGCTCGAGGCTTGGTTCTTCGGTGATTTCGGCGCAGTGTCCGCAGCCTACCCGAGAGTCCCGGTGACCGCGGCTGCCAAGAGCGCCTTTCGTGTCCCAGACGCGATCCAAGGTGGGACCGCAGAAGCCTTCGAAAGGCTGCTCCAGCAGCACGGCTACCACAAGGGTGGCCTCGCGAAGGTCGATGCCGCGCGGGCGGTGTCGGTGCATATGGACGTCGAGAACAACCAGTCGAGGTCGTTCCAGGTCTTTCGGGACGGACTTCGGGAGCTGCTGAGAATTGGACGTGCCTGATGCCGAGACGCGAGGACGTCAGGCACGTGCTGGTGATCGGCTCCGGGCCGATCGTGATCGGGCAGGCGTGCGAGTTCGACTACTCCGGCACCCAGGCGTGCCGGGTGTTGCAGGCCGAGGGCATCCGGGTCTCCCTGGTGAACTCCAATCCCGCGACGATCATGACCGACCCCGAGTTCGCGGACGCCACCTACATCGAGCCGATCACCCCCGAGTTCGTGGAGAAGGTGATCGAGGCCGAACGGGCGGGCGGCACGCCGATCACCGCGATCCTGGCCACCCTGGGCGGGCAGACCGCACTCAACACCGCGCTGGCGCTGCACGAGAACGGGGTGCTGCGCCGCTACGGGATCGAGTTGATCGGGGCGGACATCGAGGCGATCCAGCGCGGCGAGGACCGGCTGAAGTTCAAGGAGATCGTCGCGAGGGTCGGCGCCGAGGTACCCCGATCCGCGGTCTGCCGGTCGATGGACGAGGTGCGGGCCGCCGCCGTCGAGCTCGGGTTGCCGGTCGTGATCCGGCCGTCGTTCACGATGGGCGGGCTCGGTTCGGGGATGGCGCACGACCACGCCGATCTGGAGCGGCTGGCCGGCGGGGGGCTCGCGGCGTCGCCGGTGCACGAGGTGCTCATCGAGGAGTCGGTGCTGGGGTGGAAGGAGTTCGAGCTCGAGCTGATGCGCGACCACGCCGACAACGTCGTCGTTATCTGCTCGATCGAGAACCTCGACCCGATGGGCGTGCACACCGGCGACTCGATCACCGTCGCCCCGACGATGACGCTCACCGACCGCGAGTACCAGCACATGCGCGACGTCGCCATCGCGGTGCTGCGGGCGGTGGGCGTCGACACCGGGGGCTGCAACATCCAGTTCGCGGTGCACCCCGGCACCGGGCGGCTCGTGGTGATCGAGATGAACCCGCGGGTGTCCCGGTCCTCGGCGCTGGCCTCGAAGGCCACCGGGTTCCCGATCGCGAAGATCGCCGCGCGGCTGGCCATCGGGTACACCCTGGACGAGATCCGCAACGACATCACCGGCGAGACGCCCGCCGCGTTCGAGCCGACGATGGACTACGTCGTCGTCAAGATCCCGCGGTTCGCGTTCGAGAAGTTCCCGGGAGCGGACCCGGAGCTGACCACGACGATGAAGAGCGTCGGCGAGGCGATGGCGCTGGGGCGGTCGTTCCCGGAGGCGCTGGGCAAGGCGATGCGTTCGATGGAGACAACCGCGGCCGGGTTCTGGACGACGCCCGACCCGGAGACTCCCGGAGACCTCTCGCGCCCGATGGACGGGCGGATCTACGACGTCGAGCGGGTGCTGCGGGCCGGTTCGACGGTGGACGAGGTCGCATCCGCGTCGCGCATCGACCCGTGGTTCGTCGACCAGGTCGCCGGGCTCGTCGAGCTGCGGGCGGAGATCCACGCTGCCGCGGTGCTCGATGCCGCGCTGCTGCGCCGAGCCAAGCGAGCCGGGCTCTCGGACCGCCAGCTCGCCGCGCTGCGCCCGGAGTTCGCCGGTGAGGACGGGGTGCGCACGCTGCGCCACCGGCTCGGGATCCGGCCGGTCTACAAGACCGTCGACACGTGCGCCGCGGAGTTCGCCGCGCACACGCCGTATCACTACAGCGCGTACGAGACCGACCCGGAGGCCGAGTCCGAGATCGCGCCGCAGACCGAGCGGCCCAAGGTGCTGATCCTCGGCTCCGGGCCGAACCGGATCGGGCAGGGCATCGAGTTCGACTACTCGTGCGTGCACGCGGTGATGGCGCTGCGCGGGGCCGGCTACGAGACCGTGATGGTCAACTGCAACCCGGAGACCGTCTCCACCGACTACGACACCGCGGACCGGCTCTACTTCGAGCCGCTCACGTTCGAGGACGTGCTGGAGGTGGTGCACGCCGAGCAGACCTCCGGCACCGTCGTCGGCGTGATCGTGCAGCTTGGCGGTCAGACCCCGCTCGGGCTCGCCGCCCGGCTCACCGCGGCTGGTGTGCCGGTGGTCGGCACATCCGCGGCGGCGATCGACCTGGCCGAGGACCGCGGCGCGTTCGGCGAGGTGCTCCGCAAGGCCGGCCTGCCCGCGCCGGCGTTCGGGATGGCGGTGTCCTTCGAGCAGGCCCGGGAGATCGCCGACCGGATCGCCTACCCGGTGCTCGTCCGGCCGTCCTACGTCCTCGGCGGGCGGGGAATGGAGATCGTGTACGACGAGGCGACGCTGGCCGGTTACATCGCCCGCGCCACCGCGGTCAGCCCGGAGCACCCGGTGCTGGTCGACCGGTTCCTCGACGACGCCGTCGAGATCGACGTCGACGCGCTGTGCGACGGCACCGAGGTCTTCATCGGCGGCGTCATGGAGCACATCGAGGAGGCCGGGATCCACTCCGGCGACTCGTCGTGCGCGCTGCCGCCGATCACGCTTGGGCGCGGGATCCTGGAGGTGGTGCGGCGCTCGACCGAGGCCATCGCGCACGGGGTGGGCGTGCAGGGCCTGCTCAACGTGCAGTACGCGCTGCACGGCGAGACGCTCTACGTGCTGGAGGCCAACCCGCGGGCGTCGCGCACCGTGCCGTTCGTGTCCAAGGCTGCGGCGGTGCCGCTGGCCAAGGCGGCTGCTCGGATCATGCTCGGCGCGACGATCGCGGAGCTGCGGGCCGAGGGGCTACTCCCGGCCGAGGGCGACGGCGGCGAGCTGCCGCCCGACGCGCCGGTGGCGGTGAAGGAGGCGGTGCTGCCGTTCCACCGGTTCCGCACGAGGGAGGGCCACGGCGTCGACCCGCTGCTCGGCCCGGAGATGAAGTCGACCGGTGAGGTGATGGGTATCGACGTCTCGTTCGGCCCGGCGTTCGCCAAGTCGCAGGCCGGGGCATACGGATCGCTGCCGACGTCCGGACGGGTGTTCGTGTCGATGGCCGACCGGGACAAGCGGGCCATGGTGTTCCCGGTGCGGCGCCTGGCCGACCTCGGTTTCGAGGTGCTCGCGACGGTGGGCACCGCCGACGTGCTGCGCCGCCACGGCA
The DNA here is from genome assembly GCA_050701055.1 of Pseudonocardia sp. Classification (GTDB taxonomy): domain Bacteria; phylum Actinomycetota; class Actinomycetes; order Mycobacteriales; family Pseudonocardiaceae; genus Pseudonocardia. Next base: position 5,580 of record JBOHEO010000119.1, on the reverse strand, counting down.
TCGTTCCGACCGTGGTGCGCAAGCATTCTGAGGGCGGCGAGACCATCGTCGACCGCATTCTCGCCGGCGACGTCGCCCTCATCATCAACACCCCGTACGGTAACTCCGGCCCGCGGGTGGACGGTTACGAGATCCGGTCGGCGGCCGTGTCCCGCGGGATTCCGTGCATCACGACGGTGCAGGGCGCGGCCGCGGCGGTGCAGGGAATCGAGGCGATGATCAGCGGTTTGATCGGTGTCCGCTCGCTGCAGGACCTGCACGCCGCTCTGATCAAGGGCCGCCGGTGAGCGGGTTCGGGGCGCGCCTGATCGACGCCGTCGCCGCCTACGGGCCGCTGTGTGTCGGTATCGATCCGCATCCGGCGTTGCTGGCCGAGTGGGGCCTCACCGACGATGCGGACGGGCTCGAGCGGTTCGCCATGTCCTGTGTGGACGCACTCGCCGGGCACGTCGCGGTGGTGAAGCCGCAGTCGGCGTTCTTCGAGCGGCACGGATCCGCGGGCATCGCGGTGCTGGAGCGGGTGCTCGCCGCGCTCGCGGACACGCCGACGCTCTCGCTGCTCGACGTCAAGCGGGGTGACATCGGGTCCACGATGGATGCTTACGCCGACGCTTATCTCGGTGTCGGGGCACCGCTGGCCGCGGACGCGATCACGCTGTCGCCCTACCTCGGGTTGGGTTCGCTGACCTCGGCGATCCGGACGGCCGAGGACGTCGGGCGTGGGGTCTTCGTCCTGGCCCGGACGTCGAATCCGGAGGGTGCGGAGGTGCAGCTCGCTGACCGGGCGGGACGCTGCGTGGCGCAGGCCGTCGTCGACGGGGTGGCAGCGCTGAACGCCGGCGCGCGGAGCGGCGGCGGAGCGGGCATCGATACCGCCGCGTCGCTCGGAGGTGTCGGCGTGGTGGTCGGTGCGACAGCGGCGCACGGGCTCGACCTCTCCGCGTTGAACGGCCCGGTACTCGCGCCCGGGTTCGGCGCCCAGGGCGCCCGTCCTTCCGACCTGGCCGCGCGGTTCGCCGGGGTCAACGGGATCGTGCTGCCGAGTGCTTCGCGGTCGGTGCTGCGGGTGGGACCGGTCGCGATGCGGGTAGCCGCGGCGGCGTTGCGGGATGAGCTTATCGCCGCGAGGTGATCCGTAGGCAGGCCCAGCGCCCCGGAAACGAGCGGTTCGGGCACCCGTTGCAGGAGTCCGGTAGGGAGGAGGTCCGGTCACTGATCCTCCAGCGCCAGCCCCGCCGCCTGCCACCCACCCATGCCGTGGACGCCGCCGCCGGGCGGGGTGCTCGACGAACACAGGTACAGGCCCGGCACGGGCGTCCGCCACGGCGTCCGGGACAGCACAGGGCGGGCCACGAACTGGCGCACGTCGGCCGCACCGCCGCCGATGTCGCCGCCGACGTAGTTGGCGTTGTGCGCCTCCAGCGCGGCCGGGCCCATGACGTGACGGGCCAGCACCCGGTCGCGGAACCCCGGCGCGAACCGCTCGATCTGGCCCTCGATCGCGCCGGTCATGTCCACATCGGAGCCGTTCGGCACGTGGCAGTAGGCCCAGAACGTGTGCTTGCCGGCCGGCGCCCGCGACGGGTCCGCCACGCACGCCTGCACGCCGAGCACGAACGGGCGCCGCGGGTGGCTGCCCCGGGCGACGGTGCGCTCCCCGGCGATGATCTCCTCGGCGGTCCCGCCCAGATGTACGGTGCCGGCGCTGGCCACGGCCGGGTCGCGCCACGGAACCGGCCCGTCCAGGGCGTGGTCGATCTTGAAGATCCCGGGGCCGTGGCGGTAGCGCCGCAGCGCCCGCCGGTACCGCGGCGGCAACCGGTCACCGGCGATCGCGAGCACCTGCCGCGGCGTCAGGTCGAGCAGGGTGGAGCGTGCGGGCGGCAGTTCGTCGAGGCTGCGGATCCGCTGCCCGGTGACGACCTCCCCGCCGAGCCGGCGCAGTCGCGCCACGAGCGCGTCGGCCAACGTCTGGGAACCGCCTCGCACCACCGGCCAGCCCACCAGATGCGCGAGGGCGGCGAGCAGCAGGCCGTACCCGGCGGTGATCGGCGCGTGCAGGTCCAGCATCGAGTGCGCGGCCATCCCGGCGAACGCGGCCCGAGCCGCCGGTTCCCGGAACAGCGCCCCGGTGACGGTCGCGGGCAGCGCGCCGACCACGCCGAAACGGGCAGCGCTGAGCGGAGCCTGGTGGATTCGCCCGCACCACCCTGGGCCGAGCGGCGCGAGCAGGGTGTCCACCAGCGGGAACCCGGCCCGCGCCGTGGCCCCGACCGTCGCCCGCCAGGCCGGCCCGTCGCGGCCGAACCCGGCGGCGGTGGCGGTGATATCCCGCCGGACGAGGGCGGCCGGACGCCCGTCGAGGGGATGCGCGGCCGGCACCGGGGGATGCGCGAATCCCACGTCCGTTCCCAGCGCCCGGCCCGTTCCCGGCTCCACGTCCGTTCCCAGCGTCCGGCCGGTCCCCAGCGCCCGGAAAGCCGGCGAGGCCAGCGCCAGCGGCAGCACGGTCGCACACACGTCGTGGCGAAACCCGGGCAGCGTCAACTCCTCGGTCCGCAGCCCCCCACCGACCCTGCTCGCCGCCTCCACCAGCAGTACCCGGCGCCCGGCTTCGGCCAGGCGCACCGCGGCGACCAACCCGCCCGGACCCGAGCCGACGATGACGGCGTCGAACCCGTCGGCGGCCGGCGTGTGCTGCACGCGGCCCAGAATGCCTGCTGGCCTACGTGCTCGCTGATCTGCTCGTCCGGTGCGCCGAGCGGGCGGTTCGCTCCCGGATCGGAGGGCCCGGATGTGCTATCCCTCGTACGGGTGGACGCCATGGAGAACCCACAGGTGGGCCCCCGTTCCATCCCCCGACCGGTCGTGAGTACGTTCGAACCGACCTTGAAGCGCCGGGGGGACATCAACTGGTGCAGGACGAAGACGGAGGAGATCGTGGCACTTCCCCAGCTGACTGAGGAGCAGCGCGCTGCCGCATTGGAAAAGGCAGCCGCGGCGCGCCGTGCCCGGGCCGAGCTGAAGGAACGTCTCAAGCGCGGCGGAACCACCATTGACGAGGTGCTCAAGCAGTCCGACACCGATGAGGTCCTGGGCAAGATGAAGGTCTCGGCGCTGCTCGAGGCGATGCCGGGGGTCGGTAAGGTCCGGGCCGCGCAGATCATGGAACGGCTGGAGATCGCGCCCAGCCGACGCCTGCGCGGGCTCGGCGACCGGCAGCGCAAGGCGTTGCTCGCTGACTTCTCGACCTGAGGGCATCGGCTCGCTGATCAGGTATTGCGAGATCATGATCGAACACGACACACCGCATGACGCCCGGAGGGGCCGGTTGATCGTCCTGGCCGGCCCCTCCGGCGTCGGCAAGAGCAGCGTGGTGGCGCGGCTGCGCGCGGAGCTGCCGGAGCTGTTCTTCAGCGTGTCGGCCACCACCCGCGCCTGCCGACCCGGCGAGGTGGACGGGCGCGACTACCGGTTCCTCACCGCCGCGGAGTTCGACGCACTCATCGCCACCGGCGCCCTGCTGGAGTGGGCGGAGATCCACGCCGGCCTGCAACGCTCCGGTACCCTCCGCCAGCCGGTGCAGGAGGCGCTCATCGCGGGCCGGCCGGTGCTGGTCGAGGTGGATCTGCAGGGTGCGCGGGCCATCAAGGCCACGTTGCCGGAGGCCGTCACGGTGTTCCTGGAACCCCCGAGCTTCGACGAGCTGGCCCGCCGGCTGCGGGCGCGGGGCACCGAGTCGCAGGCCCAGTTCGCCCGCCGGTTGGACACCGCGCGCACGGAGATGGCGGCCCGTGACGAGTTCGACGTCGCTGTGGTCAACGACGACCTGACGGTGGTCGTGGCCCGGTTGGTAGAGTTGCTAGTCGGCCGCGCGGATCCTGCGGGTCGCACTCCCTCCGCGCGTAGCGGCGCATCAGCACAGCAGGAGTTTTCGTAGTGAGCATGCCTCTGACCGACAAGATCTCCGGATCCGTCCCCGAGGGCATCACCAACCCGCCGATCGACGACCTCCTCGGCCAGGTGAGTTCCAAGTACGCATTGGTGATCTACGCCGCCAAGCGCGCCCGGCAGATCAACGACTACTACTCCCAGCTCGGCGAGGGCCTGCTGGAGTACGTTGGGCCGCTCGTCGAGCCGGGTCCGCGGGAGAAGCCGCTGTCCATCGCGATGCGCGAGATCCAGGCCGGCATGTTGGAGCACACCGAGGGCGGCGAGTAGTCCGCATGCCTGCGCCCAGAGTGCTGCTGGGCGTTTCCGGCGGGATCGCGGCCTACAAGAGCGCCGAACTGCTCCGTCGGCTCACCGAGACCGGGCACGCGGTGCGGGTGCTGCCCACCGCGTCCGCGCTCGAGTTCGTCGGGCCGGCCACGTTCGAGGCACTGTCCGGGCAGCCGGTGCCCACCGGTGTCTTCACCGACGTGCCGTCGGTTGCGCATGTGAAGCTGGGCCGGCAGGTGGATCTGGTCGTCGTCGCGCCGGCCACGGCCGACCTCATGGCTCGGGTCGCGCACGGGCGCGCCGACGACCTGCTCACCGCCGCGTTGCTCACCGCCCGATGCCCGGTGCTGTTCGCCCCGGCCATGCACACCGAGATGTGGGAGCACCCGGCTACCCGCGCGAACGTCGCCCTGCTGCGTTCGCGGGGCACCGTCGTGCTGGAACCGGCGTCGGGCCGGCTCACCGGCGCGGACACCGGCCCCGGGCGGCTGCCCGATCCGGCCGAGATCGCCGAGCTCGCCCGCCTGCTGCTGGAGCGCCCCGACTCGCTGCCGCGCGACCTCGCGGGCCGCCGGGTCGTGGTGTCGGCCGGGGGCACCCGCGAGGCGCTGGACCCCGTGCGGTTCCTCGGTAACCGGTCCTCGGGGCGGCAGGGTTATGCGCTGGCCCGGGTCGCTGCCCAGCGGGGTGCGGCGGTCACGCTGGTCGCGGCGCACCCCGCCGCCGACCTGGGTGATCCGGCGGCTGTCGACGTGGTGCGGGTCGGCTCGACCCTGGAGCTCCGGGACGCGATGCGCACCGCGGTGACGGGCGCCGACGCCGTGGTGATGGCCGCCGCGGTGGCTGACTTCCGCCCCGTGACCCCGGCCAGCCACAAGATCAAGAAGGGGGCGAGCGGCCCGGACCCGGTGCTGCTCACGACCAACCCGGACGTCCTCGTCGAGCTCGTCGCGGCGCGCGCACCGGGTCAGGTCGTCGTCGGGTTCGCGGTGGAGACCGGCGACGCGCACGGGGACGTGCTGCACCACGGGCGGGAGAAGCTCGCCCGTAAGGGGTGTGACCTGCTGGTGGTCAACGCCGTCGAGGACGGGCAGGCGTTCGAGGTGGCGGACAACGCGGGCTGGTTGCTCGGGTCCGACGGCACCGAGGTGGAGCTGGTGTCGGGATCCAAGGCGCTATTGGCCTCCCGAATCTGGGACGCCGTCGCCACGCGCCTGTAGCCGGTGCGTCTCGGATCCGGCTCTCGAAGATCGCCGGCGGCGCGAACTCGACCGGAGAACGCGCCGAATCGATGATCATGCGGGCTGGCGGACCGGGATGTGCAGCAAGCGGAGCGGGCCGCTACGGAAGATCCGTAGC
>JBOHEO010000118.1:0-17658 GCA_050701055.1 Pseudonocardia sp. | reverse complement strand
GGCTACCAACAGCCCGGTTACGACCAGCAGGGCTACCAACAGCCCGGTTACGACCAGCAGGGCTACCAACAGCCCGGTTACGACCAGCAGGGCTACGCCCAACCCGGTTACGACCAGCAGGGCTACGCCCAACCCGGCCAACAGGGCTACCAACAGCCCGGTTACCAACAGCCCGGCTACCAGCAGGGCTATGACCAGCAGGGCTACGCCCAGCCCGGTTACGACCAGCAGGGCTACCAGCAGCAGGGCTGGAACGGCTACCAGGGCCAGCTCACGGCCACGGTCAGCCTGGACGACGGCTCCGGTCGCAACTTCCAGCTCACCGAAGGCAGTCATGTCATCGGTCGCGGCCAGGACTCGGCGTTCCGGCTCCCGGACACCGGCGTCTCCCGCCGGCATGTGGAGATCAGCTGGGACGGCCAGAACGCCACGCTGTCGGACCTCGGATCGACCAACGGCACAATGGTCAACGGCAACGCGGTGCAGACCTGGCAGCTCAGCGATGGCGACGTCATCCGCGTCGGCCATTCTAGCCTGGTCTTCCGCACCCAGTCCTGAGCCGTGGAGTCCGACGACCACCGAGAGACAGACCACATGGAGAACGGAGTTCGCCGCGAGTGCCGGAGTTGGTGCTGCAGCTGACCAGGGCGGGCTTCCTGGCTCTCCTCTGGCTGTTCGTGCTTTTCGCACTCCGGGTGGTGCGATCAGACCTGTACTCGGCGGCCGGACTGCGGTCCCTGGTGACGGGTGGACGTGCAGCCAGGGGCAGCGGCCGTCGTGCGCCACGGCAACTGCTGGTCACGCAGGGTGCGCTCGCGGGGTCGCGGGTGTCGTTGGACGGCCGGCCGATCCTCATCGGCCGGGCCGACGACTCCACCCTGGTGCTCGACGACGACTATGCCTCCACGCGGCACGCGCGAATTTCCCAACAGGGTGCGGAGTGGTACGTCGAGGACCTCGGGTCGACCAACGGCACATATCTTGATCGGGCTAAGGTCACCGGACCTACTCGGGTTCCGGTGGGGGTCCCTGTCCGTATCGGCAAGACGGTGATCGAGCTTCGATCATGAGATTCCGACGCCAAGGGTCCACATCTGGGTACCCGTCAGCCTGGTCCGGTCGAGCCGACCGATCAGCGCTTGTGCAGGTTGGCCTTGTGCAGATTGGCCCTCTGCGGATTGGCGGAGTGCCGCGATGACGCTTGTTCTTCGCTACTCAGCCCGCAGCGACCGCGGGCTCGTCCGGCAGAACAATCAGGACGCCGTCTATGCCGGGCCACGTCTGCTCGCGCTCGCCGACGGGATGGGCGGACACGCCGCGGGCGAGGTCGCGTCCTCGCTGGTGATCTCCGCTCTCGCTCCGCTCGACGAGGACGACCCGGGCGACGACCTGCTCGCCGAGCTGCGCGAGGCCACTGTCGAGGGCAACGCAGCCATCACCCGGCGCGTGTCCGAGGTGCCCGGTCTCGAGGGTATGGGCACCACGCTCACCGCGATCTTGTTCGCCGGGTCGCGCCTGGGCCTGGTGCATGTCGGTGACTCCCGCGCCTACCAGCTGCGCGACGGCGCCTTCACGCAGATCACCAAGGACGACACGTTCGTCCAGTCACTGATCGACGAGGGCCGGATCACCGAGGAGGAGGCGCACATCCACCCACAGCGCTCGCTGCTGTTGCGCGCCATCACCGGCCAGGACGTCGAGCCTTCGCTGACGATTCGCGAGGCCCGCGCCGGCGACCGCTACCTCCTATGCTCCGACGGCCTGTCCGGTGTGGTCAGCGACGAGACGCTGGCCGACACCCTGCGGTCCCACCACGATCCGCGCGCGTGCGCCGATCGGTTGATCGATCTTGCGCTGCGCGGCGGCGGGCCGGACAACATCACCTGCATCGTCGCCGACGTCGTGGACATCGAGTTCGGCGAGGTCGCGCCGATCGTCGGTGGCTCGGCCGGGGACGGGATCGAGGAGTCCCCACCCGATTCCGCCGCCGCCCGCGCATCGGCCACCACCCTCACCCGCGCCACACCACAGCGGATCGAGCCCGCCGCACAGTCCCCCGCCGCGCAGCACCGCTCGCGAACCCGCCTGGCCCTGGTCGTGCTCGCAGTGCTGAGCGTGTTGGCCGGCGGGAGCGTACTGGCAGGTATGTGGGTGCTACAGCAGTACTACGTCGGGGAGCACACCGAGCGGGTCACGATCTTCCGCGGCGTCAACGGGAGTGTGCTCGGAGTGCCACTGAACCGGGTGGCCGAGCGATCCGACATCGCGCTGACCGACCTGCCGGAGAGCGCGCGCACCCAGGTGCGTGACGGTATCATCGCCACCGAGGGGCTGAGCGGTGCGCGAGCCACCCTGGCGCGGTTGCGTGACCTGATGCTGGCGCCCTGCCCGCCGGCGATTCGGCCCGGCCCCGTGACGCCACCCCCCGCCGCCCCCGGGCCCGGTGATCCGGAGGTCCCGCTCGGATCAGCCCCACCCGCACAAGAGCCGGCCGCGGCGGCCTCGCCGGCACCAGCCGCGCCGGGCTCACCAGCACCAGCTCCACCAGCACCGGCCTCGTCGGGCTCGCCAGCGCCAGCACCACCAGGACCAGCCGCGTCCGGCTCGCCAGCACCGGCAGCACCAGCGCCAGCACCGGCAGCAACAGCCCCGCCAGATCTGGGCGCGCCAGCCCCGCCCGCACAGGCTCCGCCCATGGCAATGCCGGGCGCCGACACGACCCCACTTCCAGCGCCGAGTGAGGAACCGGGAACGACCTGTCGGCCGGTGAGCTGATGGCCGGGTCAGGATCGGGACCCGGTGTCCCGGTGAGCAACGGCGCAACCCCCGAGGCGCCGTCCACCCCGACGTCCACCCCGCTGCCGACCGGACGCGGGATCGAGCTCCTGATGCTCGCCTTCGCCGCGGTGCTCGTGACCGGGGCCCTGATCCTCGTGGAGGCGAACCAGGAAAGGCAGCTCAGCCGGGTACTGCTCTTCCTCGGCCTCGCCTACCTGGCCCTGTTCACCGGTGCGCACTACGCGGTGCGGCGGATGGCACCGTACGCCGACCCGCTGATCCTGCCGTGCGCCGCGCTGCTCAACGGCCTCGGACTGGTGATGATCCGCCGGCTCGACCTGGCCGAGACCGAGCGGGCTGCAGACCTCGGCGCCGAGGTGCCCCGTCAGGACATCGGGTTCCAGGTGGCGTGGACCGCGATCGGTCTCGCGCTGTTCGTCGCCGTTCTCGTGCTGGTGCGCGACCACCGCACCCTCGCCCGGTACGCCTACACGGCGGGCTTCGCCGGACTCGTGCTGCTTGCCCTGCCCGGCTTGCTACCCTCGGCGATCTCGGAGGTCAACGGTGCGAAGCTGTGGATCAGGGTCGGCGGGGTGGGTATCCAGCCCGGCGAATTCGCCAAGATCCTGCTGATCGTGTTCTTCGCCGCGTTCCTCGTGCAGAAGCGCGATCTGTTCACCGTCGCGGGCCGCCGCGTGCTCGGCATCGAGCTACCGCGGGCCCGCGACCTGGCCCCGCTGCTGGTGGCCTGGGGTCTCTCGGTCGGGGTGTTGGTGCTCGAGCGGGACCTCGGTACGTCACTGCTGTTCTTCGGAATCGTGCTGGTGCTGCTGTACGCGGCGACGGAGCGGGTGTCCTGGCTGCTCATCGGGCTGAGCTTCTTCGTGGCCGGGGGGATACTGGCCTACCAGTTGTTCGGCCATGTGCGTACCCGCGTGGAGATCTGGCTCGACCCGTTCGCCGACTTCGATGGTGCCGGGTTCCAGATTGGACAGGCACTGTTCGGGCTGGGCACCGGCGGGGTGGGCGGCACCGGTCTCGGCGCCGGCCGGCCCGATCTGGTGCCGTATGCCGAGTCCGACTTCATGTTGTCCTCGCTGGGCGAGGAACTCGGCCTGATCGGGCTGGCCGCGATCCTGGTGGTCTACCTCGTGCTCATCACCCGGGGACTGCGCAGTGCGCTCGCGGTGCGCGACAGCTTCGGCAAGCTCCTGGCCACCGGCCTCGCCTTCACGATCGCACTACAGATCTTCGTGGTCATCGGCGGGGCCAGCAAGCTGATCCCCCTGACCGGCCTCACCCTGCCGTTCCTGTCCTACGGTGGCTCCTCGCTGGTGGCCAACTACGCGCTCGTCGCGCTGCTGCTGCGCATCTCCAACGCTGCGCGCGCACCGCTGCCCCGGCGTCCGGCGCAGCCGATGGTGCCGATCGCGGAGGCCGGCACCGAGCTGGTGGAGCGCCCGTCATGAACACCCCGGTGCGTCGGATCGCGCTTGCGGTGATGGCGATGGTGTTACTGCTCATGGCCAACCTGACCTACGTCCAGGTCGTCAAGGCCAGCGACTACCGCAACGACGATCGCAACCAGCGGGTGCTCTTCGCGGAGTACTCCCGCAAACGCGGCCAGATCAGCGCCGACGGGCAGGTGCTGGCCAACAGCGTGGAGAGCAACGACGCGCTGCGTTACCAGCGGCGCTACCCCGACGGGCCGACCTACGCGACGGTCACCGGCTATTACTCCGTGATCTACGGCGCCACCGGTATCGAGGATGCGGCCGACGAGGCGCTCAACGGCAGCGACGACCGGCTCTTCGTCCGACGGCTCTCCGACCTCATCACCGGCCGCGACCCGAGCGGTGGCAACGTCGAGCTGACGATCAATCCCACGGTGCAGGAGGCGGCCTACAAGGAGCTGACCGACCGCGGATTCGCCGGCTCGGTGGTGGCACTGCGGCCGGAGACCGGCGAGATCCTGGCGATGGTCTCCACCCCGTCGTTCGACCCCAGCCCGCTGGCCAGCCACAGCCCGGAACAGCAGACAGCGGCTCGGACCCGGTACAGCGCGGCCGAGCCGGACGTGCTGATCAATCGGGCGATCTCCGAGACCTACCCCCCCGGCTCCACGTTCAAGCTCGTCGACACCGCCGCCGCGTTGCAGAGCGGCCTCACCCCCGACATCCAGCTCACCGCGGCCGCCACCATCACCCTGACCGGCACGAACACCACGCTGCAGAACTTCGCCGGCACCCCCTGCGGGACGGCGCCGACCGTGTCGCTGCGCGATGCCCTCGCTCGATCCTGCAACACCGCGTTCGCCGAGCTGGCCGCCACCCTCGGTGAAGCCGAGCTGCGTGAGCAGGCCGAGGCGTTCGGCATCGGCTCGGTCGACCTCTCGGTACCCATGCGCGTGGTCCCGTCCACGCTCGGTGAGATCACGGACACCGCGGCGTTGCAGCAGTCCGGGATCGGACAGCGCGACGTGGCCCTGACACCCCTGCAGAACGCGATGATCGTCGCGGCGATCGCCAACGGCGGACAGGTGATGGCGCCCTATCTCATCGAACGGATCCAGAGCCCGGAGCTCGACCCCGTAGACGTCACCAAGCCCGACCGGATCGGCCAGGCCGTCAGCTCAGGTGTGGCACGCACCCTGACCGAGCTGATGATCGGAGCGGAGAACCGCACCAGCGGTGGCGGCAAGATCACCGGCGTGCAGATCGCCGCCAAGACCGGCACCGCCGAACACGGCACCGACCCGAAGACCACCCCGCCGCACAACTGGTATGTCGCTTTCGCCCCGGCCGAGGACCCGAAGATCGCGGTGGCGGTGCTGGTCGAGAACGGTGGCGACCGCTCCCTGGAAGCCACTGGTGGTTCCCGGGCCGCGCCGATCGGGCGGGCGGTCATCGCAGCGGGCCTACGCGGTGCACCGTGAACACGCTGTCCGCCGGGCAGAGCATCGCCGACCGGTACCAGCTCAACCGGTGTATTGCTGTGGGCGGGATGGGTGAGGTGTGGGAGGCCACCGACATCCGACTCGGCCGCATGGTGGCGGTCAAGGTGCTGCGCCCCGAGCTCTCCGACGACGAGGACTTCCTGCACCGGTTCCGGATCGAGGCGCGCACGGTCGCATCGCTGGACCATTCGGGCATCGCGGCAGTGCACGACTACGGCGAGGACGACGGACCGGCCGGCGGTGGCCGTACCGCATATCTGGTGATGGAGCTCGTGCGGGGCGCACCGCTGGCCACCCTGGTCGCCCGAGGCCCGATCCCGGCCGCCGAGACGCTGCGGATCGTCGAGCAGGCCGCGAGAGCCCTGCAGGCAGCGCACGATCGCGGGTTCGTGCACCGGGACGTCAAACCTGGCAACATCCTCATCCGCGCTGACGGTGAGGTCAAACTCACCGACTTCGGGATTGCCAAGGCCGCGAATGCCGCCCCGGTCACGCGATCGGGAATGGTGATGGGTACCGCCCACTACATCGCCCCTGAGCAGGCGAGCGGAGCCGAGGCCGGTCCAGCCGGTGACGTGTACTCCCTGGGCATCGTCGGCTACGAATGCCTGACCGGGCACCGCCCGTTCCGGGCGGACAGCGCGCTCGCCGTCGCGATGATGCAGGTGAGCGACGAACCTCCACCGCTGCCGGACACCGTGCCGTTGTCGGTACGGCAGCTGATCGAGATGGTGCTGGTCAAGGATCCGGGCCAGCGCTACGCCACGGGCGGAGAGTTCGCCGAGGCCGTGTCCGCCGTCCGGCGGGGCGAGGTTGCGCCGGCGCCGGCCGGGGTGGCCGAGCAGAGCCGAACGGTGCCGGTCGCGGACCTGCCCGGCACGCCCTCGGCGGAGCCCGGCACCGCCCCGGGCACGACCGCCGAACCGACTCCGACGGCCGAGTCGACCGTGATGGACGTCCGGCCGACACCGCCGGTACCGCGACCACGTCCGAGGCCGGTGCCCCACGACCCGATTCCACAGCGGGTGTCCACGACCGAACCGCTGCGGGTCCAACCGCAAGCCCGACCCGGCCGCACGCTGATGCTCATCCTGTTCGTGCTCCTCACCGTCGCCGCCGTGGTGATCGGTTTCTTCGTCGTTCGAGGCATCGTCAGAGGCGGCACCGAAGGACTGCTCGCAGGTCCGGGCTTCGACGTCGGCAGCCAACCGGGCCGGCCCACGTCTGGCGCCTTGAGGGGTACGGTGGCGAGCTGGGAGGACGCCCTAGCCAGCTGGACAGCGACCGACGAACCGCGCGGCGTGATGATCGGGATCGGGTCGGTCCGATGAGTGAGACTGCGAGCGAACCATCGATACAGCGCCCGGCCGAAGCCGACCGAGCGCAGCGAGGGAGTGCGTTCAGCCCGTCCAATCGGCCCTCCGGCGCTCACACCGCCTGGGTGCCACCCCATCGGGCGACGTGGCCCGGCATGATGACCCGAACCACGAGACCCTCTTGGAACCGACGACGATGACGACCCCCCGACTGTTGTCCGAGCGATACGAACTGGGCGAGGTCCTCGGATATGGCGGCATGTCCGAGGTCCATCGCGGTCTCGATACCCGGCTGGGTCGTGACGTCGCGGTGAAGGTGCTCCGCGCCGACCTGGCCCGGGACCCACAGTTCCAGATGCGATTCCGGCGCGAGGCGCAGAACGCCGCCGCGCTGAACCATCCCGCGATCGTCGCCGTGTACGACACCGGCGAGGTGGATAGCGAGTTCGGGCCGCTGCCCTACATCGTCATGGAGTACGTCGACGGACAGACGCTGCGCGAGATCGTGAAGTCCACCGGCCCGATGAGCCAGCGCCAGGTCATCGAGGTGATGGCCGACGTCTGCGCAGCGCTGGACTTCAGCCACCGCCACCAGATCATCCACCGCGACGTCAAGCCGGCGAACATTATGATCAACCAGGCCGGCGCGGTGAAGGTGATGGACTTCGGCATCGCCCGCGCGCTCGGTGAGGGCCAGAACGTCACGCAGACCGCCGCCGTGATCGGCACCGCGCAGTACCTGTCCCCGGAGCAGGCCCGGGGTGAACCCGTCGACGCCCGAAGCGATGTCTATGCCGCCGGCTGCGTGCTGTTCGAGCTGCTCACCGGTGAGCCGCCGTTCACCGGAGACACTCCGGTCGCCGTCGCCTACCAGCACGTCCGGGAGGACCCGCGGCACCCGTCGGAGGTCAATCCCGCCGTGCCGGTGGCACTGGACGCGGTGGTGCTCAAGGCACTGAGCAAGAACCCGGCCAACCGGTACCAGTCGGCCGCCGAGATGCGCACCGACCTCGTTCGGGTGCGCAGCGGGCAGAATCCGATGGCCCCGGTCGTGATGAGCGAGGACGAGCGCACCGCGCTGCTCGCCACCGGCACCGGACCGACCCGACGGATCAACGGCGGCCGGCGCAGCGCGGCGCCCGTTCCGGCAGCCGAGTGGGAGGACGAACCCCAGCGAAGTGGGGGACGAACCGCGGCGATCGCGGCGGCCGTCGCCGCGGCGATCGGGCTCATCGCGTTCGTGGGGTACGTGGTCCTGAGCGGTCCCCCGGCACCGGCGCAGGTGGCGATACCGAACGTCATCGGGCAGCTACAGGAAGCCGCTCGCACCCAGGTGCTGAACATCGGCCTGCTGGCCGATCCCCAACCTGTCGAGTCGACCGTCGAGGAGAAGGGCCGCGTGGTGCGCACCGATCCGTTGGTCAGCTCCCAGGTCCCCGAGCGAACGCGCGTCACGCTGTTCGTCGGAGCGGGACCTGCGCAGGGTCGGGTCCCGCAGCTTGCCGGTCTCACGACCGCAGAGGCGAAGCGGGAGCTCGCGAGCGAGGGGTTGCTCCTCGGCGAGGAGGTCACCGAGGAGACCGCCGACCCCAACCTCGTTGGCAAGATCATCCGCTCGACTCCGGGCGCGGGCGAGACCGCCCCGGGGGACAGCCCGGTCGCCGTGGTAGTCGGCACCGAGCAGACCAGCGTCCAGATCCCGGACATCTCCGGCCAAACCATTATCGTCGCACAGGAGACGCTGCGCGCGGTGGGCTTGAAGGCCGAGCTCGCCGACGGCGGCAGTACGAACATCGTGGTCGGCACGAGCCCAGCCGCGGGCCAGCGGGTGCCGCCCGGTTCCGTGGTGACGCTACTGACGACGGGCGGCGAGTTCCGCAACGTTCCCGACGTGGTCGGCGAGGATTTCCGGGACGCTGCTCGGCTGCTGGCAGATGAGGGATTCAGAGCGACCCTGGTCCCCCGCGACACCAATGACGAGTCAGAGGAGGGGATCGTGCTCGAACAGTCCCCTGACGGCGGGCAACAGGCGGACACCTCCGAGTCCGTCACGTTGTTCGTCGGGGGCTCCGGCCGCAACAATGGGAGCAACTGAGCCATGCTGGTCCTGGTGATCGACAACTACGACAGCTTCGTCTACAACCTCGTGCAGTACCTCGCCCAGCTCGGCGCCGAAGTGACCGTCCGGCGCAACGATGAGGTGGAGCTCGACGAGCTCGACGAGTTCGACGGCGTACTGGTCAGCCCCGGTCCCGGCACCCCGGAACGGGCCGGGAGCTGTATCGAGGTGATCCGCCGCAGCGGCGTGCTGGGGTTACCGGTGCTCGGGGTCTGCCTGGGGCACCAGGCCATCGGGGTGGCGTGGGGTGGCGTCGTGGAGCAAGCACCTGAACTGCTGCACGGCAAGACATCGCTGGTGCACCACACCGGCACCGGCGTGCTGGCCGGGTTGCCCGACCCGTTCGTCGCCACCCGGTACCACTCACTGTCGATCCGCCCGGAGTCGCTTCCGGCCGTCCTTGAGGTCACCGGGCGCACGGAAACCGGTGTGATCATGGCAGTGCGGCATCGCGAGCTGCCGGTCGACGGTGTGCAGTTCCACCCCGAGTCGGTGCTGACCCAGGGTGGCCACCGGCTCCTGGCGAACTGGATGGCCGGCGCCGGACATCCCGTTCCCGAACCGCGGGTCGCCGACCTCACCACCGAGACAGCCGCCCTCAGCGCCCGCGCCTGAGGTCGGATCCGATTCACCTCCGCGCCGAACCCCTGAGGTCCACGCCGAGCACATTCCGCGCGCGGATCACGCCCGCGTCTCCGATACCGTGGGTGCAGAGCCCGACTCGCCGGCAGCGGCGAGCACCTTCCGCCCGCGAGGTCGACATGCCCAAGTCCAAGGTCCGCAAGAAGGCGGCGTACATCCCACCCACCAACGCGGGGCGGGGCGCCATGACGCCGGTCAAGGTCGCTGGTCCGTCGCACCCGATGTACGTCGCTGTCATGCTCGGCCTGATGCTGCTGGGACTTGCCTGGCTGGTGGTCAACTATCTGGCTGGCGACACCCTCGGATTGATAGCGCAGCTCGCGGGGGCCGAAGCGGCTACCGATGCCGAGGCCAACCTGCGACAGCTCACCAACTTCGGGATCGGCTTCTTGCTCATCGTGGTGGGGCTGCTCATGACGATGAGATGGCGCTGAGCAGTACTGATGATCTATCCCCACTGTGGACAACTGCTGGGGACAGCCTCAGTGACGCGGGTACGGCCGTGAGCCGTCCTTCGGCGGCCACCCGCGAGTGGAGTCCCGCGATCGGGCTGGTGGTCACGGCCTGGTTCGGTGCCGCGGGCGCGGCCGCCTGGTTCCTGCTCCTGTGGCACACCGGAGCCGACCCGGGAGGGCGGCTCCTCGCCGCCGTGGCCACCGTCGGCCTGGTCGTCGCTGCGGCATACGGCACCCGCGTCCGGCCGAGGCTGCTCGGCGACGCCGGCGGGCTCACCGTCGGCGGGCTTACCGGCCGGTATCACTACCCCTGGCCGCTGGTGCTGGAGGTGCGGGTACGGCAGGTCCGGCGCCTGGGGCGGGTGAGCGACGTGCTGGAGGTGGATACCACCACCGCGGCGGGCCTGGAGGGGCTGCTCGTGTTCGGCCGGCTCGACCTGGCCGCCGACCCCCGCGACGTCGCCGAGCAGCTGCTGGCGATCCGGCCGCCTCGCTCCGTTTCACCCGATCACCGCGGCGACGACTGAGCTCCCGTCACAGGGTCACGCTGCCCGCCACCGTCATGAGCACCAGCAGCAGCACCGCGAGCCCCGTCAGTGCCCCCGCCTGGTAGCTGACCCGGTTGCGCGCCGGTGCGTACACCAGCGCCGCGGTGGCCGCCGCGCCGACCACGAGGCCACCGAGGTGCGCGATCAGCGAGATCGAGATCGACGTGGAGTTGCTGTTGATCCAGAAGCCGAGCGCGAAGTTGACGGCAATGAGCACCAGCACCTGCCCGACGGGTGCCTTCCGGCGGTACAACACCACCGCCAGGGCACCCATGATGCCGAAGACCGCCCCGGAGGCGCCGGCCACCGGCGTGCCGGCCGGATCGAGCATCACGGCGGCCGAGCCACCGAGCAGCGCCACCATGTACACCGCGAGGAATCGGCCCCTCCCGAGCACGAGCTCGAGGTCCCGGCCGATGATCCACAGCGCCAGCATGTTGAACGCCAGGTGCAGCGGGCCGACGTGCAGGAAGCCCGACGTCACCACCCGCCACCACTCGCCGTCGCCCACCAGTACGGGCACGAGCGCCCAGTCTTCGAAGATCGGTGCCGTGTAGTTGAAGCCGATGCTGCCCGCCTGGACGGCGGTCCAGACGAACATCGCGACATTCAACGCGATGAGCACCGTCACCATCACCGGACGCGTGCCCGGCTCGGCACCGGCCACCGTGACCGCGCGCCGGGCGCCTCGAGCGCCGGTGGCCACGCAGTCGACGCACTGGTACCCGACGGATGCCTCACGCAGGCACTCCGGGCACGACGGTCGGTCGCACCGGACGCAGCGCAGCGCGGTGGCGCGGTCCGGGTGCCGGACACATACCACCGGTGCCTCCGACGGTGGACCACCGGCGTTCGGCGGACCGGTGGGATGGCTCATCGGAGCGTCCTGCCTCAGTTCGCGATCTCGACGCGCTGGATGACGACGTCCGCGAGCGGCCGGTCGCCCCCGCCGGTCACGGTGGTGGCGATGACGTCGACCACAGCGCGGGACTCGGCGTCGGCAACCTCGCCGAAGATGGTGTGCTTGCGGTTGAGCCAGTCGGGCGAGGTGACGGTGATGAAGAACTGGGAGCCGTTGGTGCCGGGCCCGGAGTTGGCCATCGCGAGCAGGTAGGGCCGGTCGAACGTGAGCTCGGGGTGGAACTCGTCGCCGAACTGGTAGCCGGGGCCGCCACGGCCGGTGCCCGTCGGGTCGCCACCCTGGATCATGAAACCGCTGATCACCCGGTGGAAGATCGAGTTGTCATAGAACGGACCGCTGTCGCCGCCACTGGCGTTGGGCTGGGTGTAGTTGCACTCCCCGGTGGCCAGACCGACGAAGTTGGCCACCGTCTTCGGGGCATGGTCACCGAAGAGGTTGATCCTGATGTCGCCCTCGGATGTCCGCAGCGTTGCGGTCTGCTTTGCGTCAGTCACATGCTCCATGGTGCCAGGCGCGCCGAAGTGCCCCTCAGTCCAGGTGCTCGGCGAGGAACTCGGTGACGGCCCGCTCGTACGCGGGCGGGTCCGCGTTCCAGGACCCGGTGTGCTCCGCGTCGGGTACCTCCAGGTAGCGCATCGGCCAGCGCAGCACCGGCGCGGCGGCGACCAGGGCGCGGCTGGGCGCGATCGGGACCGCCGTGTCGCCGGTGCTGTGCACGATGAGGGTGGGCGGACGCACGGCCGGCGGGCGAGCCAACAGATCGAAACGATCGAAGTCGATGCCGATCCGCCGGCTGGTGGCCAGCGACGCGGCCGGGGTGAGCCATTCCGGCATCCGCCGGTTACGGGCCTGCTGACGCAGCGTGGCCCGCCAGTCGACCAGCGGTGCGTCCCACACCACAGCGCGGACGGCCACGGCCTCCGGGGAACGGTCGAGGAAGGCGCCCACGATCGCGGCACCCATCGACCACCCGAACAGGGCCACCTGCCGGGCCCCGTTCGCCCGGGCGTACCGCACCGCGGCCTCAAGGTCCTCCCACTCGGTGTCCCCCAGGTGGTAACAGCCGTCCGGACTGGCCGGGGCGCCCACGTCGTTGCGGTAGCTGATCATGAGGACCGGGTGCCCACGGTGGTGCAGGACCGGCAGGATCCGCAGGCCCTCGCGGCGCGAGCCGCCGCGGCCGTGCACCAGAACGACCCAGATGTCCCCGCGTGCAGGCCCGGCGGAGCGCCGCTCGACACCCCCGGCCGGCACGAGCCATGCTGGAGCAGGGCCGAGCGGTGTCGGCACCGGAACGTCGGTGAAATCGAGACCGCGCGCACCCGGGTCCGGATCGTAGGGACCGGCGTCGATCACCGCGGCCACGCCGACCGGCGGGACCGGGCCGCCGAGCAGCGGGCGGACCACGACGCCTGCCCGGCCTTCCACGGCGGGGCCCATCTGCGCCAGGCCGTCAGCCCACCGAAGACCCCACACGCCTGGCTGGGCGGCGAGCCGACTCACCTCCAGGGTGACCATCGACGGGTCGGCCGCCCGGACGCGCTCAGGATAGATCAGCCGTTGCCTCGGGTCGAGCAACACACCGGAGTAGAACCAACCGATCCCGGCGCCGGTGCCGACCGCCGCCGTACCGACAACGGCGCCGATGGTCACTCCGAGTCGCCGGACCGCCACCATGACCAGTGATGATGCGGCATCCGAGAGGGCATCGGTCACCGGGCCCGCGAACGACTGGCCGCCACGCCCAGCTGCCTTCGCTGGAACGGGTGAACCACGCGCGCAGCAGGTCGATCACCAGAACCTGGCGTCGCCCCCTTCGTTGACGAAGGTAGATCATCGTTGATGCCGATAGATCATCACCAGCTCGTTTGACGTCGTTCTGCACGAAAGGGATATTCATGAGTAGCCTCGTTGGGCGCGGTCTTCGCACCGCTGCCGCAGCCGCCGGTATCGCAGTCATCGGTGTGGGACTCGCCGGCAATGCTCTCGCCGCGACGGTCAACGCGGATCCCGAGGCCGACACAGTCCAGGCATCCGCCACCGACGCGTCCAAGGCGGAGTCGCCCCAGGCCGATGCCCCGCAAGCGGATGCTTCAGACACGAAGGCGGACGCATCCACGTTCGGCACGCCGGAGGCCGGGGCATCCGAGTTCGATACGTCGGAGGCCGGTGCACCGGAGCCCGGCACACCGGAGGCGGACGCGGCGGAGGCCGGCGCACCGGAGGCCTCCGCCGCTCCGTCGAGCCCGCTCGGCATGATCCCCACCATCAAGGGTGCGCCGCAGGTGCGGTCGAATGACATGACCGCTCTCCCGGAGCCGTTCCACTTCTCGCCGCCGACCGTCGATACGGTTGCGCCGAGCACTGACTAGGTTAGCATCGCAATAGTTCGTCGGGGGTTGGCCAAATCGACATCACACGATCACGCGTAGAGGCCGTGCAGCGCCGGGTGGCGTGGGGGTGAGGCTGCCATGGTTTCCGCTGTACCGCCCAGAGTGCTCGGCCCCAGGCCACGCACAGATCACCAGTTGGGTGATCTTGAGTAGGGCGGGCACCCGGTTCCGAGCCGCACGTCTCCGACGATCGTGACGACGCGACCCACCGCGAGCAACCGGTCCCGGTCGCGGTGGCCCGAGCGAGCACGTTCCGTTGTGCCTGGATGTCACCGAGATGCGCACTGACTGTGAACCGGTCCGAGCCCGGGAACCGCGGGCCGTGCTCGCAGCGGCTCCCCCTTCCCCAACCGTTGATCATCCGGCCGCTGATCGCGCACGCCGGACGGACCGTCGGCCCGCTCCTCGCCGGGGTGAGGCCGCCGGGGTGAGGCCCGGTAACGGCTCGTGGGTGGGAGCGCGCCGAATCCCGACTCGTCCCTGATCACCCGGACCGGCCCGGTGCAGCGGCCTGCGGAGGCGGCGACACCGGTCAGCGTCCAGGACGTCCGCGCCTGCTTACGGCTGGACGCCCCGGACTCGTAGAGCCGTTCCAGATCCCACAGCATCGCCTCGGCGGTGAACCTGGCTTCCGGGGGCAGCCCGTCGAGCACCGGCGGGGTCCGGCTCGACGCCGTAGCTGGCCGGGCCGGGGTGCTGCTCGATCCATGCGCGCTCGCTCTTGCGGCGGGTGACGAGTGCGGTGGCGAGGGGTTTCCGCTCGGTGACGCCATCGGCCGGCACTGCTGAACGAGCTCGGCCTGCGGTCACTGGACGAGCTGCGTCTCGATCACCCGAGCGATCCCGGCCGATCAGCACTGCGTACGCGACTTGACATTCCCGCTCACGTGTGGAAAATCTGCGGTGACCTTCACGGAACGACTTATTGAGATTGTGGTGCGCATGGCTCAGCAGGTTCGAGTGTCCTTCGTCGATGACATCGACGGGAGTGTCGCTGAAGACACAGTGTCATTCGCTCTGGACAAGACGGCTTTCGAGATCGACCTCTCCGACAGCAACGCCGCGAAGCTGCGCGAGATCTTCGCGCCTTACATCAGCGCAGCCCGCAGAACAGGTGGCGGCACGCGGCCCAGCCGCCGCACATCGACCCGGCCGGCCGGCCGTCGTGACGATACCCAAGCCATCAGAGCCTGGGCTGAAGCACAAGGCATGAAGATCTCCGGCCGGGGCCGAATCTCCGCCGAGGTGCAGCACGCTTACGACAACCGCTACAACGTGCCGCCCGCGAGCCCCGAGGCCACGCCGGCCGCCGAAGATGCACCGAAGGCGTCCCGCGGTCACTCGCAGGCACCGGCAGCAGAGTTCGTGAGCGCCTAGCAGTTCGCAGAAACATGCTCGTCGTCAGGTGCGCAGTGCCATCCAGAGAGGCGCAGCGCACCTGATACGAGCAACGTGGTGACGCCAGCGGCTGTACGCACCCTGCAGCCGGAGTTCCCTCATTCGCCGGTAGCGCCATCGCGACAGTGGATTCGAGGCATGATTGCTGCTCGAGCGTGGAACCGGGGGCGGGATCGAACCGACGATCTACCGCTTACAAGGAGAACCGGGCATCGTGGGCAGAGTCATCACCCATGACGCGCTGCTGTTCGACGTGATCACTTCCACTCGGCATCGGGGGTGGCTCGACGAGACGTCGGCCCTTCAGGACGTCGAAGCGATCATCGAGTCATCCGTGGTCGGCGAAGGCATTGTGACCGACCCTGCCATCGCAGCGGGTTGCCGCCCGGCGCGCGGACACGTCGCGCGAATGCACAAGGATGGTCGTGCGCGTCGTGCCGTTCATCATCGCCAGGCCATTCGATACCTCCACCGAGGCGGTGGACGCCGTCGAACGGGCACGCGACCAGCTCGCGGCCGCCTTACACGGCGCCGGCGCCGAGGATCTGGCGAGCACCCGGCACCGGTTGGCCCCGGTACACCTCACATCGTGAAGACACTCGCTGAGCGATACGCCTACCCGGAGCCGCTGACCAAGCCGTGGGTCCGGGTCAACTTCGTCTCCAGTGTGGACGGGGCAGTGGAAATCGACGGAAGGACCGCGGCTCTAGGCTCTCCCGCGGACCAGCGTGTCTTCCAGCTCCTCCGGGAACTGGCAGACGTCGTGCTCGTCGGTGCCAGCACCGTCCGAGCCGAGGGATACGGGGGCCTCAGGCTCTCGCCCGCGGCGCAGGACCGCCGGCGCGGTCGCGGGCTGTCCTCGGTGCCAGCGCTCGCCGTGGTCACCACCTCGGCCGACCTCCAGCCGACCGCCCCGGTGTTCACCGAAGCCGAGAGACCGCCACTGGTGATCACCACATCTGGAGCTCCGGAGATCCGCCGACAACAACTGCGCGACGCCGGCGCCGAGATGGTGATCGTTGGCGACGAGCTGGTACCCGTGGACCGGATGCTAGCCGAGCTCGACCGCCGCGGACTTCGTCGAGTGCTGTGCGAGGGAGGTCCTCACCTGTTCGGAGAGCTGGCCGCCGCTGATGCCGTAGACGAACTATGCCTGACGATCGCACCGTGCCTCGCTGGCCCAGGTGCGGCCCGGATCATCGGCGGCCCAACGCTCACCGCGCCCGTAGCCCTGCGACTCACCAACATGTTGACCGAGGACGGCGTTCTGCTGCTGACGTACACGAGGAAGTAGGAATGCCGGGTCGACGAAAACCCGCCAGCTGCGCCTGACCGCACCGATGCTCTTCCACGCACGCGGCCCGGACGGGATGATCTCCACCAGGTCATGACGACCACCGCTGATCAGGTCCACTCCAGCGTTGGTGATCTACGCCGGTCTATTCCCGCAGGTCACGGCGGTGGAGACGAGGGGAATCGAACCCCTAACCCCCGCCTTGCAAAAGGTGATCGGCTTTACCGGCCGTCAACGGCCGGAATCGTCCTCTGCCTATTCGCGCTGGTCATGCACCGGTCGATAGCGCCGATCGTCAGCGAGCACCAGGGGTTTCGCTGCCTTGGTGCTGCCTCGGCCGCCGCCTGTCGAGCTGTCCCGGCTCACCGCGGAGGTCCGCAGGTTGAGCGCCGAGCTTGGTCCTGGCCGACAGGGCCGCCCGCACCGGCCGACCCCGCGCGGTCACCCGCGGGCGACCCGGCGGGGGGCCCACCACGCGCCGGTCGGGACCCCGCCCGCTGTCGGTCGGGACCCGCCCGCTGTCGGGCAGGACCTCGCCGCAGCGCTCGAAGGCGGGGCTACCCGACCGTGCGCGCCGAGGACGTGCACGAGGCGATCGCCGACTGCACCCTCGCCGCCGACGACGCCACCGAGGTCGACACGGACGGTGACGAGGAGGACTAGCGCGGTGGGGTGAGGCGCGGGGGTGACCCGCCCGCTACGGGGTGGACGTCCACCCTCGCCCTCACCCCGCCCCCCTCACCGCTGACCAGCAAAACCCGCTGAAACCCCGGGGTGCGGCCACCCATCGGCTGCCTCACCCCGCTACCCCGCCATGCCCACCAACCGTCACAAACA
>JBOHEO010000117.1:0-17699 GCA_050701055.1 Pseudonocardia sp. | reverse complement strand
CCGCAGGGCGATGTCGAAGTGCCACAACCTCTCCATCATCTGCATAGCACCGCGTCAAAGAGCTCTCCTACGGCGACTCCCCTCCGCGTTCGTGGCGCACTGAATAAGCCTCATGGGGCCAATGCTCCGTACGCCGGATATGTTTGGTCGGGCGCTGTTGTTCCTCAGGGG
This sequence comes from Pseudonocardia sp., assembly GCA_050701055.1. Taxonomy (GTDB): domain Bacteria; phylum Actinomycetota; class Actinomycetes; order Mycobacteriales; family Pseudonocardiaceae; genus Pseudonocardia. The sequence goes on along the minus strand of JBOHEO010000117.1, from coordinate 17,528 downwards.
CACAATGGTAACGTTCCGGACTGTTAAGTGTCCGGTGCTTTTGTAATGCGATCGAGCGGTCATGCGCGGATGCTGAGGAGGGCTTTGCATGGATTCGGGCATCGTGAACGCGCGTTGCTCATGGCCATGGCGTCCGCCCTTCACCGCCGCGCCCGCGGGCCGGCGCCTTCCTGATCGGAGAGATCACGATCCCCCGGTCGATCTGGCCGGCCTACGCCGTAGGCGCAGTTCGCACACGTGGTCGCCTGGGACATGCGAGCGTGCGCCGCTGAGCTCACACGGAACAATTCGAGTTCGTTCACCGCTCGTTGACGACCTCGGTCAGGTCCCTGCGACGTGTCCACTGTGGTCGATTAAGAGCGACTGTCCATGGACTTGTCCATGAACTCGGGTCCGCCGGTGCCGTCGGAGTGCCAGAACGCGCCTCTCGTGCCCGGAAAATCACCCGTGGTCTACTCCAACCGGGTGAAACTCCCGACTGTAAATCCGTCGGCTTAGCCTACGAAGGTTCGAATCCTTCACCTGCCACACCCCTGCGAGAACGGCCCTGACCAGCGAGAACACGGTCGGGGGCCGTTCTCACGCTGTCCGGCGGTGCCCGGTCGTGGCCGGGCGTCTACGAGTGTCTGTGGGCCCTCCGTGGGCAGCCGCCCCCAACGGAGGGCATGCCCTGCCCCGGGAGTGCGACGGCTGCGTGAGGTCGTCGCAGCGCCTACGTGAGGCAGCGATGGGGGCGGCGCTGCCTGCGGCTGGTGGGGGCACACGCTTCCGGCGCGGACACCTGCTGCAACCGCGACGGCGAGTGACAGCAGTGACAGTGCCACTCTGGCTGTCACTCGCTATTTCCACAGGTCAGACCCTGTGCAGTGACAGAGTGACAAATGTGTGTGAGGCCGCCGCGCCCTGGCGGTCCTGTCGGTGCTCGCCGGTGCATACTGGGGCAACGGGTCGTCCAGCAGAGCAGCCGATGTCGGCTGGGGCCACGGTCCAGCGGGTCACCTACCCGGACTCTGACCGGCAGGCGCTCGGCTGCGCAATGTAGGTGCGCCGCTGGACAACCCCTGCGGCAGACCAGCATCATCAGTCGACAGCATACTGTTTCCCGGGCATCGTTGGAAGTCAGTGCGACACGGCGAGGTTCGGCGCAGCAGCTCGTGGGAATTGAGGGGGTCACTATGCGGCCCAAACACGCCACCCAGCTGGTCGGGCTCAGTCGACTTATCTTGATCGCTACTGCTACCATCGCTGTCCTGCTTATGGGCGGATGTGGTACAAGTTCCCCTACAAGTTCCCCTACAAGTTCCCCTACAAGTTCCCCGCCGACGGACGACCAAGGAGCACCCGCGGGTTCCCCGCCGGTGGGCGAGGCAGCACGACCTGGTGGAGCACTCCCGCCTGATGATAGTGGCGAGGGGACATCGGGCACGCCGAGTAGCGATCCGGCAAGTCAGCTGACTGATGAGGAAAAGCGTCAACTACTTCTCGACAGGCAGAGAAGGTTGCTTAAAGACGGCAAAATTGCATATCTAGTTTCTACTCGAATGCGTGTCGACGAACCTCGGCGAGTTGTGGTGCAAGTGACCGGGACGCAGGCGTCAAGAGCGTTCCCCGATATTCCTGGCGACGGGCGAATCGACATCAGATCCGTTAGGGTTGGCTCTGATTTGATCGCTGTTCTAAGTGGTCCCAACTTTGAAATTTCTCGAATTGGAAGTGATGACGGGAAGCGGACGCTGGCGACGGGTGAATTTGTTGAGTGGCAATGGAGCGTTCGGCCGCTTCGGAGTGGGACGCAGAGCCTCCAATTAGTGTTGTTTGTTCGACTACTCGATGAGAGCGGCCCGCCCGTTGACGTTCGTACATTCGACGAGGAGGTCGAGGTTGACGTCAATATTGCTTACAGCATCGGGCAGTTCGTGAGAGATTACGGGGCTGCAGTTGGTATACCCACAATTGTCGGCATCGTCTTGACGGCCTACGCAAGCACGCGGAGCGGACGAAAGAAAACCGGAGTCAACGTCGATAAATCCGGAGGATAACAGGTGACGGCTCGAATCCATACGGGTATCGTCATTCCTCGGGCCGATCGGCCTGTCGTCCAGCAACGCCCTAAGCCATTAGCGAGGCCGACGAGTCGTCTGCAAAGAGGGGTATGCGGCTCGCGTCTTAGCGCTGTCTATCATCCGGGTTGCGCGTTCTGCCAGACATAGCGCCGCGCGGCGCCACCGAGCGCGGTCTTGCACGCTGGAGGTCATCTGGTGCGCCCGCCTTTCGAGGCCGGCCATCCCGGCGACCTGCCCGCCCGGCGAGGGCGAGCACTTCGGTGTGAAGGTGATCTGGCGGGATGTCGACGGCTGGCCTGTGTCGGCCCGTGCCGTCTGAGCTGCGGGTTCGTGCCACCTGAGGTCAGCGCGAGTCGTGGGCGGATAGGTGGTCCGCTCCGGAAATGCTCCGCCTCCACACCGAAGCCAAAGCGCATCTCCTCGACCTGCGCTGCACGGTCACGCCAGTGCTCACAGCACGCCGGGCGCAGCGACCCCGCCGAGTATTGGCCACCTCCGCGGACGTTGCCGGCCATCCGGCGCCTCAAGCCGAACGGCCGCTGGGCTGTGATCGTACGACTACGTAGCGTCGGTGCGGTGGCCAAGCTTGGCAAGCTCTACTGGTGCACGCGGTGTCGGCAGCGGCACTATCGGAAGTCCGGCATCGGCAAGGATCACTGGCAGTACCGACGAACCTGGTACGGGCCGCTCGTGAGTATGGCGAGGTCGTACAAGACGACGCGTGCTGTGAAACCTAAGAAGGTTCGGCCGACAGTCGCACGAACTCCTCCACCGCCGCGACCGAGGCCTCGCATCCCTGCGCCACGACGAGAGTCCGAGGCCACGGCGCCCGTTCCTCCTCGTCACCGGCCTGCCAAGGACGAATCGCCCTGGCAGTCGACTAGGGAGCGTGTGCAGGAGTCGATCACCGAGGCACGAAAGGTCACACTGCGCAGACTTCGAGCGAAGCTGCCCGGTGCGACGAAAGGCGTGATCCAGTACGTCTTCGATGCGGACGGCTTCTATGAGGGCATCGCCACCCAGTACATCGCCTGACACCCCCGGAAAGGATGCGCCTCTGGGCTCAGACTTTCGGCGATGGCGACGGCGAGCTGGTGGTCTCCGGCCTCCAGCGGCAGGACCTGACCGCCGGGCCGGTTGCGGCCGGCTGCCATCAGGGCCAGGAACACTCCTTGGATTGCGGAGTCAGTATGCCCGTTAGCGGGTGCGGGTACGGGGAGTCTGATCAGCTCCGACACCGAGATCTGGAGCGCGTCGGCAAGGGCAAGGATCTCGTTCAGAGTCGGGGAACGCTGCCCGGTCTCGATCCGGTTCAGGGTGTCCTTGCTCATCCCGGCCAGCCCGGCGACCACCCGCAGCGACTTGCCCCGACCGTCGCGGACACGCCACAGCGTCCCTCCGATCGTGCGGGCTTCCTCAGCGTCCATCCGTGCGCCACCATTCACCGAGTCAGCACCCCCACCGATACCCAGGGCTGCCGCACCGGGGCATTCGGTGGCGGGTGCGAGCATCAGGCTACGTGCTGGTGCACCCGACCGAGCGCGCCCCACGGATCGTGTCGAAGCCGACTCGGTGACGGCGACCAGCGCTGGGGAAATCGCCGGAAGCGACCCCAGCGGGTCCACGACGGGCAGCAGACGGCCCGGCCAGAAGGGAAAGGCCGCTGCACCAGTAGCGGCACACGTACGACTGATTGCTGTGCGGACCCCTGATGAGGTCAGGCGTCCTTCACGTCAAACCGGTGCCGGTCAGCCGACGTGCTGCGCTCGGCGCACCGCGTACGCCTCGACCAGCTGGTGCTCGGCATCGTCGAGGTACTTGACGAGCAACTGCTCGGCGTACGCCCCGTAGCCGTCCTCCAGCGTGCCGAGGATCTCCTGGTTGCGGGCCAGGTAGGGCTCGTGGAACCACCGCGGGTTCTTCATCACATGGAACACCAGTCGCAGCTCGGCGAGCACGCCGCGCATCAACTCATCGATCCGGACACTGCCGGCCACCGCGACGATCTCCCGGTGGAACCGGATGTTGGCGGTGCCCAGCGCCTGCCAGTCCTGTTCCTGGAGGGCCTGCTGACCCTGGTCCACGGCGGCGGCGATGCGGTCCAGCGTGGGCGGCGGGGCGACCACGGTGCGCACGACCGAGCATTCAAGATGCTTGCGGACCCGGTAGACGTCGACGACGTCCGCCACGTCCGGCACCCGGACGAACACGCCGCGGCTCAACTCGTGGACCAGCAGGCGCTCGTGGGTGAGCAGCCGGAAAGCCTCCCGCAAGGTGTTGCGGGAGATCTCGAGCGCAGTGGTGATCTCCTCCTCGGCCAGTCGCGCACCCGGTGAGAAATCGCCCGTGCTGATCCGCGTACGGAGGACGCCGGCAACCTGTTCGGCCATGCTCGCGCGCCCGAGCAGCGCCCGGTCGGCCGCCAGCCCGTCGATGCTCACGACTGCCTCCAGCGGCTCGGGTCGGACGGAAAGGCAAGTCTAGCAGAATCACCAGATTGCCCGGCAAGAGTCTTGCCAGATCGTTCTACGATCCTTACGGTGATGCATGACCGTCGGCACAGCCGTGGGAACCGTCGGTACTGGGACACCTGAGAGGCAGCCATGACGAACAGCGAGGATGCAACCGCGATCGGCACCGGCAGTCCTCGCAGGGTGATCGTGGCCAGCCTGGTCGGGACCTCGCTCGAATGGTACGACTTCTTCCTCTACGGAACAGCGGCCGCGCTCGTGTTCAACAAGCTGTTCTTCCCGAACTTCGACCCGCTCGTCGGCACCCTGCTCGCGTTCGCCACCTACGCGGTGGGCTTCGTGTCCCGGCCGCTCGGCGGCATCGTCTTCGGCCACTTCGGCGACACGGTCGGTCGCAAGCAGGTACTGGTCGCGACGTTGCTGCTGATGGGCGGCGCGACGTTCCTCATCGGCGCGTTGCCCACCTACGCCTCGATCGGCGTCCTGGCGCCGATCCTGCTGGTCGCACTGCGCTTCCTGCAAGGCCTCGGGCTCGGCGGCGAGTGGGGCGGGGCGGTGCTGATGTCGTTGGAGCACGGCGCCCCGAACAGGCGCGGCCTCAACGCCAGCTGGCCACAGGTCGGCGTCCCGGTGGGCAACCTGCTCGCGGCCGGCGTGCTCGGGCTACTGAACCTCGTGCTGTCCGAGGAGGCGTTCCTGTCGTGGGGGTGGCGGGTCGCGTTCTTCCTGTCCGGAGCGCTGGTCGTGGTCGGGCTCTGGATCCGACTGACCGTCGCCGAGAGCCCGCTGTTCACCGAGGTACAGGCCACCGGCGCCAAGGCGAAGGTGCCGCTGGTCGAGGTCGTCCAGCGGCACCCGCGTGGGCTGCTGGTCGCGATGGGCGCACGAGTCGGCACCGACGTGGCCTTCTATACCTTCACCCTCTACATCCTCACGTTCATCACCACCAACCTGGGGCTGCCGCGCGGCGTCGGCCTCACCGCTGTGCTGATCGGCTCGGCCTGCCAGCTCGCCCTCATCCCGCTGTTCGGCGCGCTGTCCGACCATTACGGCCGGCGCCCGGTCTACGCGATCGGCGCGGTGAGCGCGACGGTCTGGGCGTTTGCGTTCTTCCCGCTGCTCGCCACCGGATCCAGCACGATCATCGTGCTCGCCACCGTGGTCGCGTTGGTCACCCACGCCGCGATGTACGGGCCGCAAGCCGCGTTCATCGCGGAACTCTTCTCCACCGAGCTGCGCTACAGCGGCGCATCCATCGGCTACCAGATCGCCGGCGTGTTCGGCGGCGCGATCGCCCCGATCGTCTCCATCGCGCTGGTGGGCTCGTTCGGCAGCGCGTACGCGGTGTCGGTCTACGTGCTGGCCATGCTGCTCCTGACGCTGATCGCGCTCGCGTTCGCTCCGGAGACCGCCTGGATCGACCTGGGCGCCGACCACGGGGCACCGTCGCCCGTTCGCGACCCAGCGCCGCGACGTCGTCAGTAGCGCGGCATGACGGCCCATCGCGGTCGGTGTCGTGGGCGTCGTCGTGCTACCGGCGCTGATCGCATGCAGCCCAGCGGGCGATCAGCCGACGAAATGCGCGGCCGACCTCGGCCGGGAGCACCGTAGCCGGGCCGTTCGTCGCGGGTCGGACCCTCCGGGGCGGTCAGGTGGGGGCCTGTGTCGGCCCGGTCCCCGACAACGTGGCCGCTGCCCCGGAGCGTGCAGCCTGAACCGCAGGGGCGGATTCCGGCCGGGCCGGCGGCGTCCGCCGCGTCGCCGACGCATGTGTCCGGCCGCCAGCCCGATCACGGCGACGGCGACGGCCGGCGGCACCGGCTTCATCGTGGCGAGGGTCGGCCACCTCGGCGCCGTGGCGGAGATCCGCCGGGGTGGACAGTGCCTGGTCAGGTGGGGGTCAGGGCGCTCTGTGCGGCTGTGCGAGCTTAGGCTGCCCCTGGTCGGAGTAGTGAAGGTCCCGGTTGGGGTAGTGAGAGGTGGGAGGGCATGACCGAACGCAACTGGTTGCTTCGGGGGGCTCGCGAGCGTCTGCCGTCGCGTCGTACTCTGGACGAGCGTCTGTCTCGCGCTGAGCTGGCTGAGCTGGTGAACGCGTGGTTGTGGGAGCAGACCGGGCGCCGGTTCGGGTTGGACATCCACCTGCTCGCCAAGTGGGAACGGGGCAAGGTCCGGTACCCGACCGGTCCCTATCGGAGCGCGTTGCGGGCTATTCTCGGGGCCGAGACCGACGCGGAGTTGGGCTTCATCCCGCCCGCCCGACGCCAACCGTCCGCCGCGCCGGATGAGCGGGCGTGGACGCGGACCGGGATCCTCGACGATGCGACGGCGGCAGTGGAGATGGATGTGCTCAACCGGCGGAATGCGTTGTGGGTGACCGCGATCGGTGGTGCCGCTCTGCTCGGACCGCTGGCGCCGTGGCTCGAACCGCTGGCCGACGGGCCGTTGTCGGATCGCAGCGGTCCCCTCGCCGTCGCCGAGGTAGAGGCCGTGGAACATCTTGTCGCGGCCTTGCCATCGTCTCAGGAGTGGGAGCAGCGGGGCTCCGCTGCGTTCGGCTTGGGTCGTACCGCCGTGGTCGGGCAGCTCGCCGATCTGTCCGACCGGCTCCGCGGGGCGCCGGACGGCCCGCTGACCGACCGGGCGTTCCTCGCGGCTGCGGAGCTGGCGAGCATCGCGGGGTGGATGGCGTTCGATGCCGGCGCGCATCACCTCGCGCAACGGCACTACATCACCGCGGTGCGCCTGGCGAAAGCGGGCGGGAATTCATCGTTCGGGGCCTTCGCGCTGGCCTCGCTCGCCCGCGGATCGTTTGACCTCGGGGCGACGGACGACGGGTTGGAGATCATGCATCTCGCGCAGCGCGGAACCCGAGACTCTGCCACCCCGGGGTTACGGTCACTGCTGGCCGTGATGGAGGCGTGGGGCCACGCTCAGCGGGGCAACGTGCACGCCTTCGCCCGGGCGGTGGATACTGCCGAACAGTCTCATGTGGATATGGAACCCGGCGGGGAACCGCGATGGCTGCGCGGGAACGACGCGGCGAACGTCGCCGGTGGTATCGGGGCGAGGTATCGCGACCTGGCCCTGCACGACCGGCGCCAGACTCACCACGCCGTCGACTACCTCGAGCGGGCACTTGAACTGCGCGATCCCGCCCTCGCCCGGATTCGTGCGATGAATGTCGTCTCGCTCAGCCGGGTACACCTGCTCGCTCGGGAACCGGAACTGTCGGCCGTGACGATGCGAAGCGCGTTGGCGCTGGTCAACCCGCACCGACCAGGATGGTTGGGCCGCAAGCTCGCCGAGTGGCACCGCGAGTCCGCACCGTTCGCCGCGATACCCGAGGTGCAGGACACGCGCGAACAGACCCGTGAGTTGGTCAGCGTCTAGAAGCTATTGACCGCCCGCCCGGGTGCATCTCGTCAGTGACGGCACGTCATCCCGGCCGGGGTGCCCGGCTGCGCGACGCGATCGAGCGGCGGCGTCCGGCCCCGGCAGCGACAGTCGCCTCGGCCGGGGCTACCCCGGGCAACCCGACCCCGATCACCGATGTGTTGGCATCAGTCCCGGGCGTCGAGGAACGGCCGCAGGGCGTCGGCGGCACGGGCCGGGTCCTCGAGCATCCACCAATGCCCGAGCCCCTCCAGCACGGCCACCTCCGCGCCGAACCGCTCAGCGGAGCGATGGGCCGGCGCCGCACCGCCCGTGAACTGATCGGCCGTTGCGATGACGACGAGCCCGGGCCGGCGCAGCCCGTTCGAGCTCGCGTCCCCACTCGGCCATCGCCGGTTGGGCTGCCGATCGGTACAGCACCAGGATGCACCGACCCATCTCGGGGCCCACCGCCGCGGCGCATGCCCAGGCGGCATCGGAGGTCATGCCGGCCGCGGTCAACTGGGCCGCCCGATCCTCGACAGGCATCGAGCTCATCGCCTCGACCGATGCCTCGCCCTCCCCCGGCGTCTGCCAGATCCGGGCCATGTCGTGCCACACGTACTCGGGATCGGCGGACCCGGCGATGTCGGTGCACCAGGAGCGGATCAGGTCGGGCCTCGACGCCGCCACCCGCTGGACGTGGCCGCCGCCCCAGTCGTGGCCGATCAGGTCGATCGGCCCGTCGAGCGCTTCGAGCTCGCCGACCAGCCAGGTGAGGTAGTCGTCGGCGGTCGCGCCGAACCCGTCGGGCACGGGCGCACCGAACCCCGGCGGCGAGAGCGCGATCACGTCGTCGCGGCCCAACTCGGCGCGGAGCGGGCCCCAGATCGCTACGGTTTCCGGATTGCCGTGGACGAGGACGACGGTCATGACACCACTCCCGGGTCGGTGTGTTAGGTGGCCGCGCGCGCGTTCCGTGCGGATGCGCGGGGTCGATGGCGCGGTGCGCGGATGGCGTGCGTAGCGGGTTACGGGCGAAGCATAGGTCCGGCACTGGTAGCCATCGCCCATGATTAGGCGGGTGATGATGATCCGAACGGGGCGTTCAGTCGGTTGCGCCGGCCGTGACGAACCGGGCGAGTCTCCGGCAACCGACAATGCGTCCGTGGGTGTCACGGATCTCCTCGTCAGGAAACAGGAGGTCGGCACGGGGGACCTCGCGGGCAAGCACCCGAGGCACGATCAGCAGAACACCGGGAGCTTCGGCCGGCAGCTCCGCTCCGCCTCGGTACCGCAGCACGTGGGTTGTCGGCGGTCCCGGCTCGCGTGTCCATGGTCGGGAGTGCGAGTAATGGCGCGACGTAACCGGCCTCCCGACCGGCTACCCCCACAAATTCGCGATCATCCCGAGGTGGTTCGCGCGTGCTGTGAGTTGAACATCGGCCGGCTGTTCAGGGTCGTCAACAACTTGACCGAGGAACCCGCCAAGCTCACGGTCACCCACATCGGTCGCCTCTGCGGACTGACCGTCAGCCGTGTCAACGAGTACATGAACAATGTCCACCAGGTCACCGCCGTGGGAGTCATCGAACGCATCGCGGACGGCCTACACATCCCCGGCGAACGATTCGGGTTAGCACCTCGGCCGTGGGAACCTTCCACGTCGGCTCCTCGAACAGAACACAGCAGCACTGGACCGGTATCATCGCCTCTGGCCCCGCTCAACGGTAATCTCGGCCCGCTCTTGCTCCACTTGTACCTGGCGGGCGAGGATGGTGAAGATATGATAAGACGGCGAACACTCTTACTGAAAGCTACTCTCGGCGGCGTCGGCCTCGGTGTCGGTGGCACGGCGGGGGCCTCGGAGGTCGTCCGGCACGAGCTGAACCATGTCAGCGCCGACGAACGCGCTGCGGCTGACGTGGACGAGTGGCAGCACATCGCTTGGGACTACGGACAGACCTACCGCGTGACGGCGCCGGCGACGTTGATGCAGGCACTCACCGTCGATCTCCAGGGTCTGCAACTCGCGATCGACCGGCAGCCGGACAAGACGGCCCAGCGCCAACTACGACAAGCCAGCGCACTGCTGGCCACGTTCACCGCACTGACGGCCGGTAACCTGGGCAAACTCATCGAAGCACGACGCTGGTGGCGCACGGCCCGCCGGGTCGCCGATCAGGCCGGTGACCCCTACACCGTGCTCTGGGTCCGGGGCCGTGAAGTGGCCCGCGCCGGTTACGAGCACCGCCCGGTCAGCGACATCCTGCAGCTCGCCGACGAGGCCGAGGCACGCCTGGACGCGGCGCCGCCCGAGGCACAGCCAGAGCTCCTGGCGGGCAAGGCGCAGACCCTGGCCCTTGCGGGACGGCCCGTCGACGCCGAACAAGCCTTGTGTCAGGTGCGCGAGTGCTTCGGCAAGCTCACACCCGCCAGCCGCAGAGACTCGACCTTTGACTGGGGTGAGGAGAACCTCCGTTACACCGAGAGCTTCGTCTACTCGCACCTGGGTGACTTCGCCAAGGCCGACCAAGCGCAGAATGCGGCACTGCGGTTGTACCCAGACACCGCCGTGCGTGGCCCGGCGAAGATCGAGCTGCTCCGAGCACTGTGCCTCACCCGCAGTGGGGACCTCACCCACGGCACCCGCCATGCCCAAACAATCATCACCGACCTGCCCGTGGCGCACCACGTTCGTCCGGTCGCGGATCTTGGGCAGAAGGTACTCAACGCCATCCCGGCGCACGAGCGCCGCCAGAGCTGGGCCCAGGAGTATCGTGAGTGCGTCGAGTCGTCTTTCCTGCCAGGCCAGCCAACGCAGTAGCCGGGCTTCCACCCCCCATCCCGACGAGTCGATGTAGGCGTCCAACGGACGCGCGGCGCGCACCACTTGCCCGGTCGTGCCCCACCTGCCCCGGGCACCGGTACGCGGCGATCCCACGGCCCGCCGTCGACACCCGCAACGACTCCCGCCCGCACCCGGCGCAGCGGTAGAGCCCCGACCCAGCCAGCGCACCCGCGCGTCAACCGGCGAGGTCCGTCGGCTCGGGCCGGTCAGGATCGCCACCACCGACCGCAATGACGTCCCACCCAAATCGCCTCGGTGGCCGCCCGCACCACAGCCGCCGCCTCCTCCTCCCGGACCGTGACCCCCATCGGCGTCGAACCCGAACGGGCGCGGCCCACCGTTGCGCTCACCGTTCAGCGCAGCCTGCAACCGCGCGCGGCGCACCCGCTCGGACTTGTGCTCGGACTCGAACCGCGCCGCCGAGCCGAGCATCCGCCCCGACGCGCTCGCCACGTCCGTTTCGGCCTTTTTGATCTCTCGTGTTGCGCTAGGGCAGAGACCGGACCGCGCCGGACCGATCAGGACCAGGCCAGAGCCATGATCGCCGGTTCGGCGCACAATCCGGCCACATCCGGCAGTTTTCGCGCCCGACTGGTGATCATGGGTCCAGCCTGGTCATGTATCAAGACCACCGACACCGAGACGACCGACTTCGAGGCGCCTACCTGCAATGACACGCCAGCACAGCGAGTTCGACTGCACCGTCACAGTTGCGTAGAGGGAAGACGCGACACGCCCGGCCCCGCAGAAGTAGTTTCTCTGTGCGCACTCAGAATGTGCCGTTCCGACCAGGCTTCGTGCAGACGCGCGGTAAACGGCGCGGAGGAGTACGAACGCGGCATACATCCGTGCACCGGTAACCTCATCCGCGATGCGGCGGTGCGCGGACGAGACGGCGAGCAGGTCTCGCCCCTCCGGGGCAACCCCGGGGTGCACCACCTCTGTGCGGCAGGGCGTCCCGCGCGCGCATGGCAGGAGCGAACTGCCGGCGGCGCGCGGCCGACGGGAACACCGGTCGTCCGCCGCCGCCCCATCGCACGGCGCCCCGCCGTGACCCCCGACCCGCACGTCGTCGCGGCTGCGGCACTCAACGGCCCGTGGCGGCTGAACGAGCTGACCGGACGACTCGTCGGATGCGCGGGTTGGGACGACCCCGACGAGATCGGCGACACGGTCGCGCTGCTCCTCGCCCGCTGGCCGCGAGCCCCGCGCGGTGATCCGCGGCGGGTGGCGGCCGAGCTCGGCCGGCTGCTCGCCGCCCGCCCGCGGATGCGGCCGATCGTGCTCGACCCGCCCGTCCCGGTGTGGCGCTGGCCGGTGGAACCCTGGGCCGACCTCGACACCCTCGCCCTCGGCCTGGATCTGCGCGGCGGCGAGCTGGACTGGTTCGCCGACCCCGGGGGCTGGCTGCGCCGGGCCCCGGACGGGCCGCTGCACCACTACCGATGTCGGTGGACGGCGTCCCGGTCCGGGGTTCCCCGGCTGCTCGAGACCCCCGGGCCACGGCTCGCCGAGCTGCAGCGCCGGGTCGGCCGCCGGGTGCTGGCCCGGATCCCGATCCACGCCGCGGCACACGGCTATGTCCGCGGCCGCTCACCACACACGCTCGCGGCCCCGCACGCGGGCCGGGGCATGGTCGTCCGGCTGGATCTGGAGGGGTTCTTCAGCCATGTCACCGGCGAGCGGCTGGCCGGGTTGCTTCGACCGCGGGTTACCCGCCCACGATCGGCGCCGAGTACGGGCGCTATGCCGACGACCTGGTGTTCTCCGGCGACCGCGGCCTGCCGGCGCACGGCCTGGTCGCTCGGGTCGCGGTGATCGCCGCGGAGGAGGGCTTCCGGGTCCGCCCGGACAAGACCCGGGTGCTGCCCGACCACCATCGACAGCGCGTCACGGGGCTGGTCGTCAACGCGCGGCCGGCGGTGTCCCGCGTGGAGTACGACGCCCTGCGGGCGTTGCTGCACAACTGCGTCCGCACCGGCCCGACCGCGCAGAACCGGGTCGGGCATCCAGCGTTCCGCGATCATCTGCTCGGCCGGATCGCCTGGGTGTCGGCGGGGCATCCCGGCCGCGGCTCCCGGCTCCGCGCCGCGTTCGAGCGGATCGACTGGAGCTGACGGACCTCCTCGTTCGAGGCGGTGTTCGGCCAAGAAAGTCCGCCAGTCTCGACAAGTACTGGCCAAATCACCTGATCCAGCGACACACGCTGTTCACTAGATTGGTTATTGATCGCAACACAGCGTTCCTAACGTTCAACCGCCGGGCACCTGCACCCGCGCCGTGCCCGCCCCCTCCCGCGGAACCCGGGGACCGCGGTTCATCGCATCGCGAAAGGACGACTCGTGAGCTCACCGCGTACGCGACGAACGGCCGTGACGGCCGTGTTCCTGTCCCTGGGTCTCGCCCTCACCGCCTGCGGCTCACGGGTCGACTCCGGGGCGGCCACCGGGCCCGCCCCGGCATCGTGTGTGGACACCTCCGGGAGCGAGGTGAAGATCGGGTTCCTCAACTCGCGTTCGGGCACCATGGCGATCAGCGAGAACACGGTCTTCGACTCGCTGCAGCTCGCCGCCGACAAGATCAACGGTGCTGGCGGCGTGCTCGGCAAGCAGCTGGTGATCGTCGGTGAGGACGGGGCGTCGGAGCCCACCGTCTTCGCCGAGAAGGCCGAGAAGCTGATCCGCAGCGACTGCGTGGCCGCGGTGTTCGGCGGCTGGACGTCATCCTCGCGCAAGGCGATGCTGCCCGTCTTCGAAGGCAACGACGCGCTGCTGTTCTACCCGGTGCAGTACGAGGGACTGGAAGCGTCGAAGAACATCTTCTACACCGGCGCCACGACCAACCAGCAGATCGTTCCCGCGCTGGACTACCTCAAGCAGCAGGGCGCCACGAGCCTGTTCCTCGTGGGCAGTGACTACGTCTTCCCGCAGACCGCCAACAAGATCATCAAGGCGTACGCCGCCGCGAACGGCATGGAGATCAAGGGCGAGGAGTACGCCCCGCTGGGCTACACCGACTTCGCCACGATCGTCGCCAAGGTCCGCGACGCCGACGCCGACGCCGTCTTCAACACCCTCAACGGCGACTCCAACGTCGCGTTCTTCAAGGAGTACAAGAACCTCGGCCTCACCGCGGACGCCATGCCGGTGCTGAGCGTGTCGATCGCGGAGGAGGAGGTCGGCGGGATCGGCATCGACAACATCGTCGGCCAGCCCGTGGCCTGGAACTACTACCAGACCATCGACTCCCCGGCCAACCGGACGTTCGTGTCGGACTTCAAGTCCGTCTACGGGCCGAACCGGGTCACCTCCGACCCGATGGAGGCCGCCTACACCTCGCTCTACCTCTGGAAGGGCATGGTCGAGAAGGCCGGGTCGTTCGACGTGCCCGCCGTGCAGGCGGCAGCGGGCGGCGTCAGCTTCGAGGCCCCGGAGGGCACCGTCACGGTCAACGGCGACAACCACCACATCGCCAAGACCGCACTAATCGGCGAGATCGGCCCCGACGGGCTGATCTACACGGTGTACTCCTCCGGAGCGCCGATCGAGCCGGACCCGTTCCTCACCGGATCGAGCTACCCGTGGGCCACCGGGCTGGGCGGCTGAGCAGCACGTGACCGGCCGGAGAGCGATCCCGGCCGGTCACGGTCGTCCCCCATCCCCCGACCCAGGAGGCGATCGGCGTGGAGATCGTGGTCACCCAGATATTCAACGGGCTCAGTGGAGGGTCGGTCCTCCTGCTGGTCGCCCTCGGGCTGGCCCTGACGTTCGGCCAGATGGGCGTCATCAACATGGCGCACGGCGAGTTCATGATGGCCGGCGCCTACACCGCGTACGTGATGCAGCAGGTGCTCGGGTCGGCCGGGTTGTCGCTGATGGTGTCGCTGCCGATCGCCTTCGTCATCGGCGGCCTGCTCGGCGTCGTGCTGGAGATGACGCTGCTGCGCCGGATGTACCACCGGCCGCTGGACACCCTGCTCGTCACGTGGGGGGTCTCGCTGGTGCTCCAGCAGCTCGCCCGGGACGTATTCGGCACCGCCGGCGTCGACGTCGCCGCGCCGAGCTGGCTCTCCGGGCCGGTCGAGGTGCTCGGCTTCTCCTTCCCCCGCTCCCGGCTGTTCATCCTGATGCTGGCGATCGTCGCGGTCGTGGCGCTCACCGCGGTGCTCACGCTGACGCCGCTGGGCCGGCGGGTCCGGGCGACGGTGCAGAACCGCTGGCTCGCCGAGAGCTCGGGCATCTCGACCCGCGCCACCGACCGGCTCACCTTCTTCATCGGCTCCGGCCTGGCCGGGGTCGCCGGGGTGGCCCTGACGCTGATGGGCTCGATCTCGTCGAACCTGGGCACCAGCTACATCGTCGACGCCTTCCTGGTCGTCGTGGTCGGTGGCATCGGGCAGATCAGGGGCGCGGTGATCGCGGCGTTCGTGCTCGGGATCGTGCAGTCCTGGGTCGAGTACTCCACCACCGCGTCGCTGGCCAAGGTGCTGGTCTTCGCGCTGATCGTCGCGTTCCTGCAGGCACGCCCGCAGGGCATCTACGTCGTCCGGTCGCGGAGCCTGGCATGACGAAGCTGCTGTCCAACCGGTGGGCCGTGCTCGGCGGCTTCGCGATCGGCGCGCTGGTGCTGTTCGTGGTGGCGCCCGCGATGCTGTCCGGGTTCCGGCTCGGGCTGCTCGCCAAGTACCTGTGCTACGCCATGGTCGCGGTGGGGATCGGGCTCGCGTGGGGGCGCGGCGGGATGCTGGTGCTCGGGCAGGGGGTGTTCTTCGGTCTGGGCGCCTACCTGATGGCGATGCACCTCAAGCTGGCCGACGCCGGACCGGGAGGCGTGCCCGACTTCATGGCACTGATCTCCTCGGACGGCGTGCCGGGCTGGTGGGAGCCGTTCCGCTCACCGCTGGTCACGGTGGTGGCGATCCTGCTGGTACCCGCGCTCGCCGCCGGGTTGCTGGGTCTCGCGACGTTCCGCCGTCGGGTGCGCGGGGCGTACTTCGCGATCCTGTCCCAGTCGCTCGCCGCCGCGTTCGCGATCCTGCTGATCGGCAACCCGACCGGCACCGGCGGCTCCACCGGGCTGAACAGCTTCCGGGGATTCTTCGGCTTCGCCCTGAACGACCCGGTGAACAAGCAACTCCTGTTCTTCATCGCCGCGGGCACGCTGCTGGTGATGGTCGCGGTCGCCCGCCAGCTGATGGTCAGCCGCTACGGTGAGCTGCTGGTGGCGTGCCGCGACTCCGAGGAGCGGGTGCGTTTCCTCGGCTACGACCCGGCGAACATCAAGACCGTCGCCTACATGATCGCCGCGGTGATGGCCGGCGTCGCCGGGGCGCTGTTCGTCCCGATCGTCGGGATCATCTCGCCCAACGACGTGGGCATCGTCCCCTCGATCGGCCTGCTGATCGGGGTGGCGATCGGTGGGCGCACCACGCTGCTCGGCCCGGTGCTCGGGGCGATCGCCGTGGCGTGGGCCGAGACCACCCTGTCCGAGGCCATCCCGTCCGGCTGGATCTACCTGCAGGGCTTCCTGTTCATGCTGGTCATCGCGTTCCTGCCGGGTGGCCTGGCGTCGCTGTCCGGCGGGTGGCGCGGCGTCGGCGACCGTCTCCGCCGCCCTCGCACGCCGAGCCCCACCGCGCCCGTGCCAGCCCCCAGCGGAGGCAACTGATGGATGCCGACTACCTGCAGGTCACCGGCCTCACGGTCAACTTCGACGGGTTCGTGGCCGTCGACCACGTCGATCTGGCCGTCTTGCCCGGCGACCTGCGGTTCCTCATCGGGCCCAACGGCGCCGGCAAGACCACCCTGATCGACGCGGTGTCCGGCCTGGTGCCCGCCACCGGGGCCGTGGAGTTCGCCGGGCAGCCGCTGCTCGGCCGCAAGGTGCACCAGATCGCGCGCCTGGGCGTCGGACGCACGTTCCAGACCGCGACGGTCTTCGAGGGCCTGTCGGTGGTGCAGAACCTCGACATCGCCGCGGGCGCGCGCCGCCGCGCCCTGTCGCTGCTGCGCCGCCGGCACGGCGTGCCGGACACGGTCGCCGCGACCCTGGACACCGTCCGGCTCACCGAGCTGGCCGACGCCCCGGCCGGCACCCTGGCGCACGGCCAGAAGCAGTGGCTGGAGATCGGCATGCTGCTGGTGCAGGACGCGCGACTGCTCATGCTCGACGAGCCGGTGGCGGGGATGAGCACGGCGGAGAAGGACGAGACCGGGAAGCTGCTGCACCGCATCGCCGAGGAACGCACGGTCGTCGTCGTCGAGCACGACATGGACTTCATGCGCGCCTTCGCGTCCTCGATCACGGTCCTGCACGCGGGGTCGGTGCTCTCCGAGGGGAGCGTCGCGCAGGTGCAGGCCGATCCGCGGGTGCAGGAGGTCTACCTCGGGCCCGGGCACAGCGCCGCCGAGGTCGAGGCCGTGTTCGCCGACGCCGGGGACGGCCGCTGATGTTGAACATGATCGACCTCGAGGTCGGGTACGGGCGCACCGCCGTCGTCCACGGGGTGACGGTGGCGGTTGCACCGGGCGGTGTCACCGCGGTGATGGGCCACAACGGCGCCGGCAAGACCACGCTGCTACGCGCCGCGGTGGGCCTGCTGCCGGTGCGCACCGGACGGGTCCTGCTCGACGGCGAGGACATCACCGCACTCCCACCGCACCAGCGCGTCCGGCGCGGGCTCGCCTACGTCCCGCAGGGCCAGCAGTCGTTCGGGCAGATGACCACCGCGGAGAACCTCCAGCTCGTGGCAGACGGGCGGGCGCGGGG
>JBOHEO010000116.1:0-17744 GCA_050701055.1 Pseudonocardia sp. | reverse complement strand
CCCAAGACGGCCCGGATCACCGGCATGGTCACCGTCAGCGAGCGGCCGGCCGAGGCGGACGACCGGGCCGTCCCCGGGCAGGGGGAGTCCGACCTGATCATCGGTGCGAAGGGGAAGTCGCGGATTCGCACGCTGGTCGAGCGGACCACGCGGTTCGTCCTCCTCCAGAAAATCCCCGACGACCGCACCGCGGAACGAGTCGCGCTCCTGCTCTGCACAGCCGTCAAGAGACTTCCCGAGGCCATGTGGCGGTCGATCACACACGATCAAGGTGTGGAGATGGCGGCACACGCGAGGTGTACCATTGCCACCGATATTCCAGTCTTCTTTTGTGACCCGCACTCGCCGTGGCAGCGCGGCTCGAACGAGAACACCAACGGCCTTCTGCGGCAGTACTTGCCGAAAGGCACAGATCTCTCGGTCCACAGTCAGGCCGAACTCGACGCGATCGCCGACCGCCTCAACGGCCGCCCACGCCGTACGCTAGAATGGGCCACGCCGAGCGAGAAGCTCAGCGAATTACTAGGAAACGCCGATGGCGCTCTCACTGGTTGAAACCAAGCTCGTCTACACCGCCCGCAACTCCCTAAACTTCCCCAGCACGTCCTTCACGGCGTCCGTCACCGGGATGTCCTCGTGCAGCGGTGCCCAGAGGTATGCGTCGTGTTCGCTCAGCTCGATCGGCTCGGCAGCGCGCACGTCCACGGCGAAATTGAACTGGCGGCTCTTCTTGCCGCTGCCTGATGCGTAGTCGAAGCTGCCGATGTACTCGCGGATTACGGAGACAGTCAGGCCGCTTTCTTCCATGACCTCGCGCCGCAGAGCTTCGTCCAGCCCTTCGCCCGGTTCGACTTTGCCGCTCGGCAGCTCGAAGATGCCTGGCATGAAGTCATCGTCTGGCCGCTGCAACAGCAGCACCTTGCCCTCGTGCTGCACGACGGCACCAACCACCAACTGCTGAACGCTGTCTGCCTTGGCTTGGGTGGTCAGTTTTTCGAGCTGGGAAGCATCAACCATTCTCTTATCCTATCAAGTCGGTGTGGTGCTCGATTACCTTGCGGAATGCCTCGATGTAGCTATTCACCAGCGGCATGTCTTCTTCGCGGTGCCAGACAGGCAGCTTGAGCGTGTACCGGTGGACGGTCTCCGCTACCGGGAATTGCCCTGGTGCGTACTGCGCTTCCCGGAGATGCCGGTAATGCGGGAAGAGCGGTTCGGGGTCGCGGAACAGCGGCAGTACGTTCAGGGGACCAGTTGAGCCAGGTCGGTCAACCTCCGCGCACCCTTCGGCTTGGAGCGCCGCGTAGAAGCGCTCCACCGACAAGCCGTCCAGCTCGTCCGGGACGTAGGTCAGCGGCAGGCCGTACCAGGACGGCTGCGTGTTCTCGGGTACGTGCGGCACGGCGATGCCCGGCAGCTCCCCGAGCTGCGCGCACAGGTACCGCGCGATGGCAGCTCGTCCTGCCATGTACTCATCGAGGTGCCCGAGCTGGTCGAGCGCGATGGCTGCGGCGAGCGGGTGGATGCGGAGCTTCAACCCCATGCCGGTCACTGCGTACGGGTGCAGCGGGTGGTTGGCGGGGATCTCGTTCCGGCAGCGCTTGTTGTAGTGCCCGTGGAGCAGCAGCCGGTAGAAGACCTCATCGTCGTCGGTCAGCACGAAGCCGCCTTCACCAGCCGAGAGCGGCTTCGGCCCGTTCATGGAGAAGGCCGCGACGTGTCCGAAGGTACCGACCTTCTGTCCGTTCACGGTGGCCCCGTGGGCGTGCGAGCCGTCTTCCAAGAGCGCCAGGCCGCGTTCGTCCGCCAGCGCACACAACCTGTCCATGTCGGCGGGGATGCCCCACAAGTGCGTGACCATGACGGCCGTCGTCCGGGGTGTGATCCGGGCGGCCACATCGGCTCCCGAGACGTTGCCGGTTTCGTCGCTGTCTGCCAGGACGGGCACCGCGCCCAAGTGCAGCAGCGGCGTTGCGGTCGCCGGGAAGGTGTAGGCCGGAACGATCACCTCGTCGCCCGGCTCGATGAAGTTGGCCGCGTAGGCGGAGTGCAGCGCCGCCGTGCCCGAGCTGGTCAGTACGGCGTGCCGCACGCCGAAGTAGTCGGCCAGGGCGTCTTCCAAGTTGGCGATGACGCCGGAACGGTCGTAGATCGAGACGGCCGCGCCGAGCTGGTGCAGCACGGCCTTGATGGTGTCGTCGGTAAGCGGCGGCCAGGTGAAGTGCGGTCTGCTCGTGGTGATGACCGGAGTCCCACCGAGCAGCGCCAAGTGCGAACTCACAGCAACTCCTTGGGGTTGACGTACGACCGGGTGCGGGCGGACTCGTAGCACCCGGAGATGAAGCTGAGGTGCGCGAGGTTTTCGCGGGGGCCGCTGACGTTGGGGCGCAAGCCTTCGATGACG
Source organism: Pseudonocardia sp. (assembly GCA_050701055.1). GTDB lineage: Bacteria > Actinomycetota > Actinomycetes > Mycobacteriales > Pseudonocardiaceae > Pseudonocardia. The sequence continues at coordinate 15,340 of JBOHEO010000116.1, read as the reverse complement.
CGGCAGAAGTAGTTGACCTGGGACACAGCGGCCGAGGGCCAGGCTTGTTCGCGGGCAAGGGATTCCACGACCTGACCACCGTTGGTCAGGCGGCGGATGCTGCCGCGTTCCAAGTGGACGATGCCCTGACTGCCGACGAGCCGTATCTGTTCGCTCTTCGGTCCGATGAACCGCGACAGCAGCAGTGAGCCGTACAAGCCGCTGTCGTAGCTGAAGTGGATCAGGGCTGTGTCTTCGGCGTCGTAGTTGCGGTCTAGCCGGGCGCTCATGGACATGTCGGCCAACACCCGGTCAGGCAGCCCGAAGTACCACAGGATCATGTCGACTAGGTGGTAGCCCATGTCGATGATGCAGCCGCCACCGGCGACGGCTGTGCGACCGCGCCAGCCGTCCGACGGGTCGGTGACGTGCAGCGTGTAGGCGGCGTCCACCATGAACGGGGTGCCGATCTGGTCGGCCAGTTGGGTAAAGCTGGTGTAGATCGGATTGAAGCGCCGTTGCAGCGTCACCATGAGGTGAATCCCGGCGTGCTCGCAGAGCTTCACCAAGTCCTGCGCCTCGGACAGTGTGGTAGCAAAGGGCTTCTCTTTGAGCACATGGACGCGATGCTTCACCGCGGCTTCGATGACCTGCCGTCCGATGTTGTGCGGCACGCAGACGATGACGAGATCGAGCTGCTCGGCGGTGAACATGTCCTCGAAGTCGGTGTAGCCCGAGACGCGCAACTTGTACTGCTGCTCGCGGACGATCTCCGCGTCCTCGTCGCAGATGGCGATCAGTTCGGCGGCGTCGGACCCGAGCAACCCAGGTATGTGATCCTCCAACGCTTGCTTACCGAGCCCGATGACACCCGCGCGAAGTTTCGCCGAACGTTCCGTGTGTGGATTGTCCCGCCGACATGCAACCGGCAGTTCCACGAGTTCAGCCATGTGTCGATCTCCCCTCTTGCGGCCTGCGAGACGCGACCAATGCAAGGACTTGCCTCACTCCTGCGTGTAAGGGAGTATTGCCGTTATGGACAGTCAGGAACCGCGCCGGTTCAGCGGCGATGAGCTGCCGGATAATCCGCTCACGGGCGGCAAAGATGGCAAGGTCTTCATCGCTCACGCTGTTGGCGCGGTCTTCTCGCAAATGACGTGTCCGTTGCTGGATTCGCTCCAGGCGTACGTCAAGCGGTGCGTCTACGAACACCGTGAAGGTCGGCTTATGCAGCAGCTTGCTCAGCATGATGCTCAGCCAGGTAAGTGCTCGTGACTCGGTGCGCGACGTTCCCGCCTCAACAAGCGTCGGCACCAGCGTGTAGAAAATGGTGTCGAGGTGCCGATCCTTGAGCACCACATGTCCCGTTTCGAGCGCTGGGGCGATCACCCGTTCATCGAGGTAGTAGAGATCAGCCACGATGTCGAGTACCCGCGTGAGCATGGTTTCGGGTTCGTTTTGGACCGGACGCAGGAACTTGTCATGGGCCACGGCTTCAAGAAGACGTTGCCCATACGGGCTGTCCGAGAACTCGTCAACAACAACCGCGCGGACGCCCTGTCTGGTCAGCTCGGTACATGCGGCGCGGAGCAGCGAGGTCTTGCCCGCGCCGTCCTGGCCTTCAAAGGCAATTAGCATGGGTCCTCCGGTTCTGGCCGTGGCCCAAGTGCGTTGAGGCCGTCAAGCACTCGCTGGAGCACTACCGGGTCGCGCATGATGCGCGCTGACTGGTTGCCGAGACCTTGGCGAACGCGCTGTGGCAATAATGCGGGAAATTGCACTGTGTCAGGCTGGACCTCGAACATGGACAGCACGCACCACACCACCCGCCCGCCACTACGGGGCAGGTGGTAGCTCCAATCCCGGCTGCGCGAGAGACCAGGGGCAGCGCCGAGCGACGATTCGGGCGGCTCGGTGCTGCTGTCCCACACCTCGATCACCAGTGACTCCGCCATCAGCCGGAGCAGCACGCGAATAGTGCCCAGATGGTCATAGGCCGCTCGGTACATCGGCTGATCCGCGGTGACACCTGTCGTCTTAACCGCGTGCGTCACCAACTCGTCCATAACCTGTTCGGCGGCGTCAATACAGCGCCGGTCGAGCGGGTAGCGCGTCAGTTCTGAGCACACCAGCAATCGGGCGCAGTTAACGGCGCTGGGCAAGGCTGCCAAGACCAGTTCGCTCGCCTGCTGCCACTCCGGTTGTTCTGGCTCGCTCATGGCTACTGCGGGCCTTTCCCTGAGTGCCGCAGTCATGCCGCGTCCGTAACGTTCGGGTACATCACAAGAAGCCGCGCACCCGTTTGAGACTCGACTAATTCCTTCATGGCGGCCTGGATACTCGGGTAGTGCGCCAAGTGATGCAGGGCGGGCACGAGCACATGTGCAGCTTCGCCACAGCTAAGCGCGTGGAACAGCTCGGTAAGGGCAATGGTGTGCAACCGGCTCTGGTCAACAAAGACCCGTCCGAGCGTGAAGCCCTCTTGGCTGGCGTAAGCGGCCATGCTGCGCCGTAGTTCTTCGATGCGCTTCTCGGACGTATAGGGAGCAACGCGGATATATCCAAACAGCGGCCGTGGTCGCGTATGGGTGGTGGAACCGGCGACGGATTCGGGGTTCACGTCGCCGGTTCCACCGGTCATGGGGGCCATGTCAGAGCACCGCGAGGTTGTGATCGGCCAGCACGACGCGCTCACACGGCCAGGCCGACCCGCAGACGGCACAGAGGTCAGCCGCGTTGGTGTGCGTACCAAGCACGGTGGTTGCCAGAGCAGACAGCAGGTCGAGCACGACAGGCAGACGATCAGGTACCACGTCGGCGATCGTCGCTTCTGTGCAGGTCATAGCCGCTGCCTCCGTTGCTGTGCGCTTCCGTGGGGTCGTACCCTGCACACAACCGGCGGTAGCTGGTCAGGGACAGAGCGCGCACGGCGGAGCCGTGATGCATCGGTGTTGCATCGGCTCTCTGACCAGCGACAAAGCCCGCAAGGGCGAGCACGGAAGGCTGCGACGATGACAACCAGACGCGAGCGCCTGGCACAGCGCCGTAAGGCGGTCGGATTTACGCAAGAAGGACTTGCTGAACGGCTCGAAATCGACCGCTCGACTGTGGTTCGTTGGGAAAGCGGTGACTCTGAGCCGCAACCGTGGCTCCGGCCGAAGATCGCGCGGGCGCTGCAAGTGTCTGTGGAGCAGTTGGCCGAGCTGCTGACCGAGACAGCGCCCGGTTCGGAAGTCGCAGCCGTGGAGCCGCTCGACAGCTCGACGCGCGGACACGGCGGCGTGCTGCTGCCGGTCATCGTCAACGGCCACCCGGTGCTCTTGCCGCTTGATGCGGCCACCGTGGCGGCGAGTGGGCTCGGTAGCTACTTGGGTGAACTACAGGCTGCGGGGTACTCCTCCAGCAACCCGGCTACGACCGCAGAGTGGGAGGCCATGAGTCCACTGAACCGGCGTTCACTGCTTACGCATGGCATCGCCGCTGCTGCCCTGCCCGCGCTGGGTCTGGACGAGTTGCAACGGGTTGCTGCCGCGATGGACGACGCCCGCCGCTACCTCGACGGCTCGGTGATCGACTACTTCCGCCGCCAGCTCGTCATGTGCAAGGCCGATGACGGCAGCCTGGGGCCGGCTGCGGCGCTCCCGGTCGTGCTCGGCATTCTCGGAGCCATCGAAGAACACGCCCGTGCCGTCACACCTGATGTCCGCCGTTCGCTGCTGACGGTCGGTTCCGATGCTGCTGAGTTCGCCGGATGGTTGTACCGCGACTCGCACGACCCCGTGACCGCGAGCTTCTGGCACGACCGCGCTATCGAGTGGGCGCAGGAAGCCGGGGACATGCCGATGCAGGGGTACGTGCTGCTCAAGAAGTCGCAGATGGCCTACGAAGAGCGTGACGGCTTGCGGGTGCTCACCTTGGCCCAGGCAGCGCAGTACGGCCCGTGGCAGCTTCCGCCCAGAGTGCGCGCCGAAGTCACGCAGCAAGAGGCGCGGGGCCTGGCGATGCTCGGGGAACCGTTCAGCGTGGTTGAGCAGAAGCTCGAAGACGCCCGCCGACTGGTCGACGCTACGGACTCCGGGGACGAGCGGTATGCCCACCTTGGCCCGTACTACGACGAGGACACACACCTGTTGCGTGCCGCGAGCTGCTACATCGAGGCAGGCAAGCCAGCCAAGGCCGCCACGCTGTACGGCGAGGTCTTGGGCGCTAGGAACTTGTCACGCCGCGACGAGGGCTACTTCCGCGCACGACGTGCCGCTGCCTTGGCACTCAGCGGCGAACCTGACGATGCAGCGCATGAAGGGCTGGTGGCCATGCAGCTCGTCACGGAGATGCGCTCCAGCCGCACCAGGCGCGAGCTGGTGCGCGTCGTGGAGACGTTGAACCCCTGGAACAACCGGCCGGGACCGCGAACGTTGCGCGAAGCGCTCACGTCTTGACCGGACGGTCAGGAAGCCGCGGTGAACCAGTCGCGCACCGTGTGGATCACGAAGGCTTGCCACTCCTGGCTCTGCGGGTTGCGGTACTCGGGGTCTTCGCGCACCGCAAAGCCGTGCTGCGCGCCTTCGATCTCAACGAGCTGGTGTTCCACCCGGAACTGATGCACCGCTGCCCGTGACGCCTCGATGGAGACGAAGGTGTCCTCCGTGCCGTGCACGATGAGCGTCGGGGCCGTGATCTCGTCAAGCACCTCATTCTGCCTGATCCAGAACACCTCGTTCAGGAACGCCCGGCTGTGCTTCACGGTCGGTGAGTGGTCGATGTAGCCCTGGTCCGCGAGCTGCTGCGCCTTGGCATCGTCCAAGAAGTCGCCGGACCAGTGGGACTTCTGGTCGATGTAGCGATCCTTGTAGTTGAGCTGTGGGTTGAGCAACACGAGGCGCGTCAGCTCGTCAGGGCGCTTCGCCGCGTAGTAGGCCACCATGCCGCCGCCGAAGCTTGTACCCAGCAGGTTCACGGTCTGCGCGCCGGACGCCTCTCGGAGGTGGTCACGGACAACGCGGATGTCGTTCAGGTGGGCTGCCAGCGACGACTCTTCGGGACGGCCGTCGCTCTCGCCGTGCCCCCGGAGGTCGTACCGGAGCGAGGCCACACCGGCTTCGGCCAGTCCGGCCGCCAGCCGGGTGAAGAAGCCGCCCTCCTCACGGGTCACGCCGCCACCGTGCACCAGCACCACGGCCTGATCAGGGGTGCTATCTGGGGCAGTCAGCGTGCCGGACAGGTGCAAACCGTCGAGCGTGCGAACGGTCGTGCTGGTGCTGCTGACAGGCATCGTGCGCTCCCCGGTCGTCGGCTACGGCCTGACCATGATCCCAGCGACGAGCTGGGCATCGCCAGGCGGATGAAGCGAGCGTCATGCACTCCGTTGAATCAGGTCAATTTCGGATCAGCTCGACAGAGCGGACGTCGATGTCGGCGAGTTGACACGCATGTTTCAACGCCTGCTGCGCGGACTCGACGGTGAAGGGGATCGATGTCTTGTGCTGGCCGGTCGCGACCTCTGCCATGACGTGAGCGGCTCACCTTCAGGTCGGCGCTGCGTACGAGTGCCAGCGTACGCGCGGGCTGACGGTAGCCACTAGCGATCGACCGCGCTCAGCGTCGTTGCCAGCCACCACGGCCCGGAGGCAGGGGTTAGGACAGCACCTTGAAGTTCCTGGTCAGGCGAGATGATCTAGACAGTCGCCCTGACAACCATCATGTTCTCACCGAGGGAGGAGACCTAACCTTGGTGTCGTGATCTCACTCGCTCGGACCACGAACGCGGGGTCACTGGTCTTATGGAGTGAACTTGATCGTCCAGAGGGCTGAGCCTGTGGTTCGCCAGTAACGACGCGGCCACTACTTTCGACCAGTCCACTTGACAGAATATTTCCGGCCAGCTCGGTACAAGAAACCCTTCCGTTGCCACACGATCGTCTCGAAAGGCGAGTCCGACGATGACCGCTGGAGCTGCACCCGCCGAAGACAAGGTCAACTCGAACGTCATAGTTCGCGCGTTCGACGCTGTGAGCGGCGACTATGCCGGAGCTGTATCGAGAGCTAAAGGCTTCTCGTTCACCGGGGGCTGGGTAGCGTGGCAGGCTTCGCAAGCTGCTGCCGCAGGAGCTGCGGCGCTCGCGGTTCCGGCCGCACACCTGGCCGCCATGGTCGCCGACGTTGCATTCCTCATGCACAAAATGTCCTACTGCTGCTGGGGAATCGGGGCCATTACTGGTGCTCCCGTCGACGGTAAGGACGACTTCGAGATCATTCTCGCGTACTGGTCGGGTGACCTAAAGGAAAATGAGCTACCAGTCGCTATCGTGACCGGAACAATGGCCGGCGCGGCAGCTTTTATTGCAAGCCAGTACACGATTGCGCAGGTCACAGGCAAGCTAACGTCACTGGGTGTCAATGCCGTGGCGGCCGGCGCGGCTAAAAAGCTCGGCAATAAGGCGTTGGCAAAAACCCTTGTGAAGGCGACAGGTAAAGTTGGAGGTAAAGTCGCGGGTGCCGCCTCAGGGCAGTTTATCGAGAAGGCGGCCGCTAAAATCTCACTTAAGATTGGCGGCAAAATAGGAGGAAAGGCCATGGCTGGCTTTATCCCGTTCGTCGGCCCCATGATTGGCGCGGGAATCAATGCCTACTTTGTCAAGGACATCGCAGATGCTGCCAAAGTATACTACAGGAAGAAGAAGGAAATAACTGCTGCGTATTAAGTGCGTAGCAGGAAGAGAATTCCGAGACTAAAGTATGGACCGTCAAGTTTGATTTGGCGTCGACTATTCCAACTGTGTACGCCCGGAACTGGCGAGCACCAGCTTGCCTCGGAGCGACCCGGGAGATCTACCCGTTCTCGATAGGCCGAAGGGTCGGCATTCGGCCGCCGATGATGCCCGCAGCCGCCGTGTCGGCGGACCCGACCCACGCGGCGTAATGCCGCAAGGTGGTCGTTCCGTCGCCGTGCCCCAGCCGGCCAGCGACCGTCCGGAGGTCGACGCCGGCCGTGAGCAGCTCCGTCGCCGAGTAATGCCGGAGTTCCTTGAGCACAGTGTCGATCCCGAGCTTCGCCACGAGACGCCCGTAACGACGCGTCAGCGACGCGGGATCGCGCGGCCGGCTCATGTCCGGTGCCGCCGAGAACATCCACGTCCGACCGGTCAGGGTCAGCATCCCGAGCCGGGCCGCAGTGTCCTCCCGATGTTGCCGGAGCAGCTCGACCGTGGAGGCGTCGATCGACACCCGCCGCATCTGGTGCGACTTGGTGTCCTTGAGCAGCATCCCGTCCGACGTCCGCACGTAGTTCTCGTCCAGCCGGACCATGCCAGCGTTGAGGTCGATGTCCTCCCACTGCAGAGCAACCACCTCCCCGCGCCTGGCGCCCAGCACCGCGGAGAGCCAGACGTACAGGCCCCACTCGGCCGAGCTCGTCCACGCGGCTTCGACAATGAGCGCCATCTGCTCGCTCGACGGCGGCCGGACCGACGGCAACGGCAGCGCTGCACGCACCGGAGAGGATCGCGTGGATCGAGCGCACGCTCAACGCGGCGTAGGGCTTGCAGACGTGGCGCTTGCAGCCGGCCGCCGCGCAGTCGTGCTTGTCGTCCTCGGCGTGCTTCTCGACGAACGGCGTGCCCGCGCACAGGGCGCGGCACTTCCGCAGCCGGCCGTACAGCGCCTCAAGCCGCTGGGAGGCGTCGCGGACGAACAGCACCAACGGCACGTCACCGACGGCAGGGAGGATGTACATCCGGATCTGCGACTCGTAGGTCATGTGCGTGGTGGGGTCGATCTCGTGCTGCTGCATCCACCGTTCGAGCAGGGCGCCAACCGTCGCCTTGGTACGTGCGACCTTGAGTTCGTCGGCGTCCGACAGCAGCTTCGTCCGTAGCTTCTCCGCCGCGCGATACGCGACGCGTTCGGCGCGCTCCCCCCTGGCCCTCGATCTCGACGCTCTCGACGAGCACGATCCGCTCACCGGTAGACGGATCTTCGCCAGCCGAAACCCGGACCTCCCAGCAGCGCGCACGACGTCGAATTCTGCCGCGCTGCCTCGCCACTGGAGCGTCGGAACGTGTGGTCACGAGCGGAAGCTAGCAAGGTTCGTGGATCAGACCGTGGATCGAGATCAACTAGCAAACCCGAGAAACGATCTAGCCCCGACCGTTCGTGCTGGTCAGGGCTAGTGCGCTCGTGGTGCGCCCGAAGGGATTCGAACCCCTAACCTTCTGATCCGTAGTCAGATGCTCTATCCGTTGAGCTACGGGCGCCTGTTCACTTCTCTTACCCCACCGCAGCCGACCCGAAGTCGACCACGCCAGTGCGGAGGCTCCGGGATTTGAACCCGGGATGGAGCGTAACCCCAAACCGCATTAGCAGTGCGGCGCCATAGACCAGACTAGGCGAAGCCTCCCGGGGCCTCGCGGCCGCCAGCATGTATCAGGGTACACAGCGTCGTCGACCGGGTTCACCCCCCACCTGCCTACCGGGCGCTCGCCAGGTCGAGGAACGGCCCCAGCGCCTCGGGGTTCTGCAGCGCCCCCCGGCTGATGGCGGTGTCGGGCGCCACTCCGGTGAGGATCTTCTTCACCGGCACCTCGCACTTCTTGCCGCTGAGCGTGCGCGGCACGGCGTCGACGACGACGAACCGATCCGGCACGTGCCGCGGCGAGAGCTCGCTGCGCAGCGCCCGCCGCAGGTCCGGCTCGACGTCGGAGAGCGATGCCCCCGGCGCGAGCACCAGGAAGCACAACAGTGCACCCTCCTCGGCGGCGGAGAGCTCGGAGGTGTCGATCACCAGCGAGTCGGCCACCTCGTCGAATCCCTCGACCACCGCGTAGAACTCGGCCGTCCCCATCCGCACGCCGCCGCGGTTGAGCGTCGAGTCGCTGCGGCCGTAGATCACGAACGATCCGCGCGCGGTGCGCCGCACCCAGTCACCGTGGCGCCACACGCCGGGATAGTCCTCGAAGTACGCCGCGCGCAGCCGGGCACCGTCCGGGTCGTTCCAGAACGACACCGGCATCGACGGCATCGGCTGGGTGATCACCAGCTCGCCCACCTCGTCGACGAGTTCCTTGCCGGTCTCGTCGAAGGCCACGACCGCGGCGCCAAGCTGGGCGCAGGAGATCTCGCCCAGCCACACCGGCACGTCCGGCGCCGCCCCGACGAACGCCGTGCAGAGATCGGTACCGCCGGAAACGGAGCAGATCTGGATCGACGACCCCACCGCGTCCCCGATCCATTCGAAACCCTCGACCGACAGTGGCGCGCCGGTCGACCCGATCGCCCGCAGCGAGGCCAGGTCGTACTGCTCACGGGGACGCAGCCCGGACTTCAGACAGGACTGCACGAACGGCGCCGAGACCCCGAAGTAGGTGACCTGATGTTCGTCGGCGAGCTTCCACAGCGCACCGAGGTCCGGGTGGCCGGGGCTGCCGTCGAACGCAACGATCGTGGAGCCGACCAGCAGCCCGCCGATGAGCAGGTTCCACATCATCCACCCGGTGGTGGTGAACCAGAAGAACCGCTCGCCGGGCCCGAGGTCCATGTGCAGGCGCAGCGCCTTGAGATGCTCCAGCACGATCCCGCCGTGCCCGTGCACGATGCCCTTGGGCAGCCCGGTGGTACCCGAGGAGTACAGCACCCACAGGGGGTGGTCGAACGGCACCGGCTCGAACGCCAGCTCCCCCGGGTTCGCCATGAACTCCGCCCACGGCAGCGTGCCCGCGAGCTCCGCATCCTCGGAGAGGTAGGGCACCAAGACCGTCGCCCGCAGCGTCGGGAGCTGCCCGCGCAGGGTCTCGACCGTCTTGCGGATGTCGTAGCTCTTCCCGCCGTAGACGTAGCCGTCGACGGCCAGCAGCACCGCCGGCTCGATCTGGGCGAACCGGTCGTGCACCGCCCGCGCCCCGAAGTCGGGTGAGCAGGACGACCAGATCGCGCCCAGGCTGGCCGCGGCGAGGAACATCACGAGGGTTTCGGTGGAGTTGGGTGCGAGCGCGACGACCCGGTCACCCCTCCCGACCCCGATCCGCACCAGTCCGGCGCGCGCTCGACCGACGGCGTCGCGCAGCTCCGCGTGGGTGACGACCCGCTCCAGCCCGTCCTCGCGGACATACACGACCGCGACGTCGTCGGCGGCGCGGCCGGGCCCGACGGTGAGCGCGTGTTCGGCGTAGTTCAGGGTGGCGCCGGGGAACCACTCGGTGCCGGGCATCTGCGTAGAGCCGAGGACCGCAGTCGGCTGGCTGTGGAACCGGACCCCGCAGAACTCGGCGGCCGCGGACCAGAAACCCGCCAGATCCTCGATCGACCAGGCGTGCAGCGCCGCATAGTCGGGAGCGTCCACGCCACGGTGCTCCCGCACCCACCCGGTGAACTCAGCCATCGCCGTGGCCCGCTCGGGATCAGGGACCCACAGAACGTCCGGGGCCGCACTCGCCATGTTCGCCAGCATGCGGGCCGCCGACCGGCCGCGCCAGGTCTAACGCAGATGCGAGTCGAACCAGTTGAGGGTGCGCTGCCAGGCGTCGGCGGCGGCCTCCGGGTCGGCGTCGAACCGGTGTCCGCTGCGTGGGTAGAACACGACGTCGGTGGCCACCTCCGAGGTGGCGGCGGCATCGCGGAGCCGGCCGATCTCCGGGTCCGACTCGCCCTCGGTGGGCTCGCCGTAGAGGCCCAGCCAGGGGCAGGCCAGCCCGGAGGCGGCGGCGACCAGCGACGGCAGACCGGTGGACGACGGGGCAATCCGCTCCCCGGCGACGGTGACGGCCGCGCCGAGGGTGCGCCGGGCCGCCACCAGCAACGCCACCGATCCACCGAGGTCGAAACCGATGACACCCATGCGATCGGGGCTGATGTCGTGGTCGGCGAGCCAACCGAACGCGGTGTCGGTGTCGGCCATCACCTGCTCGCCCTCCAGCCGGTCGACCTGCTCCTGGACGCGCTCGTCGTCCTCGGAATCATCGATCTCGTCGGCACCGTCGCGGTGGTAGAGGTGGGGGGCGACGGTCAGCCACCCATCATCGGCGAGGCCGTGCACCAAACCACGGACCGCCTCGGTGATCCCGCGCGCCTCGTGCAGCACGACGATGCCACCGCGGACCGAGCCGACCGGTTCGGCCACGGTGAGCCGGAGCGCGCTGCCGTCGACCAGGGGGACGATCTCGGTGCGAAGATCGGTCATGGGTTCCAGAGTGGCAGAACACTCCAGGTGGGACCGGGCGGGGCAGGTATTAACGTGAACGCATGACGCCCATCCGTCCCGACCTCACGAGACTCCCGGACTACGTGCCGGGCCGGGCCATCCCGGGGGTAATCAAGCTGTCGAGCAACGAGGTGGCACTGCCACCGCCACCCTCGGTGCTCGCCGCGATCGCCGAGGCCGCCGCCGGCGGAAACCGCTACCCCGACCTGGCCGTCACCGGCCTCACCGCGCGGATCGCGGAAGCACGTGGCGTCGAGGCGGACCGGGTCGCGGTGGGCTGCGGTTCGGTGAGCCTGTGCCAGCAGCTGGTGAACATCACCTGTCGGGAGCCGTCGGACGAGGTCGTCTACGCGTGGCGCTCGTTCGAGTCCTACCCGATCGTGACCCAGATCGGCGCGGCGACGACGCGCCCGGTGCCGCTGGACGCGGACTTCCGCCACCACGTCGACGCGATGGCCGCCGCTGTCACCCCCGCCACGCGGCTGATGATGGTGTGCAGCCCCAACAACCCGACCAGCACCGTCGTGCACCGTGACGAGATGCAACGCCTCCTCGCCGCCGTCGGCCCGGATGTGCTGGTGGCCCTGGACGAGGCCTATCGCGAGTTCGTCACCGACCCGGATGCCGTGGACGGATTGGACCTGATCGATGCGCACCCGAACCTCGTGGTGCTGCGGACCTTCTCCAAGGCATACCGGCTGGCCGCGCTGCGGGTGGGCTACGCGATCGCCGCGCCCGAGGTGACCGCCGCGCTGCGCAAGGTCTGCTCGCCGTTCAGCGTGAGCTCGGTGGCGCAGGCAGGTGCGATCGCCGCGCTCGACGCCCAGGACGAGCTGCTCACCGCATGCGCCGACGTGACCATCGAGCGGGTCCGGGTGCGGGATGCGCTGCTGGCCGCGGGCTTCACCGTGCCGCCCAGTCAGGCCAACTTCGTCTGGCTCGCACTCGGCGAGCTCACCACCGAGTTTGCCGCACACTGCCTGGACCACAAGGTGATCGTGCGACCGTTCCACCCCGACGGGGTGCGGGTCACGATCTCGACGCCGGAGGAGAACGACGCCCTGCTGGACGCGGCGAGGGCGTTCAGACCAGGGCACTGATGCCGTGACCGGCGACGACGATGGCCCGGTCGGCGGATGCCGGACCGGGTCATCGTCAGAGCAGATCAGTGGCTGACGGCTCCGCGTCGCTTGCCGAACACGGCGGCGGCGATGGCGACGAACAGAACAGCCAAGCCGATCTTGATCAGCAGCTCGATCCAGTCGACCCCGTTGGTGGTCGCCACCCCCAGCGCCTCGGCGACGAACAGACCGACGATCACAGCCGCCACCCCGGCCAGGATCGTGACCAGGAACGAGATGTGCTGCTTACCCGGCAGGATCAGTCGACCGAGGACGCCGAACACGATGCCGATCAGAAGGGTCCAGATGATGCCCCAGAACGAAATGTCCATTGCGGCCTCCTACCGTTTGGCGGGCCACACCCCGTTGTGGCCCTTGTAGTCCCTGAGTATCACATCATGGCCTGTGGCAAACCCGGTGGCGGCGGATGATCCCGAAGCGTTACCGGACCGCCAGCACTCGTTCAGCGAGTTCAGGCCTCCAGCACGTAGCCGCCGCCGCGCACCGTCCGGATGCGTTCGGGGCCGATCTTACGACGCAGGTACGAGATGTAGACCTGCACCAGGTTGACCGACGCCGGCTCAGACCACACCTCGCCCGCGAGCCGGTCGGGCGGGACGACCTCGCCCGGCGCGGCGAGGAGTGCCATCAGGAGCGCGAACTCGGTGGGTGACAGCGCAACGCGGTGCCCGTCCACACTCACCTCACCGAACCCGGTGTCGACGGTGAGGTCGCCCCGGCGCAGCATCGTGCGCGGGATCTCGACGTCCCGCCGGAGCCGCAGCCGGATGCGGGCGGCCAGCTCGTCGACGGCGAACGGCCGGACCAGATAATCGTCGCGGTCGCCGCGCAGCAGGCCGAGCAGCCCGGCCCGTCGCTCCCGCGTGGTGACGGCGATGATCGCCATGCTCGGCGCCTCGGACTGCACCATCGTGCTGCCTGAGCCGGGCCAGCAGACTGCGTTCCGGCGCGCTGGGCCGACCCTTGGGCGCGGCCAGGCGATTGCCGTTCTCAGCTAAGGCGATCACCAGGCGTCACGTTCTCTAGTGTCCGCTCATCGCGTCGAACCCCTCGCCGCACTGTTATCCATCCGCGGACCCCGACCCGCTCGGGGCTCCCCAACGGGTGGGACGGGGGCGTTCTCCACCTTCGTCGTCAGCTGCCCTGGCGCTTGGTGTGGCTTCGCGGCGAAACTCCAGGTGCGGAGCGGCTGCCGATCGGGCCGACGTGGGTCGGTGTCGCCCGGCGGGCACCTCGGGCGCGTCGGACGTGTCAGGCACCTCGGGCGCGTCGGGGGCCGGGGGCACGGTTGGATCGGCCATGGGGACCTCTCCGGCTTCAGTGGGAACCGCAGGCGGCGGCCACGGGGCGGGAGCCAGCTAACACCAACGCCATCACCGGCAGGCGCCGCCCCAGCGAGGAGTCGACCCACCGGGTCTGGTGGCCGCCCATCCGCTCGTAGAAGACGGTAGCGTGCGGCTCGGCCTCCCACTCGAGGGAGTGGGCGCCGGCGCCGGAGGCGCGGTCCCGGGCGTGCTCGAACAACCGGCGGCCGAGACCGCGGCCGATCTCCCCGGGTTCGATCCAGAGGTCGTCCAGGACAGCGAACTCGCCCCGGTGCAGCAGGGTGTAAAAGCCATCCGGCTGGCCGGCGCGCTCGGCCACCCACACATCATTCGCCGCCACGACCTCCGGGGTGAGGCCCAGCGTCCGGGCGAACCGGGCGATGAAGTCCGTGGAGTAGGGCCAGTGCGCCTTTGAACGCACCGCGAGCGCAGCGAGGAAAGAAGCCTCGTCGGGACGGGCGGGTCGGATGAGCACCTGGTCACGGTCGCACGAGGACGGTCCAGAGCGCATCGGGGCGAGACCGGGACCGACGCGGGACTCCCCCTCCACGCCGGCCCCGGCCTCACAACCTCCGTCCACGGGGGGCGAAGGTGGCTCTGCTGCCGCCGGGGGATGCCGGAAGCGTCGTTCTCCGACTCGAGGAGAGTGCCGGCATCGACGTACTCAGCTCAGCCGGATGGGGAAATCGAACTCGGGCTGGAACTCGAACTCGGGCTGGAGTCCGTGCTCGAACTCGGGCTGGAAGTCGGACCCGGACCAGGAGTCGGACCAGGACCAGGACGTGGACCAGGACCAGGACCAGGAGTTAGACCAGGATCAGGATCAGGAGTTGGACTCGGGCTGGGATTGGAGCTGGGAGTCGGGCTCGGGCTGGAACTAGTGCTGGAAGCCGGCCTTGGGCTGGGGCTTGGACTCGGCTGCGGGGCGACGCGCCCATCCCCCTGAGAACCTCCGGTGGAGCCCGAGCCGCCGGGGACGGTCTCCGGTTGGGACCGCACCGGCACCGGCCTCGGTGCCTCCGCCGCTGAACTCGGTGCCACCTCGGATGCTTCGCTGATGGGGGCACGGTCGGTGGCCGACCTGATGTTCCCATCGCTGAATCCTGGCAACCAGATCAGCAAGGCGACGACGACGGCCACCAGCGTGAGCATGCCGGCGATCCCGATCATCAGTCCGACCGGACGCCCAGCATCGTCCGGATCGGACTGGTACTCCCATCCGGGATCCGACTCCGCGTACCTCGGCGAACGACCGGCCTGCGGACCGTTGGCGGGCAGCAGTGGCATGGCCGACCCCGGCGACGGCCGTGGCGGCCGTCGCGACGCCGCACCCGCGCCTGCGGCGAACGCGGCGCCAACGGGCTTGGCCACCCCCCGGGATGACGCGCGATGTATCGGAGCCTGCGCAGGTGCGGAGGCACCCGATCCGGTCCCGACGCCGTGGCCGATGGGGGCAGGGGCGACCGGGGCGATTCGGGCATTCGGCCACGATGCCGTCGGCAGGGGCGAGATGGCGAGGGCGGCGCCCTTGGCGATGGCGTTCTTCGGGTCGGCATCCACCGCGACCGGACGCCCCAACTGCTCCGACACCAGCTGCGACACCAACGGGATCCGCGACGAACCCCCCACCAACAACACCGCCGACAGATCCTCCGGCGCCAACCCCGCCGACGACACCGCCCGACGCAACGCCGCCACCGTCT
>JBOHEO010000115.1:0-17792 GCA_050701055.1 Pseudonocardia sp. | reverse complement strand
ACGCCTACACCCAGCTCGGCGACCCCACCGCCGCCACCGCGGCCGTGCAGCAGATGCTCGACGTGCGTCCCGGGCTGGCCGCGTTCACCCGGGCGTCCTACGACCTGGAGCTGCACGGCCGACCCGATGAGGCGCGCGCGGCGATGGAGCGAGCGCTGGGTGTGGCCGCGTCGCCCGACGATGTCGCGTTCTGCCGCTACTACCTCGGTGAGCTGGCGTGGAACGCCGGCCGGGCCGACGAGGCGGCCGCCCAGTACGAGCGCGGGCTGGTGGCGTCGCCGCAGAACATCCCGCTCCTCCAGGGTCGGGCCAGGGTCGCCGCCGCCCAGGGCCGGGTGGACGAGGCGCTGGCCGGGTACCGGGACATCACCACTCGCAGCCCGCTGCCGCAGTACCTGCTGGAGTACGGCGAGCTGCTGGAGGCGGCGGGCCGCGCCGGTGAGGCGGCCGCCCAGTACGAGGTGCTCGCCGCCGCGCAGCGGCTCTACGGTGCACAGGGGTCCACCGACGACCAGATGGCCGCACTGATCGCCGCCGACCACGGCGACCCGGCCGAGGCGTTGCGGCTGGCCGAGGCCGAGTGGGCGAGTCGGCAGAGCGTGTTCAGCGCCGACGCACTGGGCTGGGCGTTGCACGTGAACGGCCGGCACGCAGAGGCACTGGCCTACGCCGATCGGGCCGCGGCGCTGGGTTGGCGCAATGCCGGCTACGGCTACCACCGCGGCATGATCCTGGCGGCGCTCGGGCGGGACGCCGATGCGCTCGCCGCGTTGCGGGAGTCGGTGACGATCAACCCGCACTTCAACCCGTTGCAGGCCCCGGCGGCCCGCGCGCGGATCGCCGACCTGGAAGCGGGCACATGAGGTTCCTCCGTCGGGCAGCCGCCGTCCTCGTTGGGGTGGGTGCGTTGTTGCTGGCCCCCGTTGGACCCACCGCGGCGCCCGCGGCGCAGGCCCACCCACTCGGCAACTTCACCGTCAACCACTACGACGGGCTCGAGCTGTACCCGGACCGGATCGAGATACTCGCGGTGCTGGACACGGCCGAGATCCCGACCGTGCAGCAACGCGGAGCCGTCGACGCCGACGGTGATGGGACCTACTCAGTCGTCGAGGCCGCTGGCCACGCGGCTGCTGAATGTGCTCAGATTGCCGGGTCGGTCGCGGCCCTGGTCGATGGCGTGGCGATCACCTTCACCGTCCGGTCCGCCGCAGCCGCGTTCCCGCCCGGTGAGGGTGGCCTCGCCACCACCCGGGTGACGTGCCGGCTGGTGGCGCCCGCCGACCTGACCGGGAGCGCGGAGGTCGAGTTCACCGACGACTTCCGGGCCGACCGGATCGGCTGGCGGGAGATCACGGCGACCGGTGACGGCCTGCGGATCGACGGGTCCGATGTGCCGGCGCAGAGTGCGTCCCAGCAGCTGCGGGCCTATCCCGAGGACCCGCTGCTGGCGCCACTCGACCAGCGATCGGCACGGATCTCGGTGGTGCCGGGCGGTGCTGGTGCCCGTTCCGCCGGCGTTCCTCTCGGTGGGGATGCCGCGGCACCGCTGGCGTCGTTGCCGACCACCGGCGTCGGCTGGGTGGACTCGGTGCTCAGCACAGCGGAGGGCTTCCTGACCGGGCTCGCGCAGAGCTCGCGGCTCACTCCCGCGGCGGGCGCGCTCGCGGTGCTGATGGCGATCGTCCTCGGCGCGTCGCACGCGGCGATGCCCGGGCACGGCAAGGCGGTGATGGCCGCGTACCTGGCCGGCCGGCAGGGCACCCGGCGCGACGCCCTCGCCGTCGGGGCAATGGTGACGATCACCCACACCGCGGGCGTCCTGGTGTTCGGGCTGCTGATCACGCTGGTGGCGACGTTCGCCCCCGAGGCGGCGATGCGCTGGCTGGGGGTGCTCAGCGGCCTGCTCGTCGCGGCGGTCGGGCTGGCGCTGTTGGGCGCGGCGGTGCGGCGGCACCGGCAGCTCGCAGCGCTGCCGGTCCCGGAGCGGACCGGGGTTCTGGTGGGTGCGGCGGTCGGTGGTGATGGTGCTATCGGCACCGGGCATGAGCATGGGCATGGGGGCTCTGGGGCTCGCGGGCTCGAGCGCGGCTACGGACATGGGCACGGACATGGGCACAGCGACGGGCTCGGGCACGGCCACGGCTGGGGGCACGGGCACGGGTTCAGTTGGTCTGGGCAGGACGGCTGGAGCCGGGCGAGCCTCATCGGGATGGGCGTCGCGGGCGGGCTCGTGCCCAGTCCGACGGCCCTGCTGGTGCTGCTCGCTGCCGTCGACTTCGAACGTGCGTGGTTCGGGATCGGCCTGGTGCTCTGCTACGCCTTGGGCATGGCGGCGACCCTCACCGGCGCCGGCCTGCTCCTCGTCTCGATGCGGGACCGCCTGGCCCGGGTGGACCGTGCGTGGTGGGGACGCACCCGGCGGCTCCAGGCTGCGCTGCCCGTAGCCACGGCGGTGCTGGTGCTCGTCGTCGGCACCGGACTGGCGTTGCGGTCCCTCGCCGGCTGATCAGCTCGTTCGTTCCCGCTGAACTCGTTTCACAAGGAGGATACGTGCGGCGCCACGTCGTCATGCTCGGTCTGGTGTGCGCCACCATGGGTGGCGCGGTGGGATGTTCGTCGGAGCCCGATCGGGGGCCGGCCTTCGACAACGAGGGCGGGCAGGAACTGAGCTGCATGACGCATCAGAGCGCGGAGCCAGGTGCCGGTTACACCGATCCCGACCTGCGCGCAACGGCGTCGAACTTGATTCTGCTGCGCTACTACACGGCACACGGCACGAAGCCCTACTGCGACAGCGCGGCTGCGAACGAGGCCGACCGGGCCTGGGCGCAGGTCTACGTCGAGCTCGGGGGAACCACCGAGAAGGTCACCACCGTGCTGGGCTGAATTACGGTGGCGGGCTAACCGACCTGAGTCGTAGGGTGGCGATACACGTGAGAGGAGGTGGTCCAGCGTTGAATAGCTACAGGACTCGTGAGGTGGCTGTCCGCTAGCACCACAGGACACGTCTCCGACGGCCAGTGGATGCCGGTGTGGTGCCGGCGAATTCCAGGCAGTCATCCGTGACCCCCGGGCCCGAGCCCGTCCAGCTCGGCTTGCGCATCCCACGGTGCGGCCCGGGGGTCACGCATGCCCTGTGGAGCTCCAGCATCCCCGTAGGGTGCGGCCTCGGACCGCAGGGCAACCCTCTTCCGCCACCGTCCGGCTGCCGTCGATGGCAGGGATCATTGTCGCTTCCCCCAGCGCTTACATACTGGACCAATGTTCGTCTCTCCCGTTTACTTGCGTAGCCAGCCTCATTCTGTGGACCTTTGCCCGGTGAACTCGGCAACGAGGCCGGGTAACTCTGGCGTTGTCGGCTGGATACAGAAGATGACCGTGTCGTTCGCGCTCACCGACGGCCTGTAACTCGCTTGCGGGTCCGGTTCACCGTCCCCACTCACTCGGCGCTTTCCCGGACGACCTCACCGACGTACTCCGGGAGGCATTCGCGCCCCGCAGCGGGCGGCCCGCCACCGCGCGGAGCGAGTTCGCCTTGGCCGGCCGCCGCCTGGGCGCTCGGGCCGCTGTGCGCGGCGTCTAGATGCGAGGTCAGCTGGTCACGCAGCCGCCGCGCGGCGGCGATCGGCAGGAACGCGTCGACGCAGCGCCAGGTGGGCAGCAGGTTATCGATGCTCAGCTGCAGGTACGTGGCGGGCGGATGTTCGCCTTCTGGGAAGAGCAAGCGGCTCTCGAACCGCACCTCGCACTCCTCCCAACGGACGGGCTGCTGCTCGTGGACCCGCACCCCATCCTCGGTGAGGAAGCAGTGCTGCGGCGAGCACCACGACGGGTGCCTGCTCACCGGAGTCCCCGCCTGGTCCGGCCGGACGCCGGGAGGGGCAGTGGCGTTGTGGTGATCGTCGATATGGGGCATCTGTTTCTCCAGGTCATGGGTGGTAGCGCCGCAGCGGCTGGGATGGCATAAAGGAGATCAGCTCGCGGCGCGCAGCGGGTCGGTGTGGGCCGCTGCAAGGGCGGGTAGGGCTATGGCATGGGCCGGTGGGTGCTGGCAGGAGCCCGAGCACACCGCCGCCGTGCCGACTTTCTCTGCTATCGCCCTGAAGTCGGCGGGAAACGGGTCCCCGAACGGCCCAGCGGCTGGTTATCCTCAGCGCCCGCTGATGTTCGTGCGGTCACAGGAGGGGTGGCATGGGTGTGGGCCAGCAGGGCAATGCGGTATTAGGGAGGTTGCTGGGAGAGCTTGCCTGGTCGCCCAGCCTGCTCGCCGAGGCGGTGAATGGGCTGCTGGGGCCCGGTTATGTCGCGCGCGGCACCGTGTCGGACTGGTTGCGTCGCGACCGGCTGCCCCGGGACCCGCTGCCCACCGTGGTGGCCCACCTGATCTCCGACACCCTGGGCCGAGAGGTGTCCCTCGACGAGTTGTGGTCGGGCCGGGCCCAGCCTGCCGAGCTGTGGGTACCCGCCGACGCCGGGATGAACCTGCCGTGGACCGCTGCAGGTACCGTACAAGTCTTGGACGACTGGCTCGGTCACACCGGAGGCTCGATCAGGATGGACCGCCGTTTCTTCCTCGCGATCAGCGGTGGCGCGCTCACCGCATCGGCCTGGGCCTATGCCGACCAGCTGGCCACTCGGGGTGGTTCCTTCGCGGCGCTGGTTGACGATCGGCGCATCATGACCGTCACCGCCACCATGGTGGACACCATCGTCGCCACCACTGCTGCGATGCGCGACCTCGGCAACGCTGAGGGCGGGTACGAGGACAACCTGCGCCTGGTCCACCACCACCTCACGTATGTCGCCAAGCTGCTGCGGCAGGCCAGGTTCACCACCGCAGCGGTCGCCAACCGGCTGCTCGCTGAGTGGGCTCAGATATCCCAAGTGGCAGGCTGGCTGGCTCATGACGCGGGCAGGTATGGCTTGTCTCAGCGGTATCTCACCAGTGGGTTGCATGCCGCGCACACCGCGGGGGACCGCTCGGTAGGCGTATGGCTGCTGGGCTCGCTGAGCGGGACTGCGGTGCACCGGGGCCGGCTGGCTGATGGCATCGACCTGGGCCGGGCGGCCCGGGATGCGGTGGAGCTGGCCAATGCCGCGTGTGAGGCGGCCCGGTCCGCTCCCGTCGCGGTGCGCGCGCTGGCCGCAGCCCGGTTCGCGCTGGCCCAGGCGGCGGCCGGGAATGCGCGCGGCTTCCACGCCGCCGCGGACGAGGCCCGGGCACTGCTCGACACCCCGGGTGCGCTGGAGGGCCGCCCGCCCTATCTGACCTGGTTCAGCCCGGGTGTCTTGGAGGGTGAGCTCGCTCAGAGCGCGCTGACCCTGGCCGGCGTCACCTCCAGGCAAAGCCACCGCCTGCTCGACGGTGCGGCGGAGATCATCGGTCGCACCATCACCGATCCCGCCGGCACCCCGCGCGGCGCTGTGTATCACGCCGGATGGCTGGCCCGGGCGCACCTCGCGGCCGGCGATCTGGACCGGGCGGTACCCGTCGGACTCACCGCGCTGCGTCGGCTGCCGACCGTGCGCTCCCGCGGCTGCGCCCTGGTGCTGCGCCTGCTGGAAGCTGACCTCGCCGCCCTGCCACCCACCCACCGCCCAGCACCCGTCCGATCCCTGCACGACCAACTCCGCGCCACCCACGCTGCCTGACCCGCCACCCGAGAACGACTCTCTGAGCCCGAGCGAGAAAAACGCCGATAATTCCAGCAGGAACAATCCTTCGAGGAAGAGAAGCGACAAGATGGCTGAATTTTGTTGCTGACAGTGCGCGGTTGCATGGTCACACCTACACCGTGGAAATCGAACTCGGCGGACGATGGCTGACCGCACCAGGATTCGTCACAGACTTCGGCGATCTTGCCGCCTTCCAATCGTATCTCGATGAGAATTTCGACCACAGGTTGCTCAACGATGTCCTCGACGTCGAACCGACGTCGGAGCTGCTGGCCGAGCACTTCTTCGGTTGGTGCGTAGCCCATCTGGAGCCGGTCATCGGAGGCCGACTGACGGCGGTGCGGGTGTCGGAGACGCCGTCGACCTGGGCCGAGTTTCGGGGTGACTCGTGACGGGCGGCCAAGGCCTGCGGGCAACATGCCGTTTTCGTGCGCCTCTCAGGCTGCCCGCTGGCATGCGTCTGGTGCGACACGCCCTACAGCTGGGACTGGTCGTTGTTCGACCCAGAGGTCGAGAGCCAGGAACTCACTGTCGACCAGGTCGTCGGCTGGGTCCACGGACATCCAAGCCAACTGGTCGTCATCACCGGGGGCGAACCGCTGGCGCAACGGCCACTTGTCGAGCTGTGCACCGTACTGACAGCCATGGGCCGGCGGGGTGGAAATCGAGACGAGTGGCATCATTCCACCCTCTGACGCCCCTGACCGGTAAACATTCAGCCCCTTGAATTGATCCCCACTGCACGTCGCGGTTATCAACGAAGCTCAGGTCCTGAGGCGCGCAATGCCGCGATCCAGTGGCTCGAAACGTTTCCTCAGGGCTACTGCGGCCGACCGGCTGACTGGCCCGCAGAGCATGGCTAGTGGCGACAACGCGCGAGCAAGCGGGCGGGCTGAAACCTAGAACAGGGTCGGCTGCATTTCGGATGATGGGCGGTCTCGCGCAACTTGCACCTCTGGAACCGCAAGTTGCCACTTTGGCGGGAAGAAGAGAGGCTCGACTCTCGATGACGGCGCAAATCGAGCCTTTATTCGCTTCCGCGCACTACTTAGATCCGGCGCCGCCTCGCGACAATACTTGTCGAGTTCACAGAACAGACCTTGACAGTCGATTGCGTGCAGCGGCCGGCCAAATAAGCCGCCAAACGGTAAATCAAGCCGTTCAAACTCCCGTTCTTGATTAGCAACCATCCACTGAATAATTTCGGTCGGACTCAACCTGCCAGTGTCGAGGAAGGCCTTGCGTATGCCCCGCAGCGCGCCCGGACCCGCTTGAGTAAAGTCATTCTCGGAAAATACTATCTCCGCTGAGTAGTTGACGTCGATCGCCGTCTGATAAGACATGAACGCTCCCATTAACGGGAACCGCTTCAGCCGATGATATATTTCGCCGAGCGTTTGAGCTTCGAGCATCTGATCAGCCAGATCCTCCAATAAGAACATGTGCTTGAACAGCTCAGCATGATTGCGGTGCTTCAGACCCTGGCCGTACGCATCAGTAGCGCATAAAATGAACGCACCGGTATACAGGCCACCACTGACCGCTCTGACGTCGTCGAGTGCGGCCAAGAAGCTTCCATCTGCAAGATCACGCAGTAAGGGGTAACGGCCAAGACGCTCACGCAGCCCCTCCCAGGTCGCCTCCTTGCTGAAAGTACGAAAGGCGACGATCTGGAACAGCCGATCCTGCGGACTGCATGACTCACCGTGATAGCAAACTTTGCGGATCATGTATTGCGAGACGCGATCTGCAGCTCTAAAGACATTGCAAAACTTGAACGTCCGCAGGATACGATCGTCTGTCCACGGCCCAGGCGACCCCTGCAAACGTCGTTCAAAAATTGCCTGCCGCTCAGCCGCAAAGTACCAATACAAATCATAGACGCGCGGACGTGGCACAATCCCGGCTGGAACCCGTGCGGTGGACGTCGTCAACGCTGCCTCAAGAACACGCCCGTGCCGTGCAGGTTGAAGTAGCGCGGATCCTCTAGGAGTGTTCGGGCGGCGAATCGCTCTCCGAGCGTATATCGGAAACGGTCAGTTCCGACCCAATGGTCGAATACGATAGCGCCGCCGACTTCTGTACGGTCTTGCACAACTGCAAGGCCGGCCATCGCCGATGAGTAGTTGTCGGTGTCAAAGAACGACAACACAAAGCGCCGATCTTCCAGTGACGGTGCCGTCTCCACAATGTCACCTATAACGAGCTCGATGCCGAGGCGCTCAGTATAGTCAGCCACGGCTGCCGCATCTCGGAACTCACAGGCCGGGCTGTCGTACATATCAAGTGCGCTACGTTTCGCGGGAAACCCATTGAACGTATCGAGAGTAAGGACCGGCCAGCTCTGTCTAAGCCGTTGCACGACCTTGGCAAGAAATGCTGCCGTCCCACCCTTATAGGTTCCAAACTCGACAACTGCGCCAGACAGGCCAAGGGTCGCTGCATTACGTAAGCACTGGTAAAGGTGAACTAGGCAATTCGCGTAGCCGTTAGCGATAGTCGGGACAAGCAGCTCTGTCGTAATTTGGTCGAAGTCGGGTTCCCGAAACGCATAGTGCGCGAAGCCAGCGATAACTAGCTTGGTCTGAGCTGTAAGGTACGGCAACGCTTCGGCGAGCAGGTCTTCTTTCTCAGCGTCAGCGCAGACGACAAGCGTGTCTGGCCGTCGGTCCATCAGCTCCTCCAGTGGCCGAAGCGCCGCCGCCAAATGCAGGGTCGTCGACGGCTTGGCGACGTAGATACCATCCAGTCCGTCAGCAAGTCCGCTCAGCGCAAGATCACGCGCCAACTCGACTGTGACCGGCGTGAGACCCAGCAGCCCGACACGCCTGCTATCTAACAGATCGGTCTCGGCCTCCGCCAGGAGCTGCTTTTGCTGATCAACATGCATGCGGAGCGCCTCCAGCTCTGGCGTGGACGATGCCCAAACCTACACCCCTGCCCACCGCGTCAAACAGTCGGCACGCTGTGGACGATCAGGCAATTCCCCAGGGGCTGTGATCAGTTAATACCCTGGTCCGCTGTGGGCAGTCTAGCTGGTGGTCGTGGTGTCCCGGGAGACGGCGCTTGGGCGGGGTGCGGGCTCAGTGGAGAACTTGAACCTCTCACAGCTGCAGCTTCCACCTGTGTCAGATCCTAGCCCACCATCGTGAACCCGATCTGCAGCCTTCCAGACTGGGACGATCACCATCATGCAGCACCAACCGCGCGGCATCGTCGCTAACAAGAACCTTCTTATCAGTTAACAATTACACGACGTTCAAGGGCCTAGCCGTCAAGAACTTTGTGATAGGTAAGGCTTCGGTCGTCGAGGTCAGCGATAAGATAGCCGCCGCCATTGGCGCCGAGGGCGGCCATCGCCATAAAGCCCTGCGATATGGCTCGCCGCCACACCCAGCCCGGTAGCAGCTCTGACTCCAAGCCATGGGTGGCAGCTTGCGCCAGTTCGATTACTTCGTTATCAACCGTCGTCTCACGCAGAAAGCCGCCGCGCCGAGATGCCATCCGTGAAAGGACGGCCGCCAGTCCTTCCTCTGCAAAAATTGCACGAGCGCCATCCTCGTACTCGTCTATCTGAGCATTTGACTTCCGCTTGAGTCGCAAGAGGGCTCTCGTATTTGGTGACCAGCCAAGAACGGCCATGAAGCCGAGATGCAGCGCGTCATGAAAGCGGTAGTTGTCAGCCCGCCGAGTGTTATCGGTCAACCCGTCGCCGAGCGCACCGCCGACCTCGAAGCCTTGAAACTTGCCCCCGACGCGCTCAATCGGTCCATGGCCGAAGGCGTTTGGTTGCGCCGCCGTCAGGCGCATGCTGGCCACGAGCTGGCCCGTGTCGGTTACCTGCTCCACGAACTCAATCGTGAGCCGGCGGGGAAATCGCTCTGTTGAAGGAAAGGCCTCATCGAAGTTCGGCAGTGCCGCCAAACGCTCGGCGCTCGGCCTTTGATCATAGCGATCACGTGTACGACGCAGATTCGCGGCGGCGATCTCATCGAGATCAAGCCGAAATGACGTAGCGATCGCCGCTGCATACCACAGCAAGTCGCCGAGTTCTTCTTGCAACTGTTCACGGTTCGCGTCAACATCAACACCGTCGCGAAGATACCGCTTGTAGGCGTTCAGGATCGAACCAGTTTCACTGGCCAAGCCCAGCATGGGCGCGATCGCCCCTTGTGGTCCGCCAAGGCGCAACGTGCTCGTGCGGGCCGCCAGCTCCTGGTACTCGGAAAGCTCCATATTTCGGTGTGTACAGCCTAAGCTGATGCTCGTAGGGGCGAAAAAAAGGTTATCCGCTAGAGTACCACCCCACTGGCCTAACTCGTGCCGCAGCGCCTCGCGCGGCACCACAAACGCATCCAGCGAAGCCCCCAACTCGGTCAAGAACAGTCCACCGTAGCGCACGTACGCACGCACCGACGCGGCCGCGAGCCCCCGCTCCTCGACCAGGTAGCGGCGGAACTCCTCCAGCAGCACCTCCACCACCGTTTCGGGAACCCACTGTCCCGGCTGCGCCACCACGCCCAGACCGCGCAGATAGCCCATGCGGCATGCGCCTTGACCTGCTATGACGTGACCGGCTTCAGGGGTTGTGAAATAAGCCTCCTAGCGTCCAAGGTCGCTAGATTGTGGGCGAGCGGCGCTCCAACCGCCCGACCGCGGCCTCCAACCGCTGCGCCACCGCATGCAGCTCGGTGTCCGGTTCGGGTGGCAGCATGCCGACGACCTGGTGGAACCGCTCACGGCAGGCGTCCAGTCCGTCTTCGGGTGCCTCGGCGGCCAGCCAGGAACGCAGCGCCAGGTTGTGCGCAGCCACCACGGCGGCGCCGATGACGGCCGCCCGCAGCTCGCCGTCGGGCCGGTCGAGGAAGCGTTGCCGCAGGTGGCGGGTGAACAGGCGCCGATAGTGGTCGACGCTGGCGGACTCGCGGTCGCGCAGCGCGGGCACCTCGTGGGTGAGCCGGAAGCGTTGGACGGAGAGCGCGGCGTCCTCGGCGTACATGTCCAGCACCGTCTCGCCCGCCCGCAGCACCAGTGACGCGGTGGGCTCGGACGGGTGCGCGGTCTCGAAGACGTCGGCGACCCGGGCGAGGGCGGCCTCGTGGTCGGGGGAGATGGCGTCCTCCTTGCTCCGGAAGTACCGGAAGAAGGTGCGCCGGCCGACACCGGCCGCTGCCGCGATGTCGTCGACGGTCGTCTCCTCGTAGCCGCGGGTGCGGAAGAGCTCGACAGCGGCGGCGGTCAACCCCCGGCGGACCTCGGCGCGGCCCGCAGGGGACCGGCCGTGGCGGGCGGCCGACCCGTCATTCATGGCGCCACATCAGGCATGCCGCGGTATCACTCATGATGCAGTGCCACTCATGGCACTGAGATTAGCATTTTACTTGTTTCGTGGCACGGAGTGCCGTTAGAGTGCCGGCTATGGATCCTGCCTTCGACAGCTACCGGCTCAGCGACGAGCACGAAGCGCTGCGCGACGCCGTGCGAACCCTGGCGGAGAAGGAGATCGCTCCGCACGCGGCCGACGTCGACGAGCAGAGCCGGTTCCCGCAGGAGGCGCGCGACGCGCTCTCGAAGGCCGGCTTCCACGCGGTCGGGATCCCCGAGGAGTACGGCGGTGAGGGCGCCGACGAGCTCGCGGGCTGCATCGTGATCGAGGAGGTGGCCCGGGTCTGTGCGTCGTCGTCGTTGATCCCCGCCGTCAACGGGCTCGGGTTGACGCCGATCCTGCTGTCCGCGTCACCTGAGCTCAAGGCGCAGGTGCTGCCGTCGATCGCGACGGGCCAGGCGATGATCAGCTACGCGCTGTCCGAGCGGGAAGCGGGCTCCGACGCGGCGTCGATGAAGACCCGTGCCCGTCTCGACGGCGACTCCTACGTTCTCACCGGCACCAAGGCCTGGATCACCAACGCCGGGGAGTCCACCTGGTACACGGTGATGGCGGTGACCGATCCGGAGCGCAAGGCCAGCGGCATCTCGGCGTTCGTCGTGCACCGCGACGACCCGGGCTTCGAGGTGGGGCCCAAGGAACGCAAGCTGGGCATCCACGGCTCGCCCACCCGGGAGATCTACTTCACCGGCTGCCGGATCCCGGCCGATCGGATGATCGGCGCTGCGGGCACGGGCTTCAAGACCGCGCTGGAGACGCTCGACCACACCCGCCCGACCATCGGTGCCCAGGCCGTGGGCATCGCGCAGGGTGCGCTCGACGTGGCGATCGACCACATCAAGCAGCGGCGACAGTTCGGCAAGGCCGTGGCCGAGTTCCAGGGTATCCAGTTCATGGTCGCGGACATGGCGATGAAGATCGAGGCGGCGCGGCAGCTCGTCTACGTCGCCGCGTCCAGGGCCGAGCGTGGCGAGCCGAACCTGGGGTTCATCTCCTCGGCGGCCAAGTGCCTGGCCTCCGACGTGGCGATGTCGGTGACCACGGATGCCGTGCAGCTGTTGGGGGGCGCCGGCTACACCCGCGACTTCCCGGTGGAGCGGATGATGCGCGACGCGAAGATCACCCAGATCTACGAGGGCACCAACCAGGTGCAGCGGTTGGTGATGGCGCGGGCGCTGCTCAGAGGCTAGATCGACGATCTTGATGCCGTTCCGGCAGCCTCCTTCCATGATCAGGCCGCGTCCAGGTGTGCGGGAACGGGCAGCATAGGTCGAGCCCCAGACGATGAGCGCGCAAGCGTGCCCCCATCACCAGGGGGCCCGACCGGTGGTGAGGAGCACCCGATGGGGAGAGTGTCAGAGCCCCCGCCGGGAACGGTGCGAGCGGCGCTTTCGCACGCACCTGGCGTTCGAGCGTGGTAATTCAAGGAGTAGCGGGCCGGAATTGTTGCTCCGCCCGGCGGCGGAGCCGGCTGTAGCGAATCAGATTCCAAGTACACATCAACGCCGCTGCGGCTCCTATGCCTACGAAGACGAGCGCCGACTGATCGCGCTGCACCTCCGGTGTAAACATTGTTGCAAAGCCGACCACTGCGGCACCGATAGTGAGGATGTAAAACACCAGGAATTGGCCACTTGTACTGGTGGTGTCAATCGGCTGGCGGCGTAACCAGCTCTCCCATCCCATGGCAGGGCGGCCCACGCTTGCGACCTGCTCGTTTATGATCCCCTCCCGCATTGCAAGGAAGGAGCTGGCGCGCACGGCTCTCAGCAATTCTCCCCAAGCTGCAGTCGTAATAAATATCGCAACAGCTGGAACCAGTAGTGCCAAGATGGCCGTCGCCAACAGGGACGGAACTCGCTGCACGCCGAGGCCGATAAGTACGGATACGCCAGTGACTCCCAGCTGCATTATCGTGCGCTGCGCCTGTATTGCCTCTACGATTTCGGCGCGTAGTGCTTTGTACTCCTCTAGTGCGACAGCAAGCCATGGCATTGCCACTGGATCGGGACTTGACATTGGTCCTCCTTGTACGCGAACCGGCCGTCCGTGATGTGTAGCTTGCCCGATCGCGACCAACGCCTGAGGCTCCACGACCGCGCCAGTGAGTCATCCGGGAGCGAGGGTGGCCGACCCCCTATCGCAGATCAAGCCGGAGGTACCGTCAGGCGCGCCACTATCGGAGTAGTCGGGTCCACATCGGTGGTCGCCGCTGTGCGGCCCGACACGCTGGCTGTGCGGGGGCGCTGCACTTGCGTGGTTCGATCCTGTCCGCGCGTGCGGCTGATGCCTCGACCGCGCAGGTGCACCTGTGTAGGGGCGCGGGAGATCGCCTGCGCGCTGGGTGACGCCCGGTTCGATCCCTACGGCACCGGTTTCCGGTCATCCAATGTGGATATCCATTCGGTGTCGGTGCCGGTCGAGCTCTCCGACGCCACCACGGCCGTGGCCCGCGCCGTCGAGCTGCATTTACCGCCGGGTACCGCACCGTCTCGGGTCGGGCACCATCACATTGATGTGTCCCGGGCCTGGCTGCTGCACGGGTGCCGGGACCGCGCGTTCGCCGAGCGGCACCGCAACGACACGCTGGCCGGCTACGCCCGTTGGGCCGGTGTCCGATGGTGATTGTCGTGAGGCGCTCGGACAGGCACTCACGCACGCTGCGGAGGTCTCGTCGGCCGCCGCCACGTTGGGGCGGCTGGAGTGGGTCGCCGACGACGGATCGCACTGCTACTCCCGGCAGGACGGCGACGACCTGACCCTGACGGTCACCGGCGGCGGGCGGCTGGACCTCGTCTCGCGGTACGGCGGGGTCGATCGGGCCGACCGACGATGACCACGCCCCGTGAGCACTACGAACGATCGACGTTCGTCCGTGTGGGCGCCACGCAACGGTCGTACACACATCTCATAGCTCGACCGCACCAGCTGCCATTACTGCCGCGCGGGGTCCACGGGCCCCGGCGAACCCCCAGGTCACTCATCCCCCCATCAGAGTCGCACCCAACTCATTCCGTGGTCGTGTCCCCTTGCTGGCGGCCACGTAGCAGGTCGAGGATCTGCTGCTGGCCACGCTCTAGGCGCTCGGATCTCGCGTCCAGGCGCTCGAATCCCGCGTCGACCTTCGTTTCGAGCGTGTCGACCTTGCCATCGATGACCCTCAGCAGGTCATAGACCGACTCGAACTCGTTGTCGTGCTGGCGGAGCTTGCGAACGACTTCAGTCGGATCGGGGGCGACCATCCCGGGAGAGTACCGGCCGGGTCCGTGGCTGACTCTGGGGCTGGGATGTAAAGGGGATCCAGTCATGCCACTTGCCGCGTGGAACCTGCTGAAGGCCGAGCGGCATCCGGGCAGATGTCGCGTGCCGGTAGCCGATCCTCGTGTATCCGGTCCTCGAAGGTCATGCACTGCCCGTCCGGGCCGATCGTCATGTCCGCGAACCACCGGAGATCCCGCGCCAGCGTGCGCTCATCGGCGAACTCCGCGAGCTGATCAGCGACGATGAGCGGCGCACGCGTGCCTCGGCATCAGGGGCCCGAACGGTCGTTAGGCTCACCCGATGGGGAGAGTGTCAGAACACCTCAAGGTGTTCCTGAGCTACCGGTCGGCTGATCGCGCGGTGGTCGAGGAGTTCGCCGGGCGGCTGCGCCGGGATGGGGTTGATGCGTGGTACGACCACTGGGAGATCGTTCCCGGTGATGACATCGTGGCGAGGATGGATCAGGGCATCGACGGATGCGCGGTGGGCCTGATCTTCGTCTCACCTGCCTGGTTCGACGGCCCGTGGGTGCAGGACGAGTACACCTCGCTGGTGGTGCGCAAGGTGGAGGACGGTATCCGGCTCATCCCGGTCCTGCTGGAGGACGTCGGGGACCGGCTTCCGGCCCGGCTGCGCAAGCTGGCCCGCCGGTCGGTGACCGACTACGAGGCCATCCGGGACACCCTGCTGGGCGTCGACCGCAGGCCCGGCGTCACGACCGCGTTGCACGCGCACCCCCGCGCGGTGACCATCCGGCTTGACGACGCCGGAGCCGGCCGCGCCGCGGTGTCATTGCTGATCGATGGGCAGGTCCGGGCGCGCGAGGCCGAGGTGCGGGTGCCGGGTCGCCTGCGCCTGGGCGGCAGTCTGGGGTCGGCGGCGTTTGCGGGGTTGCGGCAGCAGGTGGGCTTGGTGCTGCTGCCCGGTGAGGTCGGTCGGGCAACTGAGCGGTTGCTGGCTGAGCTGGACGCCATCACGGTCGCCGATGTACAGATCGAGGCGTCGCCGGCGCTGGCGTCGCTGCCGTTCGAGGCGGCGCTGACCACGACCGGTCGCACCCCGGTGTTGCAGCCGGGGGTCCGGATGCGCCGCTGCGTGATCGACCGGCCCCCGGATCGGGTGCCGCCCGCTCCGGGGCCGCTGAAGATCCTGGTCGCGGTCGGGGCGCCGGATGAGAACAAGACTGAGCAGGCCCGGCTGGAGATCGAGAAGGAGATGGGGTCGATCCTGGATGCGGTGGCGCCGGAGGTGCGCCATGGGCGTGTGCAGGTGCGCATCCTGGAGGTGGCCAATACCGGGACGATCGCCGCCGCGCTGGCCGAGGACGACTATCACGTGCTGCACCTGTCCGGCCACGGAGATGAGACCAGCATCGAGCTGGAGGACGAGGACGGCTTTCCGGTCCCCACCCGCGCCGCTGATCTCGCGGATGCGCTGCGGGTGACGGGGCGGGTTGTTCCTCTGGTGTTTCTGGCCTCGTGTCACGGCGCCGGCAATCTCGAGGGATTGGCGCTGACCCTGCACCGGCTGGGGCTGCCCCGGGTCATCGCCATGCAGGCGAGTGTGACCGACCGCTACGCCACCGAACTGGCTGCGGAGTTCTATCGGCAGCTCTCGGTTCCCGCGTTCCCGCGGGCCGGGGTGGTGCTGGCCAGGGCGCGGCAGGAACTGGCGAAGCGCGGGGGCAGCGAGGCGGCCGCGCGTCCGAGCCCGGAGTGGGCGACGGCGATGCTGACGGCCACCGAGGACGGGCCACTCATCGACGGTGACCTCGACCTGGTGCCCCTGCGCCGCACTCCCGTTCACCTGGCGACCGGCCCGGTGCCCGCGCTGGGGATGGGCGAGCTGATCGGCCGCCGGGTGGAGCTGCGAGAGACATTGCGCATGCTGCGCGACGATCGACGGAGTGTGGTGCTCACCGGGATCGGCGGGGTGGGCAAGAGCAGCGTCGCCGGACGGGTGATGGCTCGGCTGGCCGAAGGAGGCTGGGTGTGCTCGGCGATCACCGGGGTGTGGAGTCTGGAGACCGTCTGCGCGGCGTTGCGGGTCGATCTACTCACCGCGAGGCATCAATGGGCTGATGAGCTGCACGGTCAACTGGCCGCACTGCCTCCCGACGATCCCGCCCGGCTGCGGTTTCTCGATCGCGTGCTGCGCCAGCATCCGGTGTTGCTGGTGCTGGACAACTTCGAGGACAACCTGTCCCCTGAGGGCGCTGCCTTCACCGACAACGGCACCCCGACGGTGCTGGAGCAACTCGCCAAGTCGTGTCACGCGGGCAGGTTGCTCCTCACGTGCCGCTACCCACTGCCCGACCTGCAAGATCTACTGCCCGACCTGCAAGATCTGCTGCATCACCGCAATATCGGCCCGCTGTCACCGAGCGAGACGCGCCGGTTATTCCTGCGCCTGGAAGGGCTGCGCACACTCACCGATGACGATGCCGCTCTGGTGCACCGGCTGGTCGGCGGGCATCCCCGGGTGCTGGAGTTCCTCGACGCGCTGCTCCGGCGCGGCGCGAGCACTGCCCAGGTCCGCCGCAAGTTCCACGCGCTGGCTCGCGCACACGACGTCGAGCTGACCCAGACCCGGGACCTACACCACGACGTGGCGGTAGCGGTCCAACTAGGTGCCCGGGACATCTGCCTCGATGTCCTGCTCGGCGCGCTCAACGACGCCGAACGGGAGGTACTTCTGCAGACCGGGGTATCCAACCTGCCGCTGCCGATGCCGGACCTCATCGCGGTACTGGCCGACTCCGGACTTGACGACACCGCCATTGAGCTCGCCGCCCAACGACTCACCGATCTTTCGCTGGTGGTACTCACTGACGAGGGAACGTGGGTACACCGCTGGACCGCCGAGGGTCTACGAGACCACCAATCACCCGAGGACTACTGCAGCCGCTGCCTGCGAGCCGGTAAACTACGCCTGCGACGCATCTCCAGCTCCCGCCGCGTTATCGAGGAAAGCATCGAAGCCACTCAGAACTTCCTCGACGCCCAAGACTGGGACCACGCCACCGAGGTAGGAAACGGTGTGGCGAGCTTTCTGGCCCAACATTCGAACCTGCGCCGGCTGTCGTTCGCCGCTCAGGTGCTGTCGGTGTTGCCCCCCCAACATCAAGGCTATCACTTGTTTGTTGACCATGAAGGTGAGTCCCTGGTCGCGCTCGGGTTCACCACCCAGGCAGTGGACCGCTACCTGCGCCTTGTGGACACCTTTACCCAACGTGCCCAGAGCGAACCCGGACGCGCCGACTACCAACGCGACCTCTCCATCTCCTACGAACGACTCGGGGACCTCTACCAGGCGCTGGGCCAAGGCGAACAAGCCCTCCAGCTCTACCAACAATCCCTCGACATTCGTGAGCGCCTCGCCCAGAGCGAACCCGGACGCGCCGACTACCAACGCGACCTCTCCATCTCCTACGAACGACTCGGGGACCTCTACCAGGCGCTGGGCC
>JBOHEO010000114.1:0-17815 GCA_050701055.1 Pseudonocardia sp. | reverse complement strand
ACTCGTGTCACTGGTCCTCGCCGCGTGGCCGCCGGTCCTGAGCCGGGTGCTCGACGGGAACGTGGGTCTGCTCGCCGCGCTCGTCGTCGCCATCGCCGGATCCGGGGGCGTGTACTGGGTGCGGGGAGTGCTCGGCGGGCAGCAGCGGTTCGCCGCGTACGCACGCACGCTCTACGTCGAGGGCGCGGTCCGGCTGCTGCCGTGCATCGTGCTCCTCGTGCTGGCCGTCCGGTCACCGGCGGGGTACGGCCTGGCCTTCGCCCTCGGATCGGCGATCGCCGCGCTGAGCGTCGCCCCCGCCCTGCGGCTACCGCGGACGGGGGCCCCGACCGGCCCGGTCGAGGACATGGGCCGCTCCTTCAGCTATCTGATCGGGGCGATCGCGCTCAGCCAGCTCCTGGCCAACCTCGCGCCGGTCGTCGTCACCTACCGCTCACCGGACGACCTCGTGGCAGCCGGGGTCTTCGCCTCGACGTTCGTGCTGGCCCGCATTCCGTTGTTCCTGTTCGCTCCCGTCCAGGCGGTGCTCCTGCCCCAGCTCACCCGGGCGGCCGTGCTCGGCGAACGCGAGGAGCTGGTGCGCCGGCTCCGGCAGGTCGTCACGCTGGTCGTCGCCGCCGGCGGGATCGGCGTCGCCGGCTGTGTCTGGTTGGGACCGTGGGCGGCCGAGCTGATGTTCAACACCGCAACCCGGCCCACGGCCACCACCATCGGGCTGCTCGGCGTCGCCACGCTGGTGATGATGGCGGCCCTGGTCGTGCAGGCCGCGCTGGTGGCACTCGGCAGGCAGCGGGTGGTCACGTTCGGCTGGATCACCGGAGCCGTCGTGTACGTCGCGCTGCTCGTCCTGCCTCCGGAGCCGCTCACGGCAGCGCTGTACGCCCAGCTTGCCGGGCCGGCCGTCGTCCTCGCGGTGTTGGCCGTGGATGCCGTCCGGGCGCTGCGCGTGCCCGGCCCGCAGGCGGCCGAGACGTCGATGCCGTCCGGGCGCCGGTAGGTTGACCCAGCATCGACGCACAGCGCGGGAAATGCCGGAACGGGACGGAGGATCGTTCGACGTGACCGAGAACGGTCGAGTCAACGACGACGTCTGGGTCGTGGTCCCGGTCTACAACGAGGCGCAGGTTCTCGAATCGGTGATCCGCGGTGTCCTCACCGTGTTCCCGAACGTCGTGTGCGTCGACGACGGCAGTCGCGACGGGTCTGTGGCGGCCGTGTTGCGCACCGGCGCCCATCTCGTGCGCCACCCGGTGAACCTCGGGCAGGGCGCGGCGCTGCAGACCGGCCTGTCCTATGCTCGGGCGCGCCCCGGAGCGGCGTACTTCGTCACGTTCGACGCCGACGGTCAGCACCGGGTGGAGGACGCCTCCACGATGGTCGAGCTCGCCCGCTCCGACGGGGCCGACCTCGTGCTCGGTACCCGCTTCACCCAGGACGTGGTAACGGTGCCGTTGCTCAAACGCCTGGTGCTGCGCACCGCGGTGCTGCTGAGCCCGGCCGGCAGGCGCCTGAGGCTCACCGACGCGCACAACGGGCTGCGCGTGCTGACCCGACCGGTGGCCGATGACCTGCAGATCACCATGAACGGCATGGCGCACGCGTCCGAGATCGTGTCCTACCTCGGCCGGTCGTCCTGGCGGGTCCGTGAGGTGCCGGTGTCGATCCGCTACACGGAGTACTCCCGCGGCAAGGGTCAATCCCTGCTCAACGGCGTCAACATCCTGTTCGACCTGTCCGTCCGCCATCGGGGAGGCTGATTCACCATGCTCATCCAGTTGATCCTCGTGCTCGCGGTGCTGACCGTCCTGTTCGTGTTCGTCCGGAGCAGCAACGCGATCTACGTCCAGGCCGGCAAGCGGATCGGGCTGGTGCTCTTCGCGCTCGCCAATGTCTACGCGGTGATGCGCCCCGACGACCTCACCGCGATCGCCCGGGCGCTCGGCGTGGGCCGGGGCACCGACCTCGTGCTGTATGCGCTGGTGGTGGCGTTCATGGCCGGCATGTTCAGCTTCTACCAGCGGTTCCGGCTGGTGGACCGGCGCTACACCGAGCTGGCCCGCACCGTGGCCATCCGGGAGGCCGAGATGGTCAACCGCGAGCGGGGGCTGCGACCTCCGATCAGGGCCGAGGACGCGATCCGGTGACGTCGGTCGACATCATGCTGCCGCACTACGGCCGGCTGGATCATGTGCAAGCGACCGTGCGCAGCGTGCTCGCCCAGGACGACCCGAACTGGCAGCTCACGGTCGTCGACGACGCCGGCGAGCTACCCGACGACGGGCTCGGCGGGTGGTGCATGGAGCTCGCCGAACCGCGAGTGCGCTACCAGCGCAACGAACGCAACCTGGGAATCAACCGCAACTTCCAGAGATGCGTGTCGCTGGTCGAGCACGACCTCACAGTGATCATCGGCTCGGACGATCTGATGCTCCCGCACTATATCCGGACAGTGCGGGCCGCGCACCGGGCCAACCCGGACGTCGCGATCATCCAGCCGGGCGTGGAGATCATCGACGAGAACGGCGAGCGGGCTCAGACGCTCGTCGACCTCAGCAAGCGGTGGATCTTCGCACCCCGCGTGCGGGAGACCGCGCTACTCGCGGGTGAGGATCTCGCCGTCAGCCTGTTACACGGCAACTGGCTGTACTTCCCGTCCCTGTGCTGGCGTTCCGGACCGCTGCGACGGACGGGTTTCCGCGAGGGCATGAGCGTCATCCAGGACCTCGCGCTGGTGCTCGACCTGGTGCTCGACGGGGAATCCTTGCTGGTGGAGCCCATTTCCTGTTTTCAGTACCGGCGGCACCGGTTCTCGGTCTCCTCCGCGCATGCCGCGGACGGTCGGCGATTCGCCGAGGAGCGGACGTACTTCCTGGAGACCGCGGACCGAATGGCGGCACACGGCTGGCCGCGCGCCGCCCGCGCCGCCCGCCGACACCTGTCGTCCCGCATCAACGCCCTGACCCGGCTACCGATGGCCCTCCGGCACGGCCAAGCCGACGGGGCAAGGATGCTCGCTCGCCACGTCTTCGGTGGCCGCAGCTCAGCACAACCCTGACCGCACGTCCCCGCCACCACCGACCGGCGTCGACTCGACCGGGAGAAGGATGCTCAGCATGACTCAGGTCGCGGACCGCCCGGTCGCCACTCCTGGCGAGTCGCGCCGGCGGCGGCGATGGGGTTCGGCGGGTGCGGCCATCGGGATACCTACCGTGCTCGTCGGGCTGCACAGCCTGCTCTACGGCAACTGGATCGTTGACGACTCCGGGATCACGTTCGCCTACGCCCGGTCGATCGCGACCGGTGCCGGGCCGGTGTTGCAGCCCGGCGCCGAGGTCGTCGAAGGCTTCTCGAACCCGGCGTGGCTGGCGCTGCTCGTGGTGGGTCGCTGGCTGGGTCTGTTCGACGGCGGCGCCTGGTTCGGGGTGCCCGACTACGTCGCGTTTCCGAAGCTCCTCGCGCTGATGATGATCGCGGCGGTGTTCGCTTGCTTCTACGCCATCGCCTCCGCGGTGAGCCGGCGTCCACTGCTGGTCGCGGTCATCGCCGGTGCGGTGACCGCGGCCGTGCCGTCGTTCGTGATCTGGACGATGTCGGGGCTCGAGAACTCGCTCCTCGCGCTGGCCACCACCGGGATCGCGACCGTGCTCGTTCGCGCCACCGTTGCCGATCGCCTCCTCGCCCCATCGACTGCGGTGGGCTGCGGGCTACTCGCCGCGCTGGCCGCGCTGACCCGGCC
This sequence comes from Pseudonocardia sp., assembly GCA_050701055.1. Lineage (GTDB taxonomy): Bacteria > Actinomycetota > Actinomycetes > Mycobacteriales > Pseudonocardiaceae > Pseudonocardia. Next base: position 14,079 of record JBOHEO010000114.1, on the reverse strand, counting down.
GGATGGGCTGATCTACGTCGCGGCGTTCCCGCTCGTCGCGTTGCTCTTCCTTGGCCGCGGCGGGCTCCCCCGGACGCTGTCGGCGGTGGCGGTCAGCTCAGCCGCGTTCGCTGTGCCTGCGGGCACCTACCTGGTCTGGCGGCTCGCGACATTCGGTGAGTACCTGCCGAACACGGCGGTGGCGAAGTCTCAGGGTCTGCCCGGCGCGGAGGCGTTAGCCCGGCCGGGCGAGCTCGTCGGATACATCGGATGGCTGGCGACGCTGCTCGCTGTCGTGTGCATCGGCGCAGCCCTCACGCAGCCGTGGGTGGCCCGCCGCGGGCTCGTGGCGGTGCTCGTGCCGCTCGCGCTGGGAGTGGCCGCGTTCGGTGTGCTCGAAGCGGACTGGATGGCTCAGCTCCGGTTCGCCACACCCGTGTGGGCACTCGGCGCGCTGGCCGGCACGATTGCCGCCTTTCATGTCGTCCCACAACTCACCGATCGGGGACGTGCCGTCGTGGCGGTTCTGGCCGTCGTGGCCGCCATCACCTCCGGGCTGGCTCTCGCCGATTCCGCCCGGACTTTCCGAGCGAATCCGACTGCGCCGCTGTGCCTGGTCGCGCAGAACACCGGACGCACCATGAACGCTTATGCGCAGATCCTGGGCATCCCGAATGCCACGCTGCTGGCGCCCGACGTCGGTGGCGCCGCCCTGACCAGCAACCTGAAGATGATCGATCTGGTCGGCCTCGCGGACAGCCGGATCGCGGGCTACTGGTCGGCCGGGGACATGACCGGTCTGCGTGACCACGTGTTCGACCGAGCGCGACCGACATTCATCACGAGCAACGGGGACTGGTCGCGCGTGACCGACCTTCCGACGGACCCGCGACTGGCCGCCGACTACGCGGAGATCAACACCAGCGCCGCCGGCGTGACGGATTGGGTGCGCCGCGACGCGCTTTCCCCCGGGGTTCTCGGCGCCCTGCGCGACGCCTCGGCGACCTGGGCGAAGTCGGCGGACATCGCTGCACGGCGGTCGCCGCGAGCGTCATGCGGCGACCGCCTCGCGGCGACCGCGAGCTGATCGGGCGGTCACCGACGCTGGGCTGATACCACAGCTTCGGGATCGAGTGCTGGCTCCGGAGGATGCACACGGTTCAACGGACGGTGGAGTCGAAACGGGCGTTGGGGCCGAGCAGTTCCGCGGGGCTGGGCGCGCAGCCGTCCGGTGCGCTGTAGTCCGGGCACCGCCCGTCGGCCTGACGAACCATCTGCGCCACGTACGCGAGCAGGCCGACGGAACCGTCGTTCCTCGGCAGGTAGCGGTCGACGACGGAGGAACCGATCGACAGCGCCAGCAGCAATGCGGCGCACAGCGTCCCGATCGTTGCGGCCACGCCCGGCACCGTGCGGAGCGAGGCTCGGGGCGAGCCCCATCCGTTGCCGCGGGTCCGGATGGTGGCCGGCCGGTCCGGTATCCCGAGCAGAGTCTCCGCGCGTCGGGCACCGAAGTAGATCGCGAAGATCGACAGTAGCAGGAGGCAGTACAGGATCTCGGCGGAGGACCTCGGATAGAGCTGCACCGACTGGGTGGCGTACATCTGCGAGGCGAGCGAGAGCCGCGTCACCCACGCACCGGCCATGAGGGCGCACAGAGTGGTGACCGCGGTCCGCCGGCCAGCGAGGGCAACGGCGAGACCCAGGCCGATCACCAGCAGGAAGGTGAAGACCCCCACGCCGGCGAGCTCACCCGGAGGCGGCCACGGGCCGGTGTCACCGGGGAGGTCATTGCGCCACATGGTGATGTAGGCCGGGTCGACGAAGGTGTCGAAGTAGAAGTAGCGGTCCTGAACGGTCCCCGCGGCCCGAAGGAGTCCCAGCAGGTGCGGTGCAGCCACCGCAGCGAGACCGGTCACGGTCAGTACCAGCAGCACCAGCCCGCGCAGTGCCGCGGTCCGCCACGGAAACACGAACAGGGTCGCGACCAGCGCTCCCGGTGCCGACCAGACGAACCAGCCCGAGTAGACCGAGAACAGCGCGCCGAGCACCGCACCGGTCCCGACACCGACCGCGACGACGCGCGGCCACGTCAGTGTCCCCGCCCGACGCAGCACCCTCAGAAACGCGATCAGCACGGGCACGAGCACGACCAGTACGACTGTTGTGTACGGTTTGTACGGCTCGAGAAGCGGTAGGGCTGCGACGAGTGCGACGCTCAGCGCCCACGCCGGACCGAGCAGCAGGCGCCACGACAGGTACGCGATCGGCCCGAACACCGCGGTTCCCCCGACTTGAAGCACCCGCAACGCTCGCGCCGTCGAATCGTCGGTCAGCTCGGACAGCCAGGCGATCAGGTGGATCACGACCGGCGGATAGCCGGCCGGAATCGGCCTGCCGGCCAGCACGTCGTCGGCCCACCGGATGAGCTGACCGGAATCACCCCAGCTGGCGAAGAGCGGCCAGTCGGTTCCGCGCAGGGCGAGCAGGATGCCACCCGCGATCAGGCCGGTGGCGAGGCCGGCGACCGCCGCACACGCCAAGCGACTGACGACCGACCATGCAGCACGGTTGCCTCGAGCTGCTGCGGCGCACGCCGCCAAGACCAGCAGGCCGAGGACCGTGAACCGCAAGTCGAGCGCAGCGAGGCCACTGACCTGCCCGATCCGATCCAGCGGATCGACCTCGATCGACCGGCTGAGCTGCACCGACAAGACCGCCGCACCGACAGCGACGAACGCTTCGCCCGCCACGAAGGCCGATCGACCGAACAGGGACGACCGCTCCGCGCGACTGGCGACCCTGGTGTGCTGCCCGGTGACGACGGTGACGGGTTCGGAACCGCTCGACAGCAGGGCAAGGTCCTCCGCGTTGTGCGTGACCGGGCCGCGGGCCCTCGCCTGATCACCGACCTCCGCACGCCATCTTCCGGACACAGACCGGCACGATAGTCGGACGGGGCCATCGACCGGCCTCACGTATCCGGGAGTACCTCGACCGCTCGGTGCTCTGCTTTCTCTCGGGGACTGTCGCGGGCCGCCATCGCCTGGACCGCATCGGTAGTTCGCTAACCTGCCGAGGTGCACGACGCCGGGGTGCTGCTCGTCGCACTCCTCGTGACCTATCTGCCGGGCCTGACGTTGTTGCTCGCGCTCGGCGTGCGGCGGGCCCCGCTGCTGCTGGGGCTCCCGCCTGCGATCTCCGTCGGACTTGCAGGCCTTGCCGCGGTTGCGACCGCCGTCACGGGTACCGGGTTCGGCTTGGTGAGCATGGCCGGGATGTCGCTGCTCATCGTGGTCGTCGCGGGTGTGGTCACGCAGCTGGGTCGACGTACGGCCTGGTCACGGGAACCCAGCACCGCCGGTTCGAGCAACAGGTCGACGGTGGACCGGACGGTCCGCGTCGTCAGTGTGGTGACGGTGCTGGGCGGAGCGGCCGTCGGCGTCCTGACCTGGCTCCGACTGCTCGGCAATCTCTCCACGGTCCCGCAGGAACACGACATGATCATCCATGTCCTGCAGACGGCCTACATCGCGCGCACCGGCGCCGGTGCGCCCTGGCAGGTCATGCCGGCCGACGTCCTGACCGGCGAGCCGGTGGCGTTCTATCCTGCGGGCTTCCATCTCCTGGCCGCCTCGGTTGCGGGAGTCACCGGCAGCGCCGTCGACGCGGTCAACGCGATGACGGTGGTTCTGCTCGCGGTGGCACTCTCGCTTTCCGCCGCATCCCTCACCGCCGTCGCCGCGCGCCAGCTCCGGCTCCCTCCCCTCGTGGCTGCCCTTGCCGCTGGACTCGCCGCGCTGGTGGCAGCCGGCCTCTACCGTCCCACCTTCGCCCTGATGCACGACGGCGGCATCCTCCCGAACGCTGCGACCCTGAGCATGGCGCCCGGGGTGATCGCGGGGATCCTGCTCCTACCAGTGCTTGATAGACGCGCGGCGATCGCCGTGGGCCTGGCTTGTGCCGGACTCGTCCTGGTTCACCCGAGTGCCGTGATGACGGTCGCCCTGACTGTCCTGGCTTGGTGGGCGGGTCACGCCGGCACCCGCCGAGGACGAGCCGAGCTGAGGCACCAGACCCACGCGCTGTTCATCGTCGGCGTTGTGGCCACGATCGTCGTCGCGCCGGTGTTGCTCGAAGCCGTTCCCGCTGCGGGTCAAACGGCGTCATTCCCTCCGGACATCCCGCCGACTCCATTCGGGGAGGCGGTCGGAAGCACTTTCGGTCTGGTCTACGGCGGCTACTTCGATCCGCAGAGCCAGTTGGGCCAGGCGATGGCTGCCATCCTGGTGGCGGTCGGGGTGGCGGCCATCGTCGCGCTTCGCCGCGGTTTTGGTCCCGTTGCTGCGTGGGTGGTCTGGTGTTCGGTGACGATAGCCGCGTTCCTGACGCCGGGTACGGGCATCGAGAGCCCGGTGACGGCGTTCTTCTACAACACGCAGGTGCGGATCTGGTCCCATGTCTCGCTGCTGGTGCCGGTCCTCGTGGGACTCGGCCTCGCGATCAGTTCGGCATCTGTGGCGGTCTGGCTGCGACGCCGGGTACCGCTGCCAGTCGGGTGGTCGACGGTCGCCCTCGCGCTGCTCGTATGGTCGGCCTACCTGACGGGACCGGCAACGGGTTACGCCGACACCAATGTCACTGCCGTCGCCAGCCGCTACTCCGCCCCGCACTTCAGCCGCGTCGACTCCGACGACCTCACCGCGATCGACTGGCTCGCCGAACGCGTGAAACCGGGACAGCGCGTTCTCAACTCGCCCAACGACGGCTCGACGTACCTATACGTCGAGCACGGCGTCTCCATCGTCAATGTGTTCCCGCTGGGACTGGCCGCCGTGCCGTACAGCTACGAGCTTCTCGATTCCTTCGCGGCATATCCCGCTCAGCAGGAGTTGCGGGACATGCTCCTGCAGCTCAACGTCGCCTGGATCTATGTCGACGCGGACGCGCCGCGGATCGGCACTGCCGGCTCACCCGAGGGGTGGGCCGGCACCGACGGGCTCAGCACGGTTCCCGGTTTCACCGACCTCGACGGACTTCCTGGTTTGAGTCGCGTGTTCCAGGAGGGCTCGGTGCGCGTGTACCGCCTGGACCTGGACGTGGTGGCCGCTCTGGGGCCGCAGGCTGTCGCGCGGTAAGGATCAGGCTGGGTCTGCGCAGTCGATCAACTGGACCATCCCGAGGCCCCGTCCGCGCCTGCAGTGACCCGCAGCTACCCTCGTGAGCCGTGACGTACGCAGGATTCGACCTCGTGGTGGTCGGCTCGGGCTTCTTCGGGCTGACGATCGCCGAGCGCGCCGCGGCCGAGCTCGACAAGCGGGTGCTGGTGATCGACCGGCGCCCGCACATCGGCGGCAACGCCTACTCCGAGGCCGAGCCCGAGACCGGGATCGAGATCCACCGCTACGGGGCACACCTGTTCCACACGTCCAACAAACGGGTGTGGGACTACGTCAACCGGTTCACGGACTTCACCGACTACCAGCACCGGGTGTTCGCGACGTTCCAGGGTCAGGTCTACGCGTTCCCGATGAACCTGGCACTGATCAACTCGTTCTTCGGCAGGTCGCACACCCCGGACGAGGCGCGCGCGCTGATCGCCGAGCAGGCCAGCGAGATCGACACCGCCGACGCGCAGAACCTCGAGGAGAAGGCGGTCTCGCTGATCGGCCGACCGCTGTACGAGGCGTTCGTGCGCGGGTACACCGCGAAGCAGTGGCAGACCGACCCCAAGGAGCTCGGGGCGTCGATCATCGCGCGGTTGCCGGTGCGCTACGACTTCAACAACCGGTACTTCAACGACACCTACGAGGGCCTGCCGGTCGACGGGTACACCGCGTGGCTGTCGAGGATGGCCGACCACCGCAACATCGAGGTGCGGCTCGATACCGACTACTTCGACATCCGCGACGAGATCCCGGAAGGTACGCCCGTCGTCTACACCGGCCCGCTGGACCGCTACTTCGACTTCGCGGAGGGCGAGCTGGGGTGGCGCACGCTGGACTTCGAGCAGGAGGTCGTCGCCACCGGCGATTTTCAAGGCACGTCGGTGATGAACTACAACGACGTGGACGTGCCGTTCACCCGGATCCACGAGTTCCGGCACTTCCACCCGGAACGGGACTATCCCGCTGACCGGACCGTGATCGTCCGGGAGTACTCGCGCTTCGCGCAGCCGGGCGACGAGCCCTACTACCCGATCAACACCGCCGACGACCGCGCCAAGCTCGCCCGCTACCGGGAGCTCGCGCGGAAGGAGACCGCCGCCCGTACCGTGCTCTTCGGCGGCCGGCTGGGCACGTACAAGTACCTGGACATGCACATGGCGATCGGGTCGGCGTTGACGATGTTCGACAACCGGATCGCCCCGTACTTCACCGAGGGCCGGCCGCTCGCCGGCACCGAGAGCGCTGAGGACTGATGACCCAGGCCGCCGAGAAGCACACCGTGAGCGCCGGGGAGCCCACCCCGTCGGGCAGCCTGTTGCAGCGGGTGATCCTGCCCCGCTCGGGCGATCCGATGAGCGTTCGCGCGCTCTACCTGGACGAGCGGGCCGGTGTGCGGCTCACACCGCTGGAGCCCGACCTCGCCTTCCCGCTGGAGCGGAGTCTGAACCTGACGGTCTCAGCCGGGAGTGCGCGGCGGCTGCGCAGCACCTCGCGGACGGCGGCGGTCCTCCCCGAGCAGAGCGAGGTGTCGTTCGGGGCCTACTTCAACGCGTTCGCGGCCGGCTACTGGCGGCGCTGGTCGGTGCTCACCGAGGTGCACCTGCGGCTCACGCTGTCCGGCGCCGGCCGGGTCGACGTCTACCGCACCAAGGCCGATGGGTCGCAGATCTTCGAGCACGGCGAGGTGCTGCGCGGTACCGGGCACGGTGCCGATGGGCGCTCCGACGGCGCTCCGCGCCACGAGCTCGACCTGGCGCTGGACCTGCGCCCGTTCGAGGACGGCGGCTGGTACTGGTTCGACCTCACCACCGACGCCGGCGAGCTCACGCTGCACGCCGGCGGCTGGTATGCCGCGCAGGAGGGGGCCGGGCGGGCCGCGGTGACGATCGGGATGCCGACGTTCAACCGGCCCGCGGACTGCGTCGCCACCCTCACCGCGATCGGCGAGGACCCGCTGGTGCTCGCCGCCGTCACCAATGTGATCATCGTGGATCAGGGTACGAAGAAGGTGCGCGGTCAGCCTGGCTTCGAGACGGCCGGCGCCCGGCTCGGCGACAAGCTGCGGATCATCGACCAGCCGAACCTCGGCGGGTCCGGCGGCTATGCCCGCGTGATGTACGAGGCGCTGGGCAGCACCGACTGCGAGCAGATCCTGTTCATGGACGACGACATCCTGCTCGAACCCGACTCGGTGCTGCGCGCGGTCGCGTTCTCCCGCTACGCGCGGGCGCCGATGCTCGTCGGCGGGCAGATGCTCTCCCTGCAACAGCGCTCGCAGCTGTCCACCATGGGCGAGGTCGTCGACCGCAGCACGTTCCTCTGGCGCAACGCCCCGCGGACCCACCCCCACCACGACCTCGCCGACCGCACGCTGCGCCAGACCCCGTGGCTGCACCACCGCACCGACGTCGACTACAACGCGTGGTGGATGTGCCTGATCCCGCGTGCGGTGGCCGAGGACATCGGGCTCCCGCTGCCGCTGTTCATCAAGTGGGACGACGCCGAGTACGGGCTGCGCGCCCGCTCCCGCGGCTACCGCACCGCCACCGTGCCGGGCATCGCGATCTGGCACATGTCGTTCATGGAGAAGGACGACACGAGCGACTGGCAGGCCTACTTCCACTACCGCAACCGGTTCGTCGCGGCGGCGCTGCACGGCCCGGACAACCCCCGGGCGATGCTGCTCGACACGGTCAAGCGCACCCTGCGCCACCTGATGCTCATGGAGTACTCAGCGGTGGCACTGCAGGAGATGGCCCTGCGCGACTTCCTCGCCGGACCCGAGGCGCTGTTCCCGAAGCTACCCACGGTGCTCGGAGAGATCCGGGCCAAGCGCGCCGAGTACGACGACGGCCGCCCGCTCGACTCGGTCACCCAGGTGCCGCTCGCCGAGCTCGACGAGCTCGCGGCGCAGACGTTCCCCGAGGCGCCCACCGGCAAGGTCGCGATCGTCACGGGACTGGCCCGCAGCGTCCTGCGCAACCTGCGGACGCCGGACGCAGCGCACCGGACCGTGCCGCAGCGCAACGTGCCGTCCCGCCAGGCGCAGTGGTTCGTGCTGTCCCGGCTGGACTCGGCCACGGTGTCCACGCCCGACGGCCGGGGAGTGACGTTCCGCCGACGCGATCCGCAGCTGTTCCGGTCGATGCTCACCCGGTCGCTCGCGCAGCACCGCGAGGTCGCGAAGGCGTGGCCAGAGCTGCGCCGCCGCTACCGGGAGGCCCAGCCGGAGCTGACCAGCCGCGAGGGATGGAAGCAGGTCTTCGAGGGCTGAGCCGGTCGCCCGGCCCGTGGTGAACGCCGTCGTCTCCTGACCTGTATCGGAGTGGCGGTAGACAAGCCGGTATCGCCGATGCGAACCGACCTGTCGGACCGTCACACCGCCCAACCGTTCGATGCGTCGGCAGTGCGAGCTGTATGATCGATCGGTCCGAGCCAACGATCTCCCGGCCATCCAACCGTTCCCCCCGGCATCGGCGGGGCCACCTCACGTCACCCGCGACTCGCCCTGCTCGTCCAGCCCGTAGAGCCGGGTCCAGTTCTCCCGGCTCGTCAGTTGCCCCATCTCCGCGCGGTACCGCGCCGCCGCGGTCGGCCCCTCGGCGGCGAACCGGCGCAGCAGCCGCGCTCCCCGTTTCGCGAGCTTCCACGCCAGCGCGCGGTCCCGGGTGCGCACCCGGATGCCCTGCTCAGACATGTCGGTCACCACCGCGCGCTCGAAGAGCGACACGTGCCACCAGTGGGCGTCGCCAGCGGGTACCAGGCCGGTGCGGTACACCGATCGGTCGGCCACCTGGTACGCCACCCGCTTGGCCCAGGTGAGGAGCTCGCGGCTCGGCGCCCCGGGCGAACGGACGACCTGCAGCTCACGGAAGTCGTCGGGCGCCTCCGAGAAGGGGCGCATGACCGTCTCCGGATACGCCGCCCGGATCCGACGGATCTCCGCCGCGGCGGAGGCGGAGCCGTCACGCAGGATCTCGGGACCCTTCAGGAAGTCCTCGACGGCCCGGATCAGCGTGGCGGAGAGTCCGTAGTGCATGGCCACGAGGTACTGGCCGAGCAGCACCGACAGCGTGCGACCGATCGTCTTCACCGAGAACCCCGTGTGCAGCGCCGCGGTGATCAGGCCGTTGCGCATGTTGAAGTACCGGTGCCACTCGTCCCAGTCCTTCCACCCGAAGTCGGCGTGCCACACGCCGGCGCCGGGCAGCGCGACCGTCGGGAACCCGTGGGCGCGCGCCCGATAGCCGAACTCGATGTCGTCCCACTGGAAGAACAGCGGCAGCGGATAGCCGATCGCGTGCACGATCGCGGCCGGGATGAGGCAGGACCACCAGCCGTTGTACTCGGTGTCCACCCGGCGGTCCTGCACCGTCGGCAGGCCGCGCTCGTCCTGGCCCAGCAGGTAGGCCTCGCACAGCGCGCCCGGCACCGGACGGCCGACCCGGAGCCGCTCGGGATCGGCGAACTCGGCGCTGATGTGCAGGTGCGCGGGATGCAGCAGGTTGAGCATCTGGCCGCCGACGATCGTCGGGTGGGCGGTGCGCGCGGCGAAGGCCGTGAGCCGGATGAGGATCTCGGGCTCCAACAGCACGTCGTCGTCCATCAACAGCACGTCGGAATGATCACCGGGGTCACCGGCGGTGGCCTCGTACAGGCCGCGCGTGAAACCGCCGGCGCCACCGAGGTTGGGCTGGCGGAGGTAACACAGTCGCTCCCCCAGCTGGGCGGCGACGCCCGCGAAGCGCGGCCGCGACTCCAGCGGATCACTGCCCTGGTCGACCACGTAGATCGGGCTGACCGCGCTGAGCGCCTCGGGGTCCTCGGCCATCGCCTGGAGGGTGTTGAGGCAGTCGTCGACGCGGTTGTAGGTGCAGATCACGACCGCGGTCGGCCGGCTGACCTCCGGGGTGGCGACGGTCCACCGCACCTCGGAGACCGTGAGCTCACCGGTCTCGGTGGTGATCTCGAGCCAGAGCCCACCACCGTCGAGGAAACGGTCGATCTGGGCGACCAGCCGGATCGCGCGGGACATGGCGTCCTGGATCTCCTGTGCGGCGACGATCCGCCAGACCTTGTTGGTGTCCGACGCCAGCACGCGCACGCGGCCGGTTCCGGACACGACCGCCGCCACCTCGACCCCGGTGACGTCGGTCCAGCGCTGCCAGTGTGTGGCGTGGAACCGGCCGAAGTAGGTGTTCGTGTGTACCCGGCTTCCGGGAGACAGGATCACCCGGTCACGCTCCCGACGCGCGAGTCCCTCGTCGACCACGGAGTAGAGACCCTCGGGCACCAGCGATGACGGGCCGAAGAACAGCCCACGCTGGGCGACCAACCGGGACGGCCGGCCCGACGTACCGTTCGACGCCGCACGGGCCGCGGTGTCCAGGTGCACGGGAACCTGCTCTGCCGGCGTATCGGTGTTCTCCGGTGTGCGCAGCATCTGAAGCGGTCGTCCTCCGGTCGGGCGTACACGGGTTTCGGGCGCCATTGTGCGTGACCCGGTCGGTGACGCCGGCTGCGGGTCCGACACGTCACCGTCCCGGCCGGGATCTCCCAGCTGCCGGGTCCCGCCCCCCGTGCGCCTGCCCCCGACCGGTCGGACCACCTCCGCTCCCTCCCGCCAGAGGCTGCGCCCGGTGCCCCCTGGTCGCAGGTGCAGCTGACCCCACATCCCGGCTCAGACCGGCAACCGCCGGAACACCGCCCGTGGCAGATGCCGCAGCACGCTCATCACGATCCGCAGCGGCGCCGGCGCCCACACCAGCTCCCGGCGCTTGCGCACCGCGTCCACGACCACGGCCGCAACGGCCTCGGGCGTGGTGGACAGGGGGGCAGGCTTGAGGCCCGCGGTCATCCGGGTGTGCACGAAGCCCGCCCGCACGACCGTCACCCCGACGCCGTCGGGCCGCAGCGCCTCGGTGAGCCCGGTGTAGAACGCGTCCATCCCCGCCTTGGTGGAGCCGTAGACGAAGTTGGACCGTCGCACCCGCTCACCGGCCACCGAGGAGAGCGCCACCAGCGCGCCGTGGCCCTGCGCCCGCATGTGCTCGGCCAGCGCCACCCCCACCGACACCGCGGCCGTGTAGTTCACCTGCGCCAGCTCGACGGCGGCAGCCACGTCGGTCCACGCCTGTTCAGCGTCACCGAGCAGCCCGAACGCGACGAGCGCCACGTCGACGTCACCGCCCGCGAACGCCTTGCGCACGACGTCGGCGTGGGTGTCGAGGGCCCGCGCGTCGAACTCGACGGTCTCCACCGCGCACCCCAGCCCTTCCAACCGCGCCTGCGCCGCATCGAGCCGCGAGGACGGCCGCGCCGCCAGCACCACCCGCATCGGACGGTCGCCGGCGAACGCCTCGACGACGGCCAGCCCGATCTCGGATGTGCCGCCCATCAGCAGCACGGCCTGCGGGTTCCCCACGGCATCGATCATCTATATCGTCAGCTCCAGCCGTCGTGCCAGGTCGGAAACGAACACCCCGTCGGGGTCCACGGAGTCGCGGATCTTGCGCCACTCGTCGAACCGGGGGTAGCCGCGCCGAATCGTCGCACCGCTGGCCCGGGACTCCTTGGCCAGGTAGAGCCGACCGCCGGCGCCGAGCACCAGCTCGTCGAGCTCGGTGCAGAGGCGGTGCAGGCCGGGCGTGATCGGGAAGTCCACGGTGATCGTCCAGCCGGGCTGCGGGAACGACAGCGGCGCGGCGTTGCCCTCGCCGAAGCGCTTGAGCACGTTGAGCCCGGACGAATGCGGTGACGCCGCGATCTTCTCCACGATCCGGCGGACGGTCGGCTCGGCGCCGAACGGGACCACGAACTGGTACTGGAGAAACCCGCGCGAACCGTAGACCCGGTTCCAGTCCCCGAACAGATCGAGCACCTGGTAGAAGGCCGTGATGTTCTGGATCGCCCCGCGCTGCCGGCGGGGTGCCGTGCGGTACCAGAGCTCGCTGAACGCCCGCAGCGTGCGGCGGTTGGCCAACCCGTTGGGGAAGACATCGGGAAACCGGAACAGCTGCGGGGCGTCGAAGCGCAGCGGCTCGCGGCGCAGCGTGGGCGGGAGCTCGTCGCGGGCGGCGAGCGACCCGCGGGTGAGCACGGCGCGGCCCAGTTGTACCCCGGCCGTCGTCGTGTCGAACCAGGCCGCGGAGTAGGCGTAGTGGTCGTCGGAGCCGTCGGTGAGCAGGGCCATGAGCTCGTCGAGGTCGGCGGTGCGGTCGGTGTCGACGACGAAGTAGGCCGACTCCGTGCGGCGCAACGCGACGGTGGCGCGGGTGATCACCCCGGTGAGGCCCATGCCGCCGACGGTGGCCCAGAACAGCTCGGCGTCCGGCCCGTCCGGGGTGAGCGAGCGGACCGTGCCGCCGGATGTCACCAGGTCAATCGAGCGGACGTGGTTGCCGAAGCTGCCGTGCCGATGGTGGTTCTTGCCGTGGACGTCGGCACCGATGGCCCCGCCGATGGTCACCTGCCGGGTGCCGGGCAGCACCGGAACCCACAGGCCGTGCGGGAGCGCGGCGCGCATCAACGCGTCCAGGCTGACGCCACCGTCGACCACCGCGAGGCCCGAGTCGGGGTCGATCGATCCGATCTCGGCGAGGCCGGTCATGTCGAGGACGGTGCCGCCGGCGTTCTGCGCGGGATCCCCGTAGGAGCGCCCGAGGCCGCGAGCGATGATCCCGCGGGGGCCGGCCGCCGCGACGGCCGCCGATACCTCGTCAACGGACCGAGGGAGGATCACCTGCGCCATGGTGGGCGCGGTGCGTCCCCAGCCCCGCAGGCTCGCCGGCCTGCCCGGCTTGGTGCTCGACATCGGGGCCAGGCTACGCCCGCCGCGTCATTATCCTCGGGCGGGTGAGCGAGCTATCGAGACAGCACCCGCACGGAGCACCCACCAGGCGCGGCGAGGGAGCATGATGAGCCTCCAGCCATCGCCGGAGAACAACCCGGGTATCCGGATCTCCGACGCCGACCGGGAGCGCGCCGCCGCCCGGCTGCACCAGGCGCTGGCCGAGGGTCGGATCACGCTGTCGGAGCTCGAGGAGCGACTCTCGGCCGTCTACGCCGCGCTGTACGAGGTCGACCTGCGCCCACCGCTGGCCGACCTGCCCGGCGCCGAGGTGACCGCGGCAGCCGTGCCCGCCGGTTCCGCGGTGGTCCTCAGGAGCGGGATGGCCTCGGTCAGACGTACCGGGATGTGGACCGTCCCGCCACGGCTGCGGGTGCAGAGCGTGCTGGGCTCTGTTCTGCTCGATTTCTGCGACACGACGCTGCCGCACGCAGTGATCGACATTGAGCTCGACCTCGGGGCGGGCTCGGCCAAGCTACTGGTGCCGGACGAGTCGACGGCGGACCTCGACGGGGTGGCGGCGGCGATGGGTGAGGTCAAGAGCAGCGTGCCGTCGATCCGACGTGCTGGGCTGCCCCACTTCGTCGTGCACGGACGGTGCGGAATGGGGTCGGTCCGGCTGCGGCGGCGGTACCGGTTCGCCGGCCATCACTTCTGAGGCATCCTGGCGAGCTGGGCGATAAAGCCGCGGACGTCGCACGGTAGGTGCCCTGGCCCCGCGGCGAAGCCGGCTTCCATCTCCTCGAGGGGGACGGCGTGATCCTGGATGTTGGTGGCCGAGATCAGCCACACCAGTAAGCGGCGGGACGGGGGAGCCGGTGCGGTGGGTAGAGCACGAAGTGCAGCGAACATGCGGCGGAACGTTAGAAGCGGGGTCTGTTCGTGCTCTTGCTGGTGGGACAAGCCCGGCGAAACTACACGGGCAGGCCCGCTCTGTAGGCCATGCCCCGCAGCTCTCGCCCCACCGCGTCCCGCTTGACCCGCGTGAGCAGCTCGGCGAGGGTCTCCCGGACCAACGGGTCCCGCTGCACCTTGGTGGGATAGAGGCCCTCCGCGGTCCGGAGCGCGCGCACCGCGTCGTCG
>JBOHEO010000113.1:0-18022 GCA_050701055.1 Pseudonocardia sp. | reverse complement strand
CCACTCCCCCGTCGCTCAGCACCGACGACGCGCGGCGGAGGAACTCGACGCCGTAGAGCCGGTTGTGCTGGGCCGGGACGCCGTCGTCGGTCCGCTCGTCGGGCAGGTCGACGACGACGAGGTCATAGTGCCGGCCGTCGCGTTCGCGGTCGGCGAGGAACTCCCAGCCGTCGGCGTAGTGCACGTGGACGACGCCGTCACCGGCCTCCGCGCGGCGCAGCTCGTCGACGTCGTAGCCGTAGGGCAGCAGCTGCGCGCAGCGACGTACGCACTCGGCGTCGATGTCCACGTGGTCCACCCGCCGCGCGCCGGCCCGCGCCGCGATCTGGCCGGCGACACCCTCGCCGGAGCCGATGATCAGCACGTCGTCGCGCCGCCGCGCGAGCAGCAGCGCGGGCACCATCAGCGCCTCGTGGTACACGAGCTGGCCGGCCTCGCTGCTCTGCCGCTCGTCGTCGCAGAACAGGGTGATCCCGTGGGCGGTGCGCGCGACGAGCACGTGCTGGAACGCGGTGTCACCCTCCCAGAGCACCTGCTCGACGTCCCAGATCCGGGTCAGGCCGGGCGAGAGCGGCTCCCGCACCGGGGCGCCCGTGCCGCGCCGGACCGTGTCCCGCCGGACCGCCGTCGCGCCGAGTCCCTCGGCGATCAGACCGACGGCCTTCTCCGGGTCGGTGACGTCCCCGCAGGTGAACACGTCGACGAACGCCGAGCCGTGTTCGGGCCAGGTGTGCAGCGACGCGTGCGACTCGGCGAGCAGAGCAAGCACGGTGACGCCGTGGGGGGCGAACCGGTGCGCGATCACCTGGAGCACCGTGGCACCAGCCCGCTCCAGCGCGGTGCGCACCACCCCTCGCAGCGCGGCCTCGTCGTCGAGCACGGCACGGTCGACCTCGCGCAGCTCGGCGAGCACGTGCCGCCCGGCGAAAGGCATACCGTTCACGGTGTTCATAGTCCCAGGATCACGAATCGTTCATAGTCCCAGGATCACGAATCCTTGTCCGCCGCCGGCGCTGATCACCGTTGCGGAACTGCGGACCGCGGGCAGCCCGCCGCCACGTTCCCGGCCGCCGATCATGACCTCAACCGATCATCCCGTGATCCGCACGACACCGAGTACGGACGTGACGACCGGCAGCGCCCGCTCCAGATCGGAGCTCGACGGTCCTGCGTACCCGAGCACGATGCCCGCGGTCGCGGGCGGGCCGACGTGGTGGCGCGCGAGACCGTCGAGCGCCACCCCGGACTCGGCGGCGGCAGCGACCGCTGCCCGTTCGGTGCCGGAATCCGCCAGCACCGCGACCACGTGCGCGCCCGCCTCGTCGCCCCGGATCTGCACCCCGGCCCCGTCCAGCGCCGCGATCACCGACGCGCGGCGCCCGACCAGCTCCCGTCGAAGCCGACGCAGGTGCCGGGCGAGGTCGCCGTGCGCGGCCAGCGCGGTGAACACCCGCTGACCGGCCGGCGCGGGTCGGGCCCCGGTCCGCTCCCGGTTCGCGAGCACGGCGTGGCGCACCGCCGGTGGGGCGACCAGCCAGCCCACCCCGAGCGTCGGGGTGAGCATCGTGCTCGCCGTGCCCAGGTGCGCCACGACGTCCGGCCCGAGCGCGGCGAGCAGCGGCAACGGCGCGACGTCGTAGCGCAGCTCGCCGTCGTAGTCGTCCTCGATCACGAGCCAGCCCTGCGCCCGGGCCCGCTCGACGAGCGCGACCCGGCGATCGGCGGCCAGTCGAGCACCCAGCGGGTACTGGTGGGCCGGAGTGCAGTACACGGCGGCAAGCCCCGGCGGCAGCGCGTCGACCAGCAGACCCCCGGCGTCCACGGCCGCCGCCACCACATCCATTCCGGCCGCCGTCAGGGCCCGTACCCCCCGCGGATAGCCCGGCTCCTCCACGGCCACCCGGGCTCCGACCGGAAGCACGCGGGCGAGCTCGCCGATGGCGGACGTGCTGCCCCCGGTGGCCAGCACGTCGGCCGGGTCGGCGGGTAACCCACGGTGGCGCAACAGATGCTCGACAACGGCGACCCGGAACGCGGGCAGCCCGGCCGGGCAGGGCCCGCCGTCCGGAGGAACGTCGCCGGCGGCCCGCCAGGCGCGGCGCCACCCAGCGGCGTCCAGGATCTCGGTGCACGGGCGGCCGGCTCGCAGGTCGGTTACGGGGCGCTCCGTCGATGGCGGGGCCACCCGGGGCGGCACCGGCACCGCTCGGCTGCCGGCCGGTGCAGCCGTCACGTACGTGCCCGACCCCCGCCGCCCGCTGACCCATCCCTCGGCGAGCAGCTGGTCATAGGCCGCGGCCGTGACGGTGCGGCTGAGCCCGAGCTCCACGGCAAGAGCGCGGGTGGACGGCAGCCGGTCACCCGTGCGCAGGGCACCGCCGACCGCGGCGGCCCTCAGCGCGTCGGCCAGCTGCACCGCCAGCGGTATTCCGCTGCCTCGCACGAGCACGACCGGATGCACAGTGGCCTCCTCGATCTGCCGGGTAGATGGCCTCTTCAATCTGCTGGGAAATGGCCCTCGTAGGATGCCACTACCGGTCCGCAGACTCGAGACCATGCCGACCACCACGCCGC
The DNA here is from genome assembly GCA_050701055.1 of Pseudonocardia sp. GTDB lineage: Bacteria > Actinomycetota > Actinomycetes > Mycobacteriales > Pseudonocardiaceae > Pseudonocardia. The sequence continues at coordinate 15,448 of JBOHEO010000113.1, read as the reverse complement.
TGTCCCCCACCGCCCGGAGCACGGTCAGCCGCCATCTCGAGCGTGCCCGCACCGACCGTGCCGATCTCTACGCGGTGCTGGACGCCGGGATGGTCTGCCACGTCGGCCTGGTCGTCGACGGGGCACCGATGGTGCTGCCCACCGGGTACGGCCGCCGCGGCGACACCCTTTACCTGCACGGTTCGACCGGGGCGGGCTGGCTGCGCGCGGCCGCGGGTGCCCCGGTCTGCGTCACGGTGACCCACCTCGACGGCATCGTCTACGCCCGGTCGGTGTTCACCCACTCGATGAACTACCGCAGCGCGGTCGTGCACGCCGCCGCCCGGCCGATCGAGGACCCCACCGAGCAGCTCGCCGCCCTGCGCGCCGTCGTCGAGCAGCTCTCCCCCGGCTCCTGGGACCACGCCCGCCGGCCGTCCGCCCGGGAGCTCGCCGCCACGGCGGTGCTGGCCGTCGACCTCGCCGAGGCCAGCGTCAAGGTCCGCACCGGCCCGCCGGGCGACAACGCCCCGGACGTGGTCGCGGGTGGGCGCTGGGCCGGTGTGCTTCCGATGCGCACGGTCTTCGACGCGCCCCGACGGTGCCCGACGCTCACGCCGGACGTCGACGTGCCCGAGCATGTACGTGCCCGCGTCACGTAACCTCGGCCCGCGTGACGACCGCTCCCACCCAGCACGCCTACCCCGAAGCCGAACGCCTCGACCTGGTGCAGGACCTGCACGGCCACCGCGTCGTCGATCCGTACCGGTGGCTCGAGGACGCCGACGCCCGGTCGGTCGCGCTGGGCGTCGACCGGCTCGCGTTCCTCGCCCGGCACACCGGGCTGGAGCTCGAGTGAGGGCGCAGAACGACGACCTCGCCGAGCTCCTGCCCGCCCAGCCGGCGTGCGCCACCGAGGCGGGTACCTGGTGTGCCCGGTTCTACGAGTGGACCAACAACGACTTCCTGGCCCGCTCGGCCGACACGATCGTCGACAAGACCCTGACCATCGCCCTCATCGTCATGTTCGCCGTGGTGGCACGGATCCTTCTGCACCGCGCGATCGCACGGATCGTGGACGGCACCGCGAAGGGCCGGGGGTCCCGGCTGGTGCAGGGTCGCGTCCCGTCCCGGCTGCGCCAGGCCACCGCGCCGCTGGTGTCGTCGCGCCGCGCGCAGCGAGCCCGCACGATCGGGTCGGTGCTGCGCTCGATCAGCTCCACGGTCGTCCTCGTCCTCGCCCTGGTCATGATCCTCGCGGAGTTCGGGGTGGCGCTCGGCCCGATCCTGGCCAGCGCCGGCATCGTCGGGGTCGCTCTCGGCTTCGGCGCGCAGAACCTCGTCCGCGACTTCCTGTCCGGGATGTTCATGCTGTTGGAGGACCAGTACGGCGTCGGGGACGTCGTCGACATCGGGGAGGCCAGCGGCACGGTCGAGGCCGTCGGCCTGCGGATCACCACGGTCCGCGACGCCACGGGAACGGTCTGGTACGTGCGCAACGGCGAGATCCTCCGGGTGGGCAACAAGAGCCAGGGGTACGCCGTCGCCGTCGTCGACGTCCCGCTGGCACACCATGCCGACCTGGCCGAGGCGACCACCCTCGCCGGTCGGGTGGCCGTCGAGCGGGTCGCCGAGGCCGACATCGCCGCGGATGTGCTCGAACAGCCCGAGGTGCTCGGAGTCGAGCGGGTCGGGCCGGAGGGGGTGACCATGCGGATCACCGTCCGGGTGAACCCGGGCCGGCAGTGGGCGGTGCAACGCGCCCTCAACGCCGCGATCAGCGAAGCCTACGACGACGCCGAGATGCCCCGGCCGGGATTGTTACCGGGCACAGCCGCTCCACCGTCCGGAGGATGATCACCTACCCGGAAGGGATACTCTGGGGCGTGAGCAACCCGCAGAACTTCTACGCCGAGGTCGGCGGCGCACCGGTGTTCGACACGATCGTCGCGCGCTTCTACCAACAGGTCCGCGACGACGAGGTGCTGCGCCCGATCTACCCCGAGGAGGACCTCGGCCCGGCGGAGGTCCGGCTGCGGATGTTCCTCGAGCAGTACTGGGGTGGCCCGCGCACCTACTCCGACCAGCGCGGGCACCCGCGGCTGCGGATGCGGCACGCGCCGTTCACGATCGGGCCGATCGAGCGGGACGCCTGGCTGCGGTGCATGCGCGTCGCCGTGGACGAGGCCGGCCTGGACGAGTCCCACCGTGAACAGCTGTGGAGCTACCTGGAGTACGCTGCCGCCAGCATGGTCAACTCCGACGTCTAGGGGTCAGCGGGCCAGGCTCAAACGGCCGCGTCGAGCACCACTTGCCCGTTCGGGGCTGCCACCTGGAATGACGACGCGTCGGCGCGCAGGATTGACGAGTTCAGGTTGCAGACCATCTCCACCTCACCGGTCCCGAGGAACTCCCCGGCGCTCACCACGCGCCCGGCGTCGTCGGTCACGGTCACGCGGTAGGCCGTCCCCGGCTGGAAGCCCGACGCGACCAGCTTGACCTCGGTGCCCCAGGTGTGGGCGACGAGCCGGGCCTGTGCGTGCACGGCAGGGTCGAGAGTGCGCACCGCGACGTTCTCGTAGGCCACCGTCACCCCGCCACCGGCGGCCCCGATCGCGAACCCGACACCCGCGGCGGTCAGCAGACCGATCACGGCCGCCGCGACGATCGGCACCCGGTGCCGGCGAAGGGTGTTGCGCTCCGCGGCAGACCCGGTGCCCGAGCCCACGAGCGCCACGTCGTCGGGGCTCGTGCGGCCGCGACGTCTCATCCACCCGAGCCGGCCACCCCGGCCACCGTCAACCGACGACGCCGCCCGAACCTCCTCGAGCAACGCCGCCGGCAGCGGCGGTCCATCGGGCTCGGGCTCGCCCAGGTCGTCGAGTCCGAGCCGGTCGCGTGCCGCGCCGAGCAGGCCGGCCACCGGGGCGATCTCGTCCAGGTCGGCCCGGCAGATCACGCAGACCTCCAGATGAGCGTGCACCGTCCGCCACCGCTCGCCGGAGAGCTGGCCCAGCGCGTACGCACCGACCTGCTCCCGCAGCGTTCGGTGCGTCTCGCCGGTCACAGCTGGACTCCCATCTCGTCGAGCACCAGCCGCAACGCCTTGAGCCCGTAGAAGACCCGGCTGCGCAGCGTGCCCTCCGGTACCTCGAGCTCAGCCGACACCTCCGCGTACGGACGCCCCCGCAGGTAGGTCTCCACCAGCGCAACGCGGTGCTCATCGCTGAGTCGCCGCAGTGCCTCCTCGACCGCCCACGCCGTCATCGTCGCCTCGTCGAAACCACCGTCGCCACCGGCCAGCACGATGAGCTTCTCCGCGTCCACGGGCTGGACCGGACGCACGGCCCGGCGCCGGGCATGGTCGACCACCAGGTTGCGGGCGATCGCGAACAACCACACCCGCAACGTCGCGCGCCGCGGATCGAAGCTCGCCGCCGACCGCCACCCGCGGAGGAACACCTCCTGTACGACGTCCTCAGCCGCTCCGCGGTCGCCGAGCTGGCGCAGCGCGAAGCGGTAGAGCTCACCGGCATGCGCGCGATGCGCGGCGCGCAGGCCCTGCTCGTCACGCAGATCCGTCTCCTCGCCCACGATGGAATCGGCATCGCCGAACAGCGTTGTCGGTCCCATCGTGGCGTAGTACGCACCCCGCCGCAGCCCCGTTCACCCTCGGTTCGGATCCGGCAGGATGGTCCTGTGCAGTGGTGGCGTGACGCCGTGGTCTATCAGGTCTACATCCGCAGCTTTGCCGACTCCGACGGTGACGGCGTCGGTGACCTGGCCGGGATCCGCAGCCGGTTGGGGTATCTGCAGCGCCTCGGCGTCGACGCCCTGTGGGTGACGCCCTTCTACACCTCCCCGATGGCCGACCATGGCTACGACGTGGCCGACCCGCGCGACATCGACCCGGTGTTCGGCGACCTGGCCGGGTTCGACGAGCTCGTCGCCGACGTCCACCACCATGGGCTGCGGATCACCGTCGACCTGGTGCCCAACCACACGTCCAGCAGGCACCCGTGGTTCCGCGCGGCGCTGGACTCCGCACCGGGCAGCCCAGAACGGGCCCGCTACCACTTCCTGCCCGGGCGCGGTGGTGGCGTCGAGCCGCCCAACAACTGGCGCAGTATCTTCGGCGGCCCGGCGTGGACCCGGGTTGCCGACGGCGAGTGGTACCTGCACCTCTTCGCCCCCGAGCAACCCGACCTGAACTGGATCAACGCCGAGGTTGCGGCCGACCTGGAGACGACGCTGCGGTTCTGGCTCGACCGTGGCGTCGACGGGTTCCGCATCGACGTCGCGCACGGGATGAGCAAGCCGGCGGGCCTGCCCGACGCTTCCACCACCGATGTGGCGCTGCTCGGCGACACCGAGGCCGATCCGCGCTTCGACCACGACGGCGTGCACGACATCCACCGGATGATCCGGGCGGTGATCGACCGCTACCCCGATCGGATCGCCGTCGGTGAGGTCTGGGTGCGGGACGACGAGCGGTTCGCCCGCTACGTCCGGCCCGACGAGCTGCACCTGGGGTTCAACTTCCGGTTGCTGCAGACCGCGTTCGACGCCGAGGCCGTGCGCACGGCGATCGAGCACTCCATCGCGGCCGTGGCGGAGGTGGGTGCGACGCCGACGTGGACGCTGTCCAACCATGACGTATCCCGGCCCGTCACCCGCTACGACGGCGGGGTGCTCGGCGTGGCCCGGGCTCGGGCGATGGCGCTGGTGGAGCTCGCGCTGCCGGGCGTGGTGTACCTGTACAACGGCGAGGAGCTGGGCCTGCCCGACGTCGACCTGCCCGATGACGCGCTGCAGGATCCCGTGTGGGAGCGCTCCGGTCACACCGAGCGCGGACGCGATGCCTGCCGGGTACCGATCCCCTGGGAACGTGACGGACCTGGGTTCGGGTTCAGCACCGGCAAACCGTGGCTGCCGATGCCCGAAGCGTGGTCGGAGTGCAGCGCCGCGGTCCAGCTGGAGGACGTGGACTCCACGTGGGCGCTGTTCCGCCGGGCGCTGGAGCTGCGCCGCACCTTCCCGGGGTCTCGCGCCGGCGGCATCGAATGGTTGGACGCACCGCCGGGTTGCCTGGCCTTCCGCCGCACCGGCTCCACGCCGGTGTGCGCGCTCAACACCGCCGATGTCGCGATCGCGCTCCCCCCTGGCGACGTGCTGCTCTCCAGCGGTCCGCTGCTCGACGGGCTGCTCCCCCCGGACACCGCGGCCTGGCTGGCCTGATCCCGTAACTGCTGGAGTCGTGGTCAGGGTGTGCGACGGCTGCGCCGCAAGCGGATCGCGGTTACTCATCGCCGCTCAACGACCAGATCCGCGCGGTCTTGTTGTCGCCGGCAGTCGCGAGCTGGAGTCCATCCTGGCTGAACGCCACCGAGTTGACAGCCTTCCAGTACAGCCCGGTCCGCCCGCGTTCTATCACCAACACCGCGTGTCGTCATCGAGCGCGGTGACTTCGGAGAGCCCCACGGTGCGCCTCATGCAGGCGCTGGATTCGGGGAGCTGGCGGCAAGGGCAGCCGCCACGTCTTCGCGCACCCGGACCCGGCCGAGCCGCCACCCTGCACGTAAAGCACGGTCAAGCCACAGTGCCACCAGGTCAGACAGGTTGTTGGCTTGGTGTGCCGGTACGATTTGTCGTTGGAGGAGGTTGTGGCCGATGTCGAGCAGGTTATCGAGGCATGACTGGACACCGCTCGTGTCACAAGCCGGTTAGCCCCGAGGCCGTTCGCAGGCCTGCCTGGGCCTGATGTCGGCGACACATGGCCCGCAGCAGCGAGGAGACGGCATGAGCACACAGCCCGTACACCGACACGAGCCCGACACGCCCCGGGTCCAGCACACCATCGGCGGCATCTCAGACGCGCTGCGCGGCAGCCGCCGGGCTCAGTTCTTCGCTGAGTTACTGCGGGCACAGCAGGGCCAGGAACTAGAGGGCGTCCTCAACGCCTGGTGGGGCCGGGCAATGCTCGACACCGACCCGGAACGGGACCGCATCCATGCCGCCGCAGCGGCCAGCACCCTCCCCACCACGACCATGGATGAGATCCTGCGTCATCGACAAGACAAGACGTAGCGCCCCGTGAGCGATGACGAGGCCGACCTCTGGCCGGTCCTCCTGTCGGAGATCGTGGCAACACCCTCTCCGATCCAGATGTCTCACCCGAGCTGTTCTCCATGATCGCCGCTCTCACGGTGGCTATCTGCGAGAACCGTGGCTCGAGGGGAGCAACCATCTGGAGGGTGATCCGGACTGGCGGGAAATCCGCATTCCCGAGGGGCAAGGTATCGCGGATTACCGGATCAACCGAGCCGACCACGAGGTGATCCTGACCAGAATCGTGTTTTTCTGACCCGATTCTGCGAGTAACGAGTAAGTTGATTTCCACAGGGCCACCCGGCATGGAACGCAAGGTATCTACGAACCGAGGGCGTGCACCCATAGACGGGATCCGCAGCAGCTACCTGCGGCGCCGTCCGCGGCCGGTCCGGCCGTCAGGCCACCACCAGCGGCAACGTGGTGATCCGACGCCGGACGACGGCACCGAAGCGCGCGTCCAGTCGCAGCCAGGAGCCGGTGGCCGAGATGCGTACGACGTCAGTGTCCGTCTCCCCGCCCTCCCCGCCCTCCCCGCCCACCATCGCGCCGAGGAACCCCATCCCCGACAGCGCGAACAGGCACCGCAGTGGCACCTTCACGGTGACCTGCCCGCCCACCCCGGCACCTTCGCCGCGCACCGTCAGCACGGTCTGGTCCAGCAGCGACGCCGGTGGCCCGAGCTGGCCGGCGTTCTCCCGGGCCACCGCCAGCCCGCGCTCGATGAGCCTCTCGAGCTCGACCGCGGACACGTCGCCGACCGGCGTCCAGCCGGTGAACGGCGGCAGCTCGCCCAGCCACATCCCCCCATCGGGTCCCGGATCGACGACTGCCGACCGCTCCACGGCCAGCGCGGTGAGCAGCCCGGCCGCCCCGACGGTGACGTCCTGCGGATCCAGGGTGCCGCGCACCGACCGGGTGGCGAGCACGTCGAACGGGGTGGGCGCCCATGCCATGATCCTGCCGGCGTGAGCCGACAGCCGCACCGGTGCGGTCCGGTCGAGGCGCACGACCCGCGCGGTGAACGCGCCGAGGTCGTCGCGCTCGGCCGGGTCGGGGATGTGCAGGGACGTCACGCCTCGTCCCGCCAGCGCCCGAGAAACGCGCGTTCCTCCACGGTCACCCGCCGCGGTCGCGCCGCGTCCAGGTCGACCAGGCCCATCCTGGTCCAGGCCGTCACCGCGACCCGGGCATCCGCGGCGGGTCCGTCGCACATCTCGTAGAAGATCCGGAACGACGCCGCGCGCACCTCGTCGACCCACATGATGACCCGCAGCGTGCGCGACCGGTACGGGATCTGGCGCCGGTAGTCGACGTTCAGTGCGGCGACGAGCAGGCCGCGTTCGAATCCGGTGATGCCCTCCGCGGCGGCAGCGTCGAGGAAGAGCCCGATCCGGGCCTCCTCCAGCAACGTGACGGTGCGGGCGTGATTGACGTGGTGGTAGGAGTCCTGATCGGTCCAGCGCAGCGGCACGTGCGTGACGAAGCGAGCCACTCCTACCGCGCCAGCCCACGGAGCTGCCGCGACACCACCGAGAGCGTTGCAAGATCGAGCTGGCCGGCGGTGCCCACCTCGTGCAGCGCCGCGCGCGCCCGCACCAGCCGCGACGCATTTGCCCGCTCCCACTGCTCGATCGCGGCCTTCGCCGGGGTGCCTGGAGCGGCCTCACGCAGCGTGTCAAGCGTGATCGCCCGCAGCGACCCGTACAGATCGTCGCGCAGCGCCAGCCGCGCGAGCCCATGCCATCGGTCGCCGCGCTCAAGGGCACTCGCCGAGGTGAGCGCCAGGTCGATTCCCAGGTGCTGGGACAGCGCGAAGTACAGCGCCGCCACCTCGCCGGGGTCGCGGGGCTCCCGATCGGACTCGGCGAGCTCGGTCAGCTCGACGACGTCGAGAAGCCCGTAGCCGGGCAGGAGCGTGGCACACCGAACAGCCAGCTCGGCGGGCACCTTCGCGGCCCGGAACTCCTCGACCCGCCCGGCCAGGCCCGCGCGCTCACGACCGAGCATCAGCTCGGGCAACCGGTCGCGCAGCTCGCGCATGGTTGCGACGAAGCGGCTGTTCTCCGCGCCGACGGCGAGTGGCTGCGGCCGGTTGGTGAGGAACCAGCGCGACGCGCGATCCAGCAGCCGCCGCGACTCGAGCACGATCTCGTCGGAGACCGCGGTGGGGATCGTCGAGTCGCGCAGCTGGGCCCACAGTTCGGGCAGATCGAAGACCGTGGTGGTCACCGCGTAGGCGCGCACGGCGTCGGCGGGTCCGGCCGCGAGCTCCTCGCCCAACCGGAATGCGTAGGTGATGCCGGCGCCATCGACCATCTCGTTGACCAGTAGGGTCGTCACGATCTCTCGACGCAACGGATGCCCGGCGATCGCCGCCGGGAACCGCTCGCGGACCGCACGCGGGAAGTACTCGGTGACCCGTCCCGCGCACGCCGAGACGTCGGGCAGGTCGGTGGCGAGCAGCTGCGTGGTGAGGTCCAGCTTGGTGTGCGCGAGCAGTGTGGCGAGCTCGGGACTGGTGAGCCCGGAGCCGGCGGCTTCCAACGCGGCGAAACCCTCGGCCCCGTCCGCACTGGGCAGCACCTCGAGCTCCCGGTCCAGGCCGGCCCTGGCCGCCAGGTCCGCGGTCAGCCGTCCCTGCACCGCCATCATCGCGGGGGCATGTGCCCTGGCGATACCGAGCACCGCGTTCTGGTCCCGGTTGTGGGCGAGCACCAGCTCTGCCACCTCGTCGGTCATCTCCGCGAGCAGCGTGTTACGCGCGTCGTGCGCCAGCTCCCCGCTGCGCACCAGGCGGTCGAGCAGAATCTTGATGTTGACCTCGTGATCGGAGCAGTCCACGCCTGCCGAGTTGTCGATCGCATCAGTATTGATCTTCCCGCCGCCGTGGGCGAACTCGATGCGCCCGCGCTGGGTGAGCCCGAGGTTCCCACCCTCCCCGACGACCTTCACCCGCAGCTCGCTGCCGTTCGCCCGCACAGCGTCGTTGGCCTTGTCCCCGACGTCGGCCGGCGATTCTCCGGACGCCTTCACATACGTGCCGATCCCGCCGTTCCACAGCAGGTCGGCCGGCGCACGCAGGATCGCGGCGATCAGCTCCGGGGGGCTGAGCCGCTCGACGCCGTCGACGATCCCGAGCGCGGCGCGGATCTCCGGCCCGATCGGCACCGACTTGGCCGTGCGCGGCCACACACCACCGCCCGGGCTGATCACGGCTCGATCGTAATCGTCCCAGCTCGAGCGGGGCAGGGCGAACAGCCGCGCCCGCTCGGCGAAAGAACGAGCGGTGGCGGGATCCGGGTCGAGGAAGACGTGCCGGTGGTCGAACGCCGCGAGCAACCGGATGTGGCGCGATGCCAGCATGCCGTTGCCGAACACGTCGCCGGACATGTCGCCGATGCCGACGATCGTGAAGTCCTCGCCCTGGGTGTCCACCCCGAGCTCGCGGAAGTGCCGTTTGACGCTCTCCCACGCTCCGCGCGCCGTGATGCCCATGGCCTTGTGGTCGTAGCCGACCGAACCCCCGGAGGCGAACGCGTCACCCAGCCAGAACCCGTAGGACGCCGCGACCTCGTTGGCGGTGTCGGAGAACCGGGCGGTGCCCTTGTCCGCGGCCACCACCAGGTAGGAGTCGTCCCCGTCGTGCCGCACGACCTCCGGTGGCCCGACGGTCTCCGTCGTGCCGTCGCCCCTGGTCACCAGGTTGTCGGTGACGTCGAGCAGCCCGGAGATGAACATCCGGTAGCACGCCTCGACCTCGGCGGGGTCCAGGTCGGAGCGCCGCACCACGAACCCGCCTTTCGCACCGACCGGCACGATCACCGCGTTCTTCACGTTCTGGGCCTTGACCAGCCCGAGGACCTCGGTGCGGTAGTCCTGCGGGCGGTCCGACCAGCGCAGTCCGCCGCGGGCCACCGGCCCGAACCGCAGGTGCACGCCTTCCACCCGCGGCGAGTACACGAAGATCTCGAAGCGCGGGCGCGGAGCCGGCATCTGCGGCACCCCGCTCGGATCGATCTTGAAGGAGAAGACCGGGCGATCCCGGAACCAGTTGGTGCGCAAGGTCGCCATGATCCCGGCGAGATAGGCGCGCAGGATCCGGTCGGCGTCCAGCCCGGTGACGGCGTCGATCTGCCGCTGTACCGCACCGAGCGCTGTCGCCATCGCCTCTGCACGGCGATCTTCCTCGAGATGCGGGTCGAACCGCGCCCGGAACAACGCGAGCAGCCCTTGTGCGACGCCGGCGTGGGCCAGCAAGGTATCGGCAATGTATTGCGATCCGTAGGTCACAGTGAGCTGCCGGCCGTAGCGGGCGTACGCGCGCAGCACCGCCACCTCCCGCCATCCGATCCCAGCGCGCAGCACCAGCGCGCTGAAGCGATCGGTCTCGACCTCCCCGCGCCATGCCGCGGAGAACGCCGCACAGAACTCCCCTTCGACGTCGCCGTCCGGTCGTCCGGCCAGCGCAGCCTGCGTACCGAGGTCCATGCGCAGGCCGAAGTGGTACACCCAGCAGCGCAGACCGTCCGGACGCAGGAACTCCGAGGGGCGTTCATCGAGAACGTCGACACCGAGTTGCTGCAGCAGCGGCAGCACCGCGGTGAGGGTCGCGGGCGCACCGGCCAGGTAGAGGGTGAAGTGCCACTCCGCCGCGCCCGGCCCCGGGTGCAGCCGCACGTCGAAGTATCCGGACCGGTCCAGCATGGCGATCCGACGCAGGTCCTCCACAGCATGCGCCGGATCGACAGCGGCCTTGTACGCGTCGGGGACGCCACCCAGCAGGGCGGCTGTGGCGTCCTCGCAACCGGGTTGGGACAGGAAGCGGTCGTCCCACGTGCGAACAGCCTCCGTCAGCTCCTGCTGCAGCGCCTCCACGTCCGGTTCGTCGAAGCCCGGCGCATCGGCGCCGGTATGCACCGTGAAGTGCACCAACGCACGGTTCGACTCGGACACCCGCACGGTGTGGTCGACGCTGCGCCCGCCGAGGTGACGCTGGAGGACATCGCCCATCGCCAGCTTCGACGACGTCGTGTAACGGTCGCGCGGCAGGTAGACCAGTGCGGAGATGAAGCGCCGGTACGGATCCGGGCGCAGGAACAGCCGCACCGCACCAGGGGCGGCGATTGCCAGCACACCCACCGCGGTGTCGTGCAGGCCCTGCTCGCTGGCACTGAACAGCTCCTCCCGGGGCAGATCGGAGATCACCTCGAGCATCTGCTGACCGGAGAAGGACTCCAACGGGAACCCCGCGCGGCGGATGGCGCCCCGGACCCGGCGGGCCACCACCGGAATGTCGAGCACGCTCTCGTAGAGGGCGGTCACCGTGAGCATGCCGAGGAAGCGGTGCTCCCCGACCGGCCAACCCTCCGGATCGATGGTGCGGACGGCGAGGTAGTACGGGTGCTCAGGGCGGAGCGGGCCGGGCAGGTTGGCCCGGGTGATCACCAGCAGGTCCCGGCGCGCCCCTGGCACCGCCTCGTCAGGCGGGGCAAACCCGCGGGTGGCGGCGCTGTCGCGGCGCAACACTCCGAGCCCGGATGCATCGGATGTCAGTTCGCGCCCGCTCATCAGATACTGGCGATGGCCCAAGAAGGTGAAATGGCCGTCGGCGAGCCAGCGCAGCAGATCGGCGATCTCACCGGGCGGCGTCGTGCCGATCGCCGCGGAGGTGGACCCGGTCAGCAGCTCGACGGCAAGTTCGCGGGCCCGGCTCCGCATCGACCCGGTGTCCCCGACGACCTCCCCGACGTCACGCAGAACGTTCTCCAGCTCGCGCTCCAGTTCGTCGACTCGTCCCGGGAACGGGGCAAGATCCAGGCGCATCCAGGACTCGACGAGCGCTCCCGCCGGCGGCACGGCCGGGTCGGCGTCGGTGAGCACCTCCGCCAGCTCACCGGTCACGTCGCGTCGCACGACGACGATCGGGTGGAACACTCGACGGACCTCGCCCCCCGCCCGTCCGACTCCGGTCAGGAGCGACTCGACCAGGTACGGCATGTCGTCGGTGACGATCTCGACGACCGGCCCGCCGGACTTGTCAGCTCCGGGCTCGGGCTCGCCGACCCGGACGATCGGAGCACCCGCGACCCGCCGGCCGGCGAGCGCACGATGCGACCGGGCTGCCGCCAGCGACACCAACACCTGATCATCACGCCGCAGGTCGGGAGCATGCCGCGCATAGAGCTCCTCAAGCGCCTTCAGCTCGAGTTCTATCGCTGACTTCGCCACCTGCGCACCGGCACGGCTCGTCACACGCTGCTCCCTGCGCTACTGGACGTCACTGGACAGACGTCACTGGTGGACCGGACGTCACCGGCTGAGTTGCCGACCCCGCTCACCCTAGCGAGGCCCTGCCACCGGGATACGACCTTTCCCAGGCATCCCCGGCCGACTCACCGGGCACTCAGTCCCGGACGAGCTTCCGATGCGTGACGCGGTGCGGCCTGGCGGCGTCCGCCCCCATCCGTTCGATCTTGTTCTTCTCGTAGGACTCGAAGTTGCCCTCGAACCAGAACCAGGATGCCGGGTTCTCCTCGGTGCCTTCCCACGCCAGGATGTGCGTCACGACACGGTCGAGGAACCATCGGTCGTGCGAGATCACCACCGCGCAACCGGGGAACTGCTCGAGCGCGTTCTCCAAGGAAGACAGTGTCTCCACATCCAGGTCGTTGGTGGGCTCGTCGAGCAGGATCAGGTTGCCACCCTGCTTGAGGGTGAGCGCGAGGTTCAACCGGTTGCGCTCGCCGCCCGACAGCACTCCGGCCGGCTTCTGCTGATCCGGCCCCTTGAAGCCGAACGCAGCGACGTAGGCACGTGAGGGCATCTCCACCTGCCCGACCCGAATGTGATCGAGGCCGTCGGAGACCACCTGCCACACGTTCTTCTTCGGGTCGATCCCGGCACGGTTCTGGTCGACGTAGGACAGCTTGACCGTCTCCCCGACCCGGACCGTGCCGGAGTCGGCACGTTCGAGCCCGACGATCGTCTTGAACAGCGTCGTCTTTCCGACCCCGTTCGGACCGATCACGCCGATAATCCCGTTTCGCGGCAGCGAGAACGACAGATCTTTGATCAACGCTCGTCCGTCGAAACCCTTGTCGAGGTGGTCGACCTGGACGACAACGTTTCCCAGCCGCGGGCCCGCCGGGATCTGGATCTCCTCAAAGTCGATCTTGCGGTGCTTCTCGGTCGCGAGAGCCATCTCCTCGTAGCGCTGCAACCGGGCCCGGCTCTTGGCCTGTCGCGCCTTGGCTCCGGACCGCACCCATGCCAGCTCATCGACCAGGCGCTTCTGCAGCTTCGCGTCCTTCCGCCCCTGCACGGCAACCCGCGCGGCCTTCTTCTCCAGGTAGATGGAGTAGTTGCCCTCGTACGGGTACGCGCGGCCCCGGTCCAGTTCGAGGATCCACTGAGCGACGTTGTCCAGGAAATACCGGTCATGGGTGACCGCAAGGACAGCGCCGGAGTAGCTCGCGAGGTGCTGCTCGAGCCAGAGCACGCTCTCGGCATCGAGATGGTTGGTCGGCTCGTCGAGCAGGAGCAGGTCAGGTCTGCTCAGCAGGAGCTTGCACAGCGCCACCCGCCGACGCTCTCCGCCGGAAAGCTGGGTGACCGGAGCGTCCGGCGGCGGACAGCGGAGCGCGTCCATCGCCTGGTCGAGCTGAGAATCCAGATCCCACGCGTCAGAGTGATCGAGCACCTCCTGGAGCTGCCCCATCTCCTCCATGAGCCCATCGGAGTAATCCGTGGCCATCTGCTCGGCGATCGCGTTGTACCGGTCGAGCTGCGCCTTGATCTCCCCAAGGCCCTCCTCGACATTGCCGAGGACGGTCTTCTCCTCGTTCAGCGTGGGCTCCTGCTGAAGGATCCCGACCGTCGCCCCGGGGGCCGGAAATGCATCCCCGTTGTTGGCATGCTCCAGACCGGCCATGATCTTCAGGACCGTCGACTTGCCGGCGCCGTTCGGCCCGACCACTCCGATCTTCGCTCCGGGTAGGAACGCCAGCGTCACGTCATCCAAGATGACCTTGTCGCCGTGCGCTTTCCGGACCTTCTGCATGGTGTAGATGTATTCGGCCACGACTACGATCCTAGTTCCGCGCACCTCAGACCGTGACGCCCACCTCTGTGATTGCTTCTCGCGGCGACGCTCCCCTGGACAGGAGACGGTCTTCACGAACGCTGTCGCCCGGGCCAGCCTCGTCACGACCGCCGTCACCACCCTCGCGACCGCTCTCGTCTGATGCGCCACTCGCCTTCCCGTTCGGCTCGCCTTCGATCGAAGCCGGCACCGTGGCCCGTTTCGTACGGGTGACCACAGCCGTGCACCGCGTCAGATCGGGGCCGACTGCCAGGGCCTCCATCTCGGTACTCGAATGGCGCTGACCATCCTTGTCGTAGCTACGGGTGTAGATCCGCCCATGCACGACGATCGGATCTCCGGTCGTGAACGACGCGTAAACATTCTCCGCAAGCCGGCGCCAGCACGTCACCGACAGGTAGACGCAATCGCCATCCACCCAGCCGTCGCTTGCGCGGTCGTATCGTCGCGCGGTACTGGCGACGCGAAAGCTCACGACGCCGGTGCCGTCGGCAAGCCAGCGCCTGTTCAATGGGGTGATGAGCGTGCCGACCACGGTCGCATGTGTCTCGTACATCGCGTTGCTCCTCGCTCGGTGACTGCCGTTGCGAGGTCAATGCTGCCGATCCACGCGGCGTAGAACCAGAGCCGACAGCAACCTGTGGATAAGTGATGGACCATGTGGACAACTTGTTCGCATAGCCGAACAGGAGGGCCAGGCTGTCGGTCCCGTATGGAAGAATCAACCGAAAAAACGCAAAAAAAGTGGGCCCCCGCCTGGTGGCGGGGGCCCACAATGAAAAAGTTTGGTGTCGGCGGCGACCTACTCTCCCACACCCTAGCGAGTGCAGTACCATCGGCGCTGGAGGGCTTAGCTTCCGGGTTCGGAATGGGACCGGGCGTTCCCCCTCCGCCATAACCACCGACAACACTATCCACATCACATCACCAACACACCTGACCCACCAACCACGGTCATGTGCTCAGGGTCACACAGTGGATGCGAACACAACGTTTATGAACAAGCCCTCGGCCTATTAGTACCAGTCAACTCCACCCCTCACAAGGCTTCCATCTCTGGCCTATCAACCCCATAATCTATAGGGAGCCTTAACCACGCAAAGGTGGTGGGAGACCTCATCTTGGAACAGGCTTCCCGCTTAGATGCCTTCAGCGGTTATCCCTTCCGAACATAGCCAACCAGCCATGCCCCTGGCGGGACAACTGGCACACCAGAGGTTCGTCCGTCCCGGTCCTCTCGTACTAGGGACAGCCTTC
>JBOHEO010000112.1:0-18100 GCA_050701055.1 Pseudonocardia sp. | reverse complement strand
ATGGGGCGCAGCGGCTCGCCGCGGGCGGCGGCGGCGCTGACGGCCCGGCTCGTGGCCTGCTCCAGCGCGGCGAAGACGCCCGGCCCGATGATGTTCACGAGCAGGTACAGGGAGATGAGGGCGCTGAGCACGCCAGCGTTGGCCGGGCCGTCGAAGACGTGCCCGACCACCGCCACGAACGCGTATCCCGCGGCGCCGAGCACGCCGAGCCCGACCGCGAGGTGCACCGCGGTCCCGACGCGGCCTGCGGTCTTCACGCCATCACGGTAGTGGGGCGGTCCGACTGCCGGTGCTCAGCACCGCGCGAGCGTCACGAACTCGTTGTACGGGAACACCCGGCCGAGGAACCGGGGGAACGGGAAGGAGTACTGGCGCGCCACGGCCAGCCCGACCGTCTCGCAGAGCGCCGCGACCTCGGCGAACCCGCAGAACCGGACGTGGGTGGCGTCGGTGGTGTATCCCCGCTCCTGCGGGGTGATCAGCACGACGCGACCACCGGGGCGGACGAAGGGCAGGTAGGTCCGCAGGAGGTCGATCCCGTCCTGCTCGGTCATGTGCTCGACGACGTGCGCGGCGAGCAGGCTGTCGAACGTGCCCGGTCGGGCCTGCGGGCCGGCGAGGAACTCCGCGGCGGTGTACGCCTCAAGCCCGCGGTCCCGGGCCACGGCGACGGACGTGGCGTTGTGGTCGACCCCGACCCCCGATCCACCGAGGTGCGCAAGGTTGCGGCCGAGACCGCAGCCGACGTCGAGCGTGCGGCCCAGCTCCAGGCGTCGGATGTTCCAACGGTAGGGCGCCTGAACGTCGAGCCACTGCTTCCAGCGCGCCTGTTCCAGTTTCTGCATGCGAGCGGCGTAGCCGGGCACGTCGGTGCCCGGTCGGCTCTCCGGAGCGGTCACGCCGCAAGTGTGGCGCTCGTCGGAAGGGGCCCGCAAACGGGGCTCCACCACCTCCCGTGACGTAGACCGCGGTTCATCGACAGCCCTCGAGCCCTTCATCGGCCGGCGAAACCCGCCGCCATGTAGATTCGGGCCTCCGCGACTGGTGGACGACTCGGCGGGCCAGGTGAGCGTGAGTAGGGACGCAGGAGGCTCGACACCGATGACATCGGCTGTGCGCGTCGCGGAGACATCGATTCCGGGCCTGTTGGGAATCGACCTCGTGGTGCACGCCGACGGGCGCGGCTGGTTCAAGGAGAGCTTCCACCGCATGAAGCTGGAGGCTCACGGACTCCCGCCGTTCGAGATCGCGCAGAGCAACGTCTCCTTCAACGCCGACCCGGGTGTCACCCGCGGGATCCACGCCGAGCCGTGGGACAAGTACATCTCGCTCGCGCACGGGCGGGCGTTCGCGGCGATCGTCGACCTCCGCGGTGGCCCGGGTTTCGGGCGGGTGGTGACGTTCGAGCTGCACCCGGGCAACGCGATCTTCGTGCCGCGCGGGTGCGGAAACTCGTACCAGACCCTCACCCCGGACGTCGTCTACACGTATCTGGTGAACGAGCACTGGTCGCCCGAGGTGCCCTACACGCTCGTCAACGCCTACGACCCGGGGCTGGGGATCCGGTGGCCCGTCGGTGCGGACGACGCGATCCGCTCGCCGAAGGACGTCGGGCTCCCGCCGCTGTCCGCCGTGAACCCGGTGGTGGTCTAGTGCCTGGCCGCTGGGGACGGTTTCGGGACGAGCGCCGGTGAAGGCGCTCATTCTGGGGGCGGGCGGCCAGGTCGGCCGGGCGCTGGCGGCGGCGTTACCCGACGCTACGGCACTCACCCGCCGCGAGTGCGACATCGCCGACGCCGCGGGCACCGGCCTTCACTGGTCGGCCTATGACACGGTCGTCAACGCCGCCGCCTTCACCGACGTCGACGGTGCCGAGACCGTGCAGGGCCGGCCCGTGGCCTGGCGGGCCAACGCGGAGGGACCGGCTGTCCTGGCCGCGCTCGCCCGCCGCCACGACCTCACCCTGGTGCACCTGTCCAGCGAGTACGTGTTCGACGGTCGCAGCCCGCAGCCGTACGCCGAGGACGACCCGGTCGCGCCGCTGAGCGCGTACGGGGCGTCCAAAGCGGCCGGTGACCTGGCCGTGCGGACCGCTGACCGGCACTACATCATCCGGCCGACCTGGCTGGTCGGTGACGGTCGGAACTTCGTGCGCACCATGCTCACGCTGGCCACGAAAGAGGTCGAACCCACCGTCGTCGTCGACCAGGTCGGGCGCCCGACGTTTGCGGCCGAGATCGCCGCGGCCATCGTCGAGCTGGTGGGAGCGCGAGCGCCGTACGGCACCTACAACCTCACCGGTGGCGGCGAGCCGACCTCGTGGGCCGAGGTGGCCCGGGCGACCTACGAGCTGGCCGGACGCGCAGACCTGACCGTGCACGAGACGACGACCGCTGCCTACTTCGCCGACAAGCCCGGCGCAGCCCGCAGGCCGCTCAACGGCGTGTTGGACCTGAGCAAGGCGCGCCGGGCGGGGGTGCCGCCGCGGCCGTGGCGGGAGAGCCTCGCCGGTTACGTCGCAGCTGCCGTCAGCGGGTCTTGAGCGGCTCCCACCAGCCGCGGTTGTCCGCGTACCAGCGCACGGTGTCGGCGAGGCCCTGCCCGAACGGCACGGCGGGCGCGTAGCCGAGCTCGCCGGCGATCTTCGACCAGTCCACCGAGTACCGCCGGTCGTGCCCCAGCCGGTCGGCCACCGGCTCGATCATCGACGGGTCCGCGCCCACCGCGTCCAGCAGCTGATGGGTCAGCTCCCGGTTGCTCAGTTCGGTGCCGCCGCCGATGTTGTAGATCTCCCCGTCGCGGCCCTTCTCGGCCACCAGCGCGATGCCGCGGCAGTGGTCGTCGACGTGCAGCCAGTCCCGCACGTTCCCGCCGTCGCCGTAGAGCGGCACCTTCCTCCCGTCGAGCAGGTTGGAGACGAACAGTGGGATGACCTTCTCCGGGAACTGGTGCGGGCCGTAGTTGTTCGAGCACCGGGTGATGCACACCGGCAGCCCGTGCGTGCGGTGGTAGGCCCGGGCCAGCAGGTCCGAGGAGGCTTTCGACGCCGAGTACGGCGAGTTCGGCTCAAGGGGATGGGTCTCCGGCCATGATCCGAGCTCGATCGATCCGTACACCTCGTCGGTCGAGACGTGCACGAACCGCGCGACCTGCGCCTCCAGTGTCGCCTGGAGCAGTACCTGCGTGCCGACGACGTTGGTCGATACGAAGTCCGCTGCCCCGACGATCGACCGGTCCACGTGCGACTCGGCCGCGAAGTGCACGACCACGTCCGTGCCGGCCATGACCTCGGCCACCACCGCAGGATCGCGGATGTCGCCCTGCACGAACCGCAGCCGCGGCGACCCGTGCACCGCTGCCAGGTTCGTCATCGTCCCCGCATAGGTCAGCAGGTCCAGCACCACGACCTCCGCGTCGCCGAACGCCGGATACCGGCCTCCGAGCAGCGATCGCACGTAGTGCGATCCGATGAACCCGGCGCCGCCGGTGACGAGAACCTGCACGAGACTCCTCAGCTCGACGTGGCGCGGGCCTGCGCCACGCTCATCACGTACTCGCCGTAGCCAGACTTGCCCTGCGCCGCGCCGAGGGCATAGCACGCGTCGGCGTCGATCCAGCCGCGCTCCAGCGCGATCTCCTCCGGGCACGCGATCCGCACGCCCTGCCGGTGCTCGAGCACCTGTACGTACTGCCCGGCCTCCAGCAGCGAGTCATGGGTACCCGTGTCCAGCCACGCGAAGCCGCGCCCGAGGTCGACCAGCCGTGCGAGGCCCTTGTCCAGGTAGGTGCGATTCACGTCGGTGATCTCGAGTTCACCACGCGCGGAGGGTCGCAGGCTGCGGGCGATGTCGACGACCTGGTCGTCATAGAGGTAGAGGCCGGTGATGGCCCGGTTGGACCGCGGACGTGCCGGCTTCTCCTCGATGTCCATCAGACGTCCGTCGGAATCGGCGACGCCGACGCCGTAACGCTGCGGATCGCGAACCGGGTAGCCGAAGAGCACAGCACCGTCGTCGCCGCGCCGGATCCCGTCGACGCAGCCGCGGAGTACGTCGGCGAAACCAGGGCCGTGGAAGATGTTGTCCCCGAGTACGAGGGCGCAGTGCGCACCATCGATGTGCTCGGCGCCGATCAGGAACGCCTGGGCGATGCCCTCGGGTTTCGGCTGCGCCGCGTAGCTCAGGGTGAGCCCCAGCTCGCTGCCGTCGTCGAGGAGCCGGCGGAACATCGACTGCTCCTCGGGCGTGGTTATCACGAGGATCTCGCGGATCCCGGCCAACATCAGCACCGACAGCGGGTAGTAGATCATCGGCTTGTCGTAGACCGGCAGCAGCTGCTTGGACACCGCGCGGGTGATCGGATGCAGCCGGGTGCCGGCGCCACCGGCCAGCAGGATGCCCCTCATCAGATGTACACGGCGAAGGCCAGCGTGGCGATCCACCACAGCGCCAGCACCTGGAGCACCCGGTCGCCGAGCGCGATCTCCTCCGGCTCGCCGCCGTTGCCGCCGTCCACGTCGACGGCGTAGCGCAGCACCGCGATCACGAACGGCACGATCGAGATCACCGACCACACGGTGTTGTGGGGCTGCGCCTCGCGGATCTCGAACGCCCACAGGCAGTAGGTCATGATCAGCACGGTGGCGGACAGCGCCCAGACGAACCGCAGGTAGGACGCCGAGTATCGGTCGAGCGACTTGCGGATCTTCGCGCCAGTGCGTTCGGCCAGCATCATCTCCGCATACCGCTTGCCGGCCACCATGAACAGCGATCCGAACCCGGCGGTGAGCAGGAACCACTGCGACAGCGGGATGTCGGTGGCGGCGCCACCGGCCACCGCGCGGAGCAGGAAGCCGGAGGCGACGATGCAGATGTCGAGCACCGGCTGGTGTTTGAGCCAGAAGCAGTAGGACAGCTGCACCGCGATGTAGACGCCGATCACGGCGGCGAGCTGCACGCTCGCCACCGTGCTGATCGCCAGCGCCCCGATCATCAGGATCGACGCGATCACCACCGCGAGCCGGGGGGGCACGATCCCCGCGGCGATCGGGCGGTTGCGCTTGGTGGGATGTGCCCGATCGGCGTCGACGTCCTTGGCGTCGTTGATCAGGTAGACACCGGACGCCGCGAGGGAGAACGCGACGAAGGCGACGGCCAGCTGGACCGCGACCTGCGCGTCGAACAGGTCGCCCGCCGCGAAGGGCGCGGCCAGCACCAGGACGTTCTTCACCCACTGCCGCGGCCGCATCGTCTTCAGCAACCCGCGGGCGACGCCCAGGGGGGTGCGCGCCGGGACGGGCTCCTCGACCGGCAGGTCGGCACTTGTCACCTCCGGCCTGGTCATCCGATGGCCGCCCGCCCGATACGCCTCGCGGCCACGACGACCGCCGCGCCGAGGGCCGATCCCGCCAGCACGTCAGTGGGGTAGTGCACGCCGAGCACCAGCCGCGACAGCGCCATCGGGGGCACGAGCAGCGCGACCAGCGGCCGATGCAGCAGCGCTCCGAACGCGATGGCCGCCGCAGTGGTGGAGGTGACGTGCGCCGAGGGGAAGCTCAGTCCGCTGGGGGTGCCGGCCAGCACCCGCACCTGGGGATGGTCGGGGCGGGGGCGGCGCACCACGCGCTTCACCCCGACCGAGGCCCCGTGGGCGACGGCCACGGTGAGGGTGGCGGTGAGCCACTGGCGGCGCCGGGGGCGGTCGGCGAGTGCTCCGATCGTGCCGATCGCGAGCCACCCGGCGGCGTGCTCGCCGAACAGCGACATCCCCCGGGCGACGCGCACCGTCGCCGGTCCGCGAGCGGCGCGTTGCACGGCGGCCAGCGCGCGAACCTCGGCGGGGGGCACGGGAAAGACGGCGGTGGGCACTGGCCGGGCAGCAGTGGGCGCTGGCCGGGCTGCGGGAGGCGCTGGCAGGGCCGTGGTGGGCACGGGAAGGACGGCGGGAGGGTTACTCGGGCCGATACGGGCGGCGGTCTCGGCCACGGTGAAAAGGGCCTCCAGGGCGGCTACTCGGGGCGTGGCCCCGGCACCGGTCGGCGGATGCAGGATCGGCCGGTCATGCTACGCCCGGCCTGGTATGGGCTCAGAACCAGCGCTCCAGGATCAGCGCCAGCCCGTCCTCGTCGTTGCCGGCGGCGACCTCGTCGGCGATCTCGAGCAGCGCCGGGTGAGCGTTTCCCATCGCGACGCCGTGCCCGGCCCAGCGCAGCATCTCCAGATCGTTGGGCATGTCGCCGAACGCCACGACGTCAGCCGCGCCCAGGCCCAGCCGGTGGACCACCTCGGCCAGCCCGGTGGCCTTCGTGATCCCCGGCGGGGACGCCTCGAGCAGCCCGTGCGGGGTGGAGAAGGTCAGGTTCGCCACGTCGCCGACCACCGGCGTGAGTGCTGCCACCATGGCGTCACTGGACAGCTCCGGGCAGCTGATCAGCAGCTTGACGGCGGGTTCGGCGAGCAGCTCCGCGCGGGGCGCGAGGCCGTTTTCGGTCGCCGGCCACGCGGACCGGAAGTTCGGTTCGGCGATGAGCGCGGGCGCCTCGTCGAACGCACGCGCACAGACCCGTTCGACGGCGAGCCCGCAACCGGGCAGCGCGTCCGACGCCGCGACGGCCAGCTCGGTGAGGGTGGCGGGATCGAGCGTGCGCGACCACACCACGGCGTCCGCGGCGGCGTCGTACAACACCGCGCCGTTCGCGCAGACGGCCACCCCGACCGCTTCGAGCTGCGCCACGACCGGCGGGATCCACCGCGGTGGCCGGCCGGTGACGAGCACGAACCCGACCCCGGCCGCGACCAGCCTGCCGATGACCGCGGCGGAGCGCGGGCTCACCCGCTCGTCGGGGTCGAGCAGGGTACCGTCCACATCGGTGGCGACCAAGCGGGGTGCCTGCACCGGACCCAGAATAGGCGTCGCCCTGCCCGGCGGATGTGCACGAGACAATTCCACGCGCGTCGCCGACCGCGCGTCCACCGGATCGCACGTGGCCGCATCCGGCAAACCTCGATCAACGGACGATCCGGGCGGCCCGTCCCCGAATGATCCACGAAGAAGTGTCACCGCGACAGTTCTACGTGAAACCGCACCTTCCGCATCACAGCCAGCAATTTCGACTGTTGTGGGTCGGACGCCTGCTGTAGCGCGGAGCGTGCACTCGTTCAGGTGCTCAACCACCCAGACCCAGGAGTGACTCGAGTCACGACCACTGGCGCAGCGCCGCGTAAGTCCTTCGGGGGTTCGGTCGGGCGCGGGTACGCGTGGAGGTGATGTGGGATCCGGTGGGCTGACGGTGCCGAGCGCTTGATCGATATTTGGGCACCGTCAGCCGGGCCGAGTGCGGTTCCGGGTTCCGCACCGATGGTCATGGCACCATCGGGGTCGCAGTGATCTGCCGAGGTCAGCGGGTCGGTACGGGGAGCCGCGCGGGATGCGGTTCGGTGTTCCAGTTCGGCGATCATGGAGCTGGTGGCGTGATCCAGACCCCCCGATGAACGGCGCTGAGTTGTGCGGCGCTGCACCAGCGACCAGGGATCGCTAGCGACCAAGGATCGCTAACCTGGCCGTGTGCCTGACGACACTGCCGGTAGCGCCCCTGACGGCACTGCCCGCACCGCCGCCCGACTGATCGTCGAGTGCCTGGAGGCCGAGGGCGTCGAGTACGTCTTCGGGATCCCCGGTGAGGAGAACATCCACCTGGTCGACGCGCTGCACCGCTCGTCGATCCGCTACGTCCTCACCCGGCACGAGCAGGCGGCAGCGTTCATGGCCGAGATCGTGGGACGGCTGACCGGTCGGGCCGGTGTGTGTTCGGCGACGCTCGGCCCCGGGGCGATCAACCTGCAGCTCGGGGTGGCCGACGCGCAGACCAACTCCACACCGTTGGTCGCGCTGTCGGCCCAGGTGGGGCTCAACCGGATCTACAAGGAGTCGCACCAGGCCGTGGACCTGGTTGCGATGTTCCGGCCGATCACGAAGTGGGCCGACCTGGTGCTCTCGCCCGCCGCGGTGCCCGAGATGGTGCGCCGGGCGTTCAAGATGGCCGAGACCGAGCGGCCAGGCGCCACCTACCTTGCCGTGCCCCAGGACGTGGAGGGCGCACCGGTGGACATGCGCGCGACTGCGCTGCCAGTCAACCGGGTGCGTTACGAGGATCCGGCTCCCGGCCAGGTGGCACGGGCGGCGACGGTGCTGGCCCGGGCCCGCAACCCGGTGCTGCTCGCCGGGCACGGGGCCGCCCGGCACGGGGCCGGGGCGGAGCTGCTGGCGTTGGCCGAAGCGTGGAACGTGCCGGTTGCTACCACGTTCCACGCCAAGGGTGTATTCCCCGACGGTCACCGGCTCGCGCTGGGGGCGGTGGGTTTCATGCGCCACGACTACGCGAACTTCGGCTTCGACTCCGCCGACGTCGTCGTCGCTGTCGGTTATGAGCTGCAGGAGTTCGATCCCGTCAAGATCAATCCCGAGCGGGACAAGCAGATCGTGCATGTCCACGCCTCTCCCGCGGAGGTGGACGCGCACTATCCGGTGGCGGTGGGGATCGAGGGTGACATTGGCCGGTCGCTGGCGGCGCTCGCGACCGCCATCCCGCGCAGCTTCGACACCGGGCACGCCACCGCCGGGATCCAGAAGATGCTGGCCGACGAGCTGGCCCGCGGCGCCGAGGACGACCGCTTCCCGCTCACCCCACAGCGCATCGTCGCCGATACCCGAGCCGCGCTGGGCCGCGACGACATCGTGCTCGCCGACACTGGCGCGGTGAAGATGTGGATGGCGCGGCTGTATCCCACATACACGGCGAACACCTGCCTGCTGTCCAACGGCCTGTCCGCCATGGGGTTCGCGCTTCCCGGCGCGCTGGCGGCCGCGCTCGTCCACCCCGGCGTGCGGACCCTGGCCGCGGTCGGCGACGGCGCGTTCCTCATGCACAGCCAGGAGATCGAGACCGCCGTACGCGAGCGGATCCCACTGACGGTGCTGATCTGGTGCGACGACGCCTACGGGCTGATCGAGTGGAAGATGGACCTCGAGCTGGGGCACAGCGCACACGTCCGGTTCGCCAACCCCGACTTGGTCCGCTACGCGCAGAGCTTCGGTGCCCGCGGCTACCAGGTGCGCGAGGCCGGCGAGCTGCTGCCGGTGCTGCGGGAGGCGCTCGCCGACGACGGCGTCTCGATCATCTCCTGTCCGGTGGACTACCGGGAGAACATCCGGCTCACCGACCGGCTCGGGGAGCTGACGGGGCCCTTCTGACCCTGGTGACCCTGGTTCCCAGACAACGATCAAGCGCTCGGCACCTTCCGCCCACCGGATTCCCACATCACCTCCACGCATGCCTTTGCCCAACCGAACCCTGGGTTCAAGTTCTGGTAGCGGAGCGGCTACAGAACGTTAAAGCAGCACCGAGATAATGGCTATCATTGCGATCGACATAGCAAATATCAGTAGCAGGATGATTACGGCGGCACGCGCCTGTTTCCGCTTACGCGATGCCAGTCGTCCTCGTGGACGGTCAAAACCATACCAACTATAACGATGCTGGTATCGGCCATGATGTCGACCTCGACGGCGGCTCACGACATCGACGCGCTGATTGGCACAGCTATGTGCGGCACGTCACTTCGGTGGTTCCGGGACACGTCGCTGCTGCTGTCTCTGCCGCCTGAGCCCAAGCCAACAGGTACCTCTGTCGGCTGTATCTCTTGGACTGGTTCGAGCTGATCAACCTGTGGTTGGGGTTATCGACCTACCCTTCCTTGGCTACCGATACTCAGCCCTTCTCGGTCAAGGCGCATACTGTGGGAAAATCCAAATTCAGCCGAGTCGGACCAAAAGGCTGGACCGCTCCTTGATAGCGCTCGGCGACTACGCGGTAGGTGCTGACGCCGAGACGAAGAATCGGGACGAGTTGGCGATCACCCAGAGGCTGGTAGCTAGCGTCCAGCGTGTCCGAATGGTGGGATCGGCTGCCATTGATCTTGCATGGGTTGCGGACGGCCGGGTAGATGCCTGTGTGATGATCTCGAACAAACCGTGAGACACGGCAGCGGGAGTGCTGATCGCCCGAGAAGCGGGCGCACTGGTACTCGATCGACACGGCCGACAGTACACGCTCCACTCGACGTCCACAGTCGCCGTTAACACGCATATCGCAGACGATGTGATCAGTTTGTTAAACAGTCCTCCTGGTACTACAGGGCTACTCGACGGCGTGTCTGCGCCAGAGGCGTGACCATCTATGCTGATCTTGGGGCTATGCGATGCTGGGATGCGGATGGTCCGGTGGTCGACACCGGGTGTGGCTCTTCCACAGTGACTGCGATCATGAGGCGAGGTCGAGGTCTTCGCATTAGCACTGGTACCGGTCCTGGTGGATGCGTTCGTTTTCGCGTTGCAGGTAAAACGCCCAGTAAGCGGGTGAAGTCGTCGTTGGTGTACACGGAGCGGCTCCCCGTAGTCCCCACCGGACCCCGGTGAGATCCAACACCGGTAGGCCGCTGGCGAGCTCCGGGCTGCTCCACACCCTGGAGTGAAGCCTCTTGTGCGTCGGTGTCAGCGTGGACGCTGAAGCTGGCCACCTCGAAGAACCTGACCGCCCGGCGACTTCAGTTCGGCGAGTCTGATCACGTGGTGTCGGTTTCCGGGCACCGGCAGGCGAACGCCGCAGGTCGGTCAGTCCAGAAGCAACGAAGGTTCAGACCGGAGAGAACTATCCCCTGACCTACACCTTCGGGGTGGAGCGGGGGACGGGCATCGAACCCCGCGTGTTCAGCTCGGCGTGCCATTGGGGGCCGTGGTCGGCTGCCGCGTGTGGCACTTATGTGGCAGAACCCGTGCGGGGCTCTGCCCTGGATGAGGGCCTGTGCGTCTTTCCCCGCGCTCCCCTGCGTCATCGGGGCGGGTTGGCCACGCACATCCGCTGCGAGGCGTAACATGTCGAACCGGCAACGACGCTTGCGACGGAGCGGTCGACGACACACGGCGCGGCGCGGCAAGCAAGACTCGGGAGAATAAGACATGCTGCAGCCCGTACCAACTACGCAGCGAAGGCAGGCTATTACAGATGGCTGATCGGTACTGTACTGCGTGCGGAAACTCTCTGTCTGGTGCTGCTAAATTATGCTCGTCCTGCGGAACGGCGGCGGACACTGACGCAAAAAGCCCGCCACAAGGTTCACAAGATTCATCTGAAATGGCCACCGGATCCTCTGCAACAGGTAAATGGGAGTACGATGAGTTTTCCGAGAGCCTCGCACCGTATGTAGGAACGACCCGCTATTCTGCGCATGTTACCGCTTGGCATGGTCTGTATGGCGGAGTGCCCGACCCAAATATGCGAGACCCCATCAAGCGAGGCGTTCAGGCATTACTGGACCGAGTCTCTGTATACGGCTGGGAGCCCGTCGAGCCCATGCATCCGGATCGGCTTTGGGATGCACAGCGAATCACCTATGTGTATGCGAATGACTTTATTGACAAGTTTAGCGGAACGTCCAGATCCGCTCGTCTACAGGCCGTGAACGTGAACTTTCGCCGATGGGTTCCAGCGGGTGCAAAGTTGCCAATAACTCCTGGATCTGGTAGCGAGAAGGCAGTCCGTGAGGCGCTTACCAAAGCCACTCCCGTGCAGTCCAAGGAGTCCGGAACTCCGAAAATTACGGACGGCACTATGCGCGTCATCCGCATAGTCGTGGCAGTCGTGGTCACTATTACTATTATTATCGTCATAATCGCAGCTGTCGGCTAGAGTTAGATCGGAGCAGCCTTGGACCAGCCTGGCCGTCAGCGATCGATAACGCACATGGCGCACTCCACGCGATGATCCTGGTGACCGCTTTCGCCACGCTGCGATGGGGTGAGGTGACAGCGCTCCGTTGATGTGACATCGCGTCGGACGGGAGCTGGGTGCGGGTGAGTTTCGCGCAAACGGGGGTTGTCGGTCGGGGCATCGTCGTCGGGCCCCAGGTCGCGTGCGGGAGTGCGGACCACGGCCGTCCCGGCAGCGATCCGACCGGAGATCGTCAAGCACCTGATGATCTACGTCGACCTTACGCCGGATCCGTTGGTCTTACCGGGCCGAAGGGTGGGCGCACACTTCAACAACTTGATGTGCTGGGTTGAGACTCTCCGGGAGCCCGGGGCGTCTCTCCTGCACTTCCACGATGTCGGCATACAGGGAACCTGCTCGTCGCGCAGGCCGACGTCGGCACTAAAGACCTGATAGCGACGACATGCGCGCGGCCCTGTGTGAATGGCCCACGGCGACCGTGAACCTGCATTGACGAGCGCTCAGACCGATGGGCACCCGGTGACCTGGGCTTTTGGCGTGGAGCGGATGACGGGAATCGAACCCGCGTGTTCAGCTTGGGAACACGATGCGTCGCCGCCGTCATGGCGGTGACCTGCGGATCGTGGTCGGTCGGAATGACCGTGATTGACCGCAGCGCGCACCCGTGTATCGCACGCTCATCGCACGGCCCCCCACCCCGGGCAGCCGCGCTCGTACTGGCCATTTTTTTCTCGTGATCGTGACCGACGTATTGTGGACGATGCTCGGCCAAGGGAGCGCCCGCGAGGCCACGCCGCCCCAACTTTGATCAAATCTAATCGGCGTAGCCCTCTCAGTCGACGCTCACGTCAACTTCCTCAAGTGTTCCGACCACAGTTAAATGGTATCCGACACGAATAAGCACTGCATCTGAATCGCGTACCGCCAAATCGCAGATAAGCGTTACAAACCTACGAGGTGTTGATAGAAGTGACGACGGTATTCTGAAAGTGTCTACGGCATGACCAGAGTTGTTAGAGCTGTTTTGGTTAAAAATTGAATTCAATCCCGCAATCGGTGCCCATTGCTCGAACCGCAACGCCCACTCGAAGCCGTCTCGCGGGGGTCGCGGTTGGACTCGTCTTATGGCCGCCCGAAGGTCAAGCCCAATGTGTAGTTCATCACGGTTCCAATCCTGGGTCGTGATTCCGTTGAACCCTACGCGCGCGACACCGCTGCGTGTGAGCATATGTCTACCGTTGGGCAACGAAACACCAATGAAATGGATCGAGGCAAACCGATCTGGATTTCCATTCTCAGATAAATTAATCATGATAGCTTCTCCTCTGCGGGGTCGGGCTCTGGTGTGGTCCAGCCGATCGTGGCGGTGAGCTGGAGCGCGTCAACGCGGAGTTGAGCGTCCAACACTGGTTGGGTAATTGGGACTCGGGTCACTCTCGGACCGGCACTGTGCTCATGGTTATAGGCGTGTCGATCGATGACATCATCTAACAACGCCTCACTTAACATCCACTGAACATGCCTCGACAACCGCTGTTAAGTTTCTGTTAAGTGCTTGGCGCTATAACGGCCGTTGACATTGTCCCACTCCGGACCGAAGCGCCATCTCGTCAACCTGGCGTAGCCCGATCACGCCGTCACCCGGGGCAACATACGAGCGATACCGGCGCCGACCTGGCTAGCAGGCTAGGGCCGACGAAGTCGGCAAGATCGAGTCAAGTTGTGTTCATGCGGCGAATCCGGTCTCCTGGGTGAGGTGGTCGAGGCATGTTGGTAGTTGCGGGCGGCGGTGCGCAGTGGGGTGGGCAGGGGTGGGTCGGGATCGGTGAGCGCGGCGAGGCCGGGCTGCAGGAGCCGGGTGTGGATGTGGGTGAGCAGCATGGCGTTGTGCTGAGTATGCCAACCTGAAGTGGCCCCACTTGGAGCCTGAGTGATGGCTTGAAGTGGCCCCCCTCGACCTACTAGCCCTTACTGTCCGTGACGTCTGCCAAGGCGATTATGGAAGGGTAGGGGTTGAAGGAGAGATCGAGAGTGGAGCAGTTCGAACGTATCCGACATGACCACCGTGACGAGGGTTTGTCGATCAGGGCACTGGCGGTGCCGCGGCCGCGCAGGACCACGGTGCGCACGGCGCCGGTGTTGGGGGTGCACGAGCGCACGGTGCGCCGGTGGTTGACCGAGGACATGAGCGCGCCGCGTAAGCAGCGTCATACCGCACGGCGGGTGTGGGATTACATGTCCGGAAAGAACGCCCTGACCCCAGGCCTTCCGTTCGAACAATTGGGGTTGGGAAATTTGGTCTGGGCGTTCGCTCGGGCGACGCCGGTGAAATGCTCGAATCCTGTACCGTTGCAGCGCATTTGTCCGTTTATCGTAACGTCGAAATTGTTGACGTTGCTACAAACGAGACCATCGCATGTGACGCCCGGTGCTGGAGTTGTCCTGGGCGACGCCATGGCACTGCCAGGGACGAAAGTGTTGGAGGTTGCTATCAGTGCGGCCACCAGAACACCGAGGCCGAGGGCTCGTTGATGATTCATGACAAGGATCGTATCCCGTGGAGGTTGGGACCGGTCCCAACCTCCTCTCTCCCTATGCCGCCGCGGTGCGCGGGGTCCGCTCGGCGGAGGTCGCGGGAAAGATCAGTCGGCATCTGGGCCGGTTCAGGGAGTGGATGGCGGCCGGATTCGGGCACGACCGGATCGCGGCAGTCATCGCCCGCGAGGTGGCCAGCTGGTGTGAACACCTGGCTGCCAGCTCGGTACGCATCCTGGCCGACGGTCGGGACCAGACGATGGCGTCGGCGACTGTGAACAACCATCTCGCGCACCTGTCGGCCTTGTCCACCTGGACGATCGCGCGCCCCGGCCGAGTTGCTGCGCCAGGCGATCCCACCAAGGGCGTCGACTTGCTGCCCCTGCCCGCACCGGCACCGCGGGCATTGTCGAGGCGCAGGTCATCCGCGTCCAATTGATGCGTGTGCGCTGGCACCTCGACGACAGCCCGCTGGGCGATCTTGTCTTCCAGCGCCTTCGGGATGTACACCCGAGACGGGCTCGCCCGATAGCGGGCCCCGTGTGCAGCCGGGCGTGCAGGTCGTGGAGGTTGGCCTCCAAGGCCTCCTCGTAGGCCTCCCACGTGGCCCCGTCCACCCCCGGCGCGGCTTTCGGGCGAATCACCCAGTAAGCCGCCCGCAGATGATCCAGGTCGACGTGGTGCAGCAGCGCCGTGAACCGCGTTTCCTTGTCCCTTCGTGCACTCTCACGCACACGATCCAGCCCGTTTGGCACACCTGGCCCGGCTCTGTGTCCGGGGCGCGTTGCGCTGGCACGCCCGAGGAGGGCGTACCTCCTACCGATGTACAGCCCGGAGCATCGCACCGGCTCTCCGGTACTCCATGATCACCCGAAGAACGTGTACCTGCCTGAACGAGCGGTCCTTGCTCCGGTCAACGCCTGGATTGGCGGTTTGTTCGACAGCGAGCATCGCGCAGCGACAGTGGAGCAGCTGGCTACCGCGGGTTCCGCGGCCAGCGACAACGCTCGGTTGGAGCAAGCTCGGAAGAGGCTGGCTGACACCGAGAAACGCCTACGCCGGCTGCAGCAGGCGATCACCAAGGACCTGATGGCGCGGATGGGACACGATGACATGCGCGCGGCGTTGATCTACCAGCGTGCAACGAGCGAGGCCGACCGGCTTATAGCGGATCGGCTGAGCGGACTCGTCGAC
The DNA here is from genome assembly GCA_050701055.1 of Pseudonocardia sp. GTDB lineage: Bacteria > Actinomycetota > Actinomycetes > Mycobacteriales > Pseudonocardiaceae > Pseudonocardia. Next base: position 2,586 of record JBOHEO010000112.1, on the reverse strand, counting down.
CAGCATCGAGGAACGCGACGTGACGACGAGCAGGGCGAGGACGGCTCGGCCGACGCTCTGGTCCCGGTGAGCTGAGCGCACGTGAATCGCACGCGGGGCCGTCGGACTCGGACACGACGAAGGGGCAGGACCGCGATCATATGGGCTGACCTGGGCCTTCGGCGTGGAGCGGATGACGGGAATCGAACCCGCGTGTTCAGCTTGGGAACCAGTGGCACGGACCTGCGTAGGTCTCCTGACCTGCGGCGCAGGCCGGTCTCACGAGACCGTCATTGACCGCCACTGACCGGGGCTTGTTGGTGCACTGTCGTTCGACCGGCGCCGCGACGCGGCCGGAGCACGCCGGGGGAGGCAGAGGTCAGCGCGGTGGTGACCGCACCCCGAACTTGACATCTACGCCCCGCTCCCGTCAGCGAATCAGGACGGCAGTGGCATCGTCGTGCCGCTTCCCGCGGCGCTTGTCCCGCTGCCGCTCCTCGTCAGTCTCAGCCGCCTCTTCCTCACGAACTCGTCGAATAAGCTCGAGCGGGCCGCTTTTGTTAAGAACCTCCAGCAGCCCACCCCAGTCGGACAGCGCGAACCTATCAACGAATCGCGCAGCTCCGTCGGTCAGCATAGCAGCCCCAGTCACGCTCTTAGCGGCAAGGTCACCGGTCACGGCGTAGTAGGCAGCCTCGGGCGCGGTACTCGCGACCCAAAAGCCACCGTCGGTATTCCTAAAGTCGCGAACCGCCTCGACAGTGTAGCTTGGAAGGTGCGCGGTCCGGTCATCGACAATTGCATGGGCAGGGTTGTCGTCAACCTTCACTACGATAGGGCTATCCGCCAAGGTCAGGTATTCAAGGCGGTCACGCCGCAGCCGCAGCACCGCAACGGTAGAAGACGGGCTCGACGGATTGTGGACATCACATGTGCTCGCGTGACGGTCCCGCGTGGCCTCAATCGCTGCTGCGAGCGCATCGGGTAGCGAGGTATCGGTCATGATAAGGCGATCGACGAGGACGGCCGCCAGGCTGCGTACTAGCCACCGAACTCCGTGGATACATCCGCTCGCGACGCCGGTCGGCGGCGTTGCACCGTCCAGAACGACCGCCCAGTCAGCACCGGCTACTACGTAGTCCTCGTTCGGCTGGCCGGGAGTTGGGGCGCTAGCGTAGGTAACGTTGAACATCATTCGGGTGCCTCAAACTCGTAGCTAAACACGTGCCGGTCGCCGGCCATTACCGACCGGAAGAACTCGACGACCGTATCGTTCGTCGAGTAGGTGACCCTGTGCAGCTCTGCGACGGGAACCCCTCCGGCTAAGTGTAGCTCTCGGGACTCCTGGTTGGAGGGCATCCGGACTCTAATCTCCTCCCGGAAGCGAATAATGCGGTAACCCTTCTCCTCCAGACGCGCGTGACCGCCACCCGGGCCGGTGTTCTCCTGCATGATCCTGGTATCGGCAACGACGTCGAGGCGATAGTAACTATCGGCCAGCTGCGTCGGCTCGCCTTCGGCCCATGTTCGCCGTCTACGGACCCAGACGAGCGCCCCGGGCTCGACTGCGAGCCAACGGGCGACTTCGTCGTCTGCCGCGACCTCCGCAAGCTCCAGAACCTCTTGCCGCCACTCGATGCCAGCGGCCTCCATCTCGGCTTGAAAGGGAGCTTTGCCCGCGCTACGCCGCCACCTGGCGTACCTGTCGGACCCGACGCGGACGAGCTGGCGGGGCCTCCGGACGAAGCGCCCCGCTCCGGCTTTGCTATCGATGAGGCCCTCGTCCCGCAGGCGCTCCATCGCGCGGACTGCCGTGGTCGTGCTGACACGGTAGCGGTCTGCGAGCTGTCGTTCGGAGGGCAGCCGCCCACCCGGCGGCAGCTCGCCGGACGTGATCTCTGTCCGCAAATCGTCCGCGATCTGCTCCGCGGGGCTGCGCGGGTCTGCTGGGTTGATGCTCACGCGCCGCATCGTACGTACCTCAGTACCGAGGTGTTGCATCGACACGCCCGCGTGCGTTAGTGTCATCTGCACTACCTCAGTACCGAGGTAGTGCAGGCGTGACACTTACACGCAGGAGCCCCGTCCGGTGCTGACACACCGGACGGGACGCACATCGGGAACCTTGGAGGATCAGCGATGCAGGACGACCGTACCCGCATGTTTCGGGTCAAGGCAGTGGCGGAGATGTTCGACGTCTCCGAGGCATCGATCTACCGGGCGATCCGGTCGGGCCAGCTGGACGCGCTGCGGATCGGTGGGTCGGTTCGGGTGCCGTCCGAGGCGCTGAGGGCGTTCGGCGAGGCCGCGTCCGCGACGCCCGTCGGCCGGACCGCCGAGCAGGCGGAGGTGACCCGATGATGGGCGAGAGTTACCTGCGGGTCGAGGCAGTGGCGGCGCTGTTCGAGGTCTCGAAGGAGACGATCTACCGGGCGATCAGCTCGGGCAGGTTGGATGCGCTGCGCATCGGCGGGTCGCCGCGGGTGCCGTCCGAGGCGCTGAGGGCGTTCACCGACGAATGCGGCGAGAACGCCTACCGGGCCTACGTGGTCGGAGACGTGTCCCCCGAGACCGACGACCAGACACCGCGCACCGAGGCCGAGCGGG
>JBOHEO010000111.1:0-18395 GCA_050701055.1 Pseudonocardia sp. | reverse complement strand
TTGACGATCTGGAGATCATGTTGGCCGCGTGCCGACGGCAGGAGGATGTGTTCGGTCCGCGTGCGGTGCTCGATACGGTGCTTGCCCAGCGTGCCTTGGCCCGTGGTCTGGTGGCTAAGTGCCCGGCTTCGCTGCGTCCCCGTTTGTTGTCGGTCTACAGCGGTCTGTCCTGCGCCGCCGGGCTGTACTACCTGGACATGGACGACCCCGAACGTGCGCGGCGCTGCCTGAGCGCAGCCCGCACCGCAGCGCACGACGCCCGCAGCCCGGCGCATGCGTGCTACGCGTCGTGCGAGATCAGCTTCGTGGCGGGTATGTCCGCAGACGCGTCGACCGCGCTGGATATGGCCGCCGCCGCGGGAAGCCTCGCTGCGCGCACCGATGACATGTCGCTGCGGGCGTTGACGCATCAGATGGCCGCCGGCGCGTTCGCGCTCGATGGGCAGTACGCGGCGTTCATGGCTGCTTCTGAGCGTGCTCAGGATGCCTTGGCCGCGGGCGGACAGGTGCACCCGGAGTCCCTCGCGTACTGGCTCGGCGAGGGGGAACTGCTCAGCCAGCGCAGCGCCTATCTGTTGTTGCTGGACAAGCCTGAGCAGGCCGCCGACGCCGCGAGCGCCGCGCTCGGACGCCTGGACGCGGGCTATGTCAGTAGTCTTGCGAAAACGTCGATTTGCTGCGGGAAGGCTCAACTGCGTTGTGGGCGGGTCGAGGAGGCCGCGCAGGTTCTCGGGGATGCGGCGCGGTTTGCCAGCCACAGCCCCTCGGTGCGGTTGACCCGGGAGCTGTGCACGGCGCGTGCTCAGATGCAGCAGTGGCGGAGCACCCACCCCGTCAAGATGCTCGACGAGCAGCTCGCCGCCTACGGTTTCGAAGTGCCCACGTCGAACTGAGGGCTGCGGCACCTGCCCGGCTTACCGGGGGAGCTCCCTCTCTTGCACCGTCCACTGGGAGGTCTACGAAGGAGCGCGGCGTTCGCGGCTGTCAGACGGAGCTGGTCCGAGTGCCGGGAGCGGGCCTGCACCTCGCCGGGCAGGGGGACCTGCCGAATGACGCAGCAGCCCTCCTTGCAGACTGTCTTCCGACCGCTCGGTTCTCGGGTCGCGCGCCGCGTTTATCGGTGAGGACAGCGACGTGCTGGGACGTGCCGACCTGACCGAGTACCTGTCAGTGAGCGAGCACCGCCCGGTACGTCGGCGCACCTCGCTCTCGCCGAGCGCGTCGGCTACGAGGTGGAGTGCCGGACTCCGGGTGAAACCCGTGAGCAGGATGCGGATGACCTGTGACGGCGTGGTGTCCTCGTCGACGGAGATCGTGCCGTACCCGCCAGCCCTGCATGCAGCTCGTGCCGCCGATGCAACGGTTCCGGTCGACGTAGGCGTGGGGAGGCTGGGCCTGGCCATGGAGTGTCGTCGTAACCGTGGAGGGCTGAGTTGTGGCGGTGGACGTACCGCGTCGCGCGGTCAGTCTCGACGAGCTGCGCGCTCACCGCGACGAGATCGTGGCGATCGGGGAGCGCTTCGGGGTGCGCAACATCCGGGTGTTCGGATCGGTCGCTCGGGGGAGTCCGACGCGCACAGCGACCTCGATCTGTTGATCGACGTCGATGCCGGGCACGGGTACTTCGACACGGCGGGATTCGCCCTCGAGATCGAGGAGCTGCTGGGCGTCTTCACCCAGGTCGGCACCGTCGGTGGGTTGAAGTTGCGGCTCCGGGACCGGGTACTGGCGGAAGCCGTCACGGTGTGCGGAGTGATCCTGAGCGACTCGCGGACATCGCCGAGGCAGCCGACAAGATCCGGTCCGGGTGGCGCGTGGTCGGGAGGAGTTCGACGCCGAGGAGGATCTGCAGATCGTCCTGGTGCATCTTGTCCAGGTGATCGGCGAGCCGCGTCTCGGGTCTCGGAGGAGCTCAGAGACCGGTACCCGGTCGTGCCGTGGCGGCAGATCGTCGGGATACGCAATCGCGTCGTTCACAGCTACTTCGAGGTCGACCTCGACATCCTGTGGTTCGTGGTGAGCGTGAATGTGCCGGACCTGGCGCCGAAGGGTACGTCGGGTGAACTACCCACGCCACACCGCCGGTGCCGATGACCGGCGCGTCGGCGGTGTCGGCGCACGTTATCCGCGTGCAGGAGCAGCACCGCCGGAAGACCCCGCGTCGAGGAGCCGTAGCAGTTGCTGGTGTCGCCGGCAGCCGCTCAGATGCGCGCGATGGCCGCATCGGCCAGTATCCGAGCTTCGGAGCAGACTGTGTCCACGCGGTTGGGGGCTCGGTTGCGGACAACAATCTGGACGATCTCGACCCGCGGCTCGCCGGTTTCGCCGGTCTTGCCGGTCTCGCTGACGAAGTCGATACCCGGGAAATACACGAGGCACACGGATCGGCCATCGGCCTTCACCTCCCCGTTCACGCAGAGCGGTCGCCCGCCGACCGGCTCGCATTCGGCCGTGAACTCCGTCGGATACCCGCGGCTGTAGCCCAGACCGACCACGGAGTCGCGCCCGGCACCAGCATTGAGGTTCCCCCACTCGCATGACCAGTCCGCGAAGAGCGAGTTCGGCGCACGATCACTCAGGCCGCTCACCGTCGCAAGGTCGTCGTCACTGAGCAGATCGCAGGCCGGCCGTGTGGTGACCGAACCGTCGGGTGGGGGCAGTCTGAAGGGAAGGCGTTCTGCAGAGGCCACAGTGCGGACGACGGAGGCGACGAGTACGTCTCGGACCTTGCGACGCACCTCCGATGAACCGCCACGGGCCTTGACAGCGATGCCGAAACGCGGCGCGTCTGCGGGGATGATCGACGCCCCACAGCTGTACTGGTCGCAGTCGTCGTCCGTGATCGCGAACGGTCCCTCGATACGCGTCGACTGGTTCGGCCGGGGGAAGGTCGAGTCGGGCTCGGCCAGCGTCACCTCCGCGCTGCCGTCACCCACAGCGGCTCTGCAGCTCGCCATCCCTCCAACGTCGGGAACGAAATTGGTCACCGTGATCGTCGCCAGCTCGGCGGTGTTCATCAGGGCGCACGGGTCGGTCGCCGCAACCACCCGTGCCGGCAGCGCGACGATCGGCCGGAAGACGTAGAATCGTCCCTGTCGGGTCTTTGTGGATGGCTCGAGTCCGAGACGTGCTTCGTCCACAACGCAGACGCAACTGTCGCGACGAGGAGAAGGACGACCATCAGCCAGGCCACAGCGCTGCTCATCAGCTGCGTCGCGATGTTGATCGCTACCGCGAGCGCCGCCGCGAATACCGTGCTGACAGCGGTCGGCAGCGCGAGTCGACGGACGGCGATGGGGAGCACCTGGACCACCTCGCGGTAGATCTACCGGACGAGCTAGAGTCCCATCGTGCCCCATCCGAGTGAGGAGGGGTCGCGCAGCGCGTCGACCCGGTCTAAAGGCGCTCCAGCAAGCGCGGGTCAGGGAGGGCCACGATGACCCAATCCTGTACCGGAACCGAAGGTGGGGAACAGCAGGTGAGTGACCTTGCCCGACAAAAGCCGGCGTGGGCGGAACGGCTCCTGCGGGAGCGTCTGCTTCGCGGCTGGTCACGATCCGATATGGCCCGGGAGATGCGGCGAGCAGCGTCGCGTTTGACATTGGGTGCGCTTGACCCGGAGCGAATCGCTGAGTACGTGAAGCGGTGGGAGAAGGGCCACGTGGGCGCCCCCGACGCCCGCCATCAGATGACGATCGCCGGTGCGCTCGGTATGTCGGTCCGAGAGGTGTTCGGTACCGCTGCGTACCTGATCTCCGATCGTCCCGGATCAGCGAACCGCAGCAGCAGCAGCGACGACGACCTTCCTTACTACGACTCGGCGGAGGATGACGTGATCGGGCGTCGGCGGTTCCTGGCCTGGCTCGCGGCGCTGTCAGCGGGAACCGCTACTCTTCCTGATTCGGTGCGGCAGATCATCTCGATCGTCAAGGATCAGAACCCGGACACGCTGAGGCGTATTACAGCCGCCGATGTCGCCAACCTGCGAGCAAGCACAGAGGTATTTCAGACCTGGGGCCACAAGGTGGGGGGCGGTCTGTCCCGCCACGCGATCATCGGTCAGCTCGGATGGGCTGTCCATCAGCTCGACATGGGCGTCCCCGCGTCGTCGGAACTGCTCCGGGAGTGGCAGAAAGCCTCAGCTCGACTAGCGAGCCTCGCCGGTTTCGAGAGTCATGACTGTGGGCATGAGCAGCAAGCACGTGGCCTCATGGTGCTCGGCTACTGGCTTGCGTCCGAGGCCGATGATCGGGCCAGGCAGGCTGATGCGCTGGCCGCCATGGCCATGCAGGCCGTCCACATCGGCCGGCCCCACACCGGGCTCGACCTGGCGCGCCACGGACTCGAGCTCGCCGACGACGCCACGCCGATCAGCAGGGCGATCCTGCATGGGCTGAAGGCCCGCGCCTATGGTCGCCTGGGCGACATGCGCGCGCTTGAGCGTGAGGTCGGGCTCGCCGAGCAGGAGCATGCCCGGATCGTTCCCGATGATTACGAGCGGGAGCCGTGGCTGTCCTTTTACAACGAGGCCGAGTTGTACGGCGACACGGGCACGGCGTGGCGAATGCTGGCGTGGCACCACCCGGACCAAGCGGGTCGGCGAGGTCAGCGAGCTGTCAGCGAGGCGGGGTCGAGGCTTTCCCTGGCGGCAGATGGGCACGGTGCTGAGTTCGCCCGTAGCCGGGCGCTGTGCCACCTCATGGCCGCTGGAGTCTACCTGCGCGCCCGGGATCCCGATGCGGCTGTTGCGGTCAGGAAAGGAGAAGTGTTGGCGTTCGACACGAGTGGGATTCACTCGGTCCGGGTGGAGGGTTTCGCTCGGGACTTCGCGAAGGCCGCCCAGCCGTTCAAGCGCCGGTCCGACGTCCAAGAGATGCTCGGCGGTCTTGCCGTCGTCACCTAGCCAGGGAACCAGCACGCGAGCCGCAGCCTCCGATCGTGCTCGGCATCAAGATCAGCGACAACGCACTCGACCGGCTTCCGGATCGGATTGTTGCGCGTGTCTCGCGCCCGGGACGCACGACGGCAGCGTTCAAGGAATTCGGCGGCTGGAACAGCTCGACGTGCCGGCGGTACGCGTGCTGAATGGAGTCGACCAGCCCATCCCGGTCGACGATCGCTGCGCCGATGTTGTCCTGGGTCGGGCTCGTCACGAGCAGGTCGCGCGCCTCGTCGGTCCAATGACGCGGCCCGCGAGCGAGCAGCGTACGAGCCCGGCCGTACGGTCGGCCGAGTCGGTGATCCTGGGTGATTAATAGCACCACCTCCTTCCCGAGTGGATCCCGGCAGGCCGGTCCGTGGGAGGATCCCGGGCGTGTTGATCCCCGACCGGAGGACGAGCGCTGATGCGCGACGAGAAGATCAGTGACTTCCTGGCTCGGCTCGCCGACCGTGTGCCGGCCCCGGGCGGGGGTTCGTCGGCGGCCCTGCACGCCGCGCAGGCCGCAGCCCTGCTGGGCATGGTCGCCCGCTACAGCACCGGCGAGAAGTACGCCGAGCACAAGCTGACCATCGAGCGGATCATCACCGAGACCGACGAGCTGCGGTCCACCGCTTTGCAGTTGGCTGCGGACGACGCGGCGGCGTTCACCGCCGTGACCGACGCCTACCAGCTTCCCAAGGACTCCGACACGGCCAAGGCCGCCCGGTCGGCTGCCATCGCCACGGCCTTGGTCGGTGCGGGCAGGCCCCCCGCCGAGGTGATCGGTGCTGCCCAGGTCGCAGTCGAGCTGGCTGAGGAACTGCTGCCGATCGGCAACCGCAACGTCATCACCGACATCGCCGCCGCCACCGAAGCCGCCCGAGCCGCAGCGACCACCGCCCGGGTGAACGTCGAAATCAATCTCGGCGGCATCAAGGACGAGCACGCCCGTGCGGAACTGGCTGCCGAGGCCGACAAGGTCGACGACATCGCCACCCGGGCGGAGCGGGTCACCGCCGCCGTCCGCACGGAGATCAGCACGTGAGCGCTGCCGTACTGTCCGGCACGGAACTTGCCGCCGCCATCCGCACTGAGACCGCGGCCAAGGCCGCCGCGCTCACTCAAGCCGGGACGCCGCCGAAGCTCGCGGTCGTCGTCGCGACGGTGGACGAGTCCAGCGCCTGGTATGTCCGTTCGATCGCCAAGGCAGCGGAGAAGGTCGGCATTGCCTGCGGCATCATCGACCTCGGCGGCCATGCCGTCTCGGACGACATCCGATGGAAGCTGGCCTCGCTGTGCACCGACGAGACGGTCCACGGCGTCATCCTGCAGACGCCGCTGCCGGACGAGGCCAAGCTGGAGGATTTGGCCACCGCCATCGCGTTCGAGAAAGATGTCGACGGCGCCAACCCGCTGTCCCTCGGACGGCTAGTAGCTGGCCTGCCCGCGTTCGCCCCAGCGACCGCTGAGGCCGTGGTGGCGATCCTGAACCACCACAAGGTCGAGCTGGCCGGCCGCCATGTCGCGGTGGTCGGGCGGTCCACAGTGGTCGGCAAGCCCACCGCCCACCTGCTGCTGGACAGGAACGCCACCGTCACCGTCTGTCATTCGCGGACGAAGGACCTGGCCGCCATCACCTCCACCGCCGATGTGGTGGTGGCCGCGGCCGGCCGGGCCGGACTGATTACCGCCGAGCATGTACGGATCGGTGCCGTGGTGGTGGACGTAGGCACCAACCCCACCCCCGACGGCGGCCTGGTCGGCGACGTGGACGCCGCTGCTGTCGCCGACAAGGCTGGAGCCCTCACTCCCGTGCCGGGTGGGGTAGGGCCGGTGACCACCGCGCTGTTGCTGCGGCACACTGTACAGGCCGCTGCCCGCTGACCGTGGAAGATCGACCGCGTCCCTGGCCTGCTCGGTATCGAAGTCGATGGTGAAACTGGCCCGGTCATACCCGGCACCGGCCCTGGCCTGCCGCGACGTGTCGGCCAGCAGCGGGGGTGACCAGCGTGACGCCCCAGCGGCGCAGGCTGTCCACAACCAGAGTTGCGGACGGGTAGCCGGAATCGACGACGTGCTCGGCGGGTAGCAGACCCCGCGCGGCGAGCGCGGCGTGGACCGGATCGGTCATCCTCGTGTCCGGCACGGTCGAGTCCGTGGTCGCCACCCCGACGATGATGTTCGGCCGCTCCCCGCCCGAGTGGTGGCAGCCCGGGTCGGCGCCGGGTGTCGCGGGGTCGGGGCTCTCGCAGGTCTCGGTGACGTGGACCTTGTAGCCGTTCCAGTACAGGTCATCACCCTTGGCCGCCCACCGGGCGTCGGTGTCATACGGGGAGCTCACGCGGGTTCTCCCGGGCGGGAGACCGTCGGTGTCGGCCTCCCGCGCCCTGATCACCTCCCGCCCCGCGGCGTCGGTGGTGATCAGGTAGTTCTGCACCAGCACCCTGCGCAGCACATCCACCGCAGGCAGCTCACGCAGCCAGGGCAGGGGCGGCAGCATCGTGGATCGCGCGCAGCAGCACCAGCGCGTCGGTGCCGTAGGCCGCCGCGAGCTCAGCGCGCTTCGTCGTCGAGGTCGGTAGCCGCCAGGTGTCGACGTGGGCGCCGTAGCGGCGGCCCCAGTCGGTGATGTCGATCACTGTGGGCAGCCAGTTCGGCGCCGCCACCGCCACCGCCTCCAGACCGGCCCGCACGCTCTCCCCGGCCAGTTCCAACCGGTTCAGGTCGCGCACCGCGGAGATCACATGGGTGGAATCGGTACGCGTCTTCCCACCCGCGCCCACCAACCCCTGCGCCTTCACCGCATCCAGCAACAGACCAGCAACCGATCATGAGACCCGAGCGAACCGGAACGGCAACGACACGCCGGACCAGATCACCGCAAGCCCCGACGAATTGGCCAGCAGGGTCCACGCTGAGCAGCCCACCAGTGGGCGCAGTCCAGCCGGGATGATCCCTGTCGTGGGACATCCGGTGTCATCGTCGGGTCACGCTCTGTGCCTCTGGTGAAAGATCGTGTGGAAGGGGCGACGGCGATGAATGTTTGGATTCCAACCGGTCTGCTGCTCGTTCCCCGGCCATCTCCCTGCGGACCTACCGTCGCTGCATCGCCGACCTGATGCTCCGCATCGTGGCGTCCACCCGTCACGGAACAGCCCGATGTTCATGGGTAAACGTCGGAGGTCGCCGAGTCGGTCCACTCCTGTCGGCGGACCTCGTACATGGCGACTGTCACGGCTGCCGCGACGTTAAACGATCCTACCTTGCCCAGCTGTGGGATATAGCCGATAGCGTCGCACCTCGAAATCAGTTCCGCCGACATGCCGTGGCTTTCGTTGCCGACAGCGACGCAGGTGTCGCGCGTGAGTTCGAGCTCGTGCAGGGGTCGCGCCGAATCCGTGAGCTCGAGGCCGACGACGTGGTACCCGTCGGTGTGAGCCTGATCCACGGCCGCACGCACCGAAGCGACGGCCCGGACCTGCAGGTAGCGCTCGGTCGCCATCGCCATCTTCTGGGCCTTCGGACTGGACGGCGAGGCCGATCGGCCCACGAGGTAGAGGTGGTCGACGCCCAGCACCGCTGCCGATCGTACGATGGCACCGACGTTGAACGGCGACTCGACGTCCTGCAGCAGCAGGGCCACACGCGTGGAGGCCCGCCGCCGCCACGATCGGTTCAACCGCTTCAGCGCGGTTCCACCCAGTTGCATCCGCTAACTCCGTCCTGTCGACGACCTGGCTGATGCCACGTCGAGGACCCGATAACCGCGGACGGAGGCCAGCCTGCTGGTCGGCCAGCCGTGGTCGGCCAGCCACCGCGCGAGGGAATCCGCTCCGAGATTCTTGTTGACCACGAGATACGCTCGCCCGTCCGGCTGCATCCGTGGCAGCCAGGTCGCCAGCAGCGCGTGCAGGGCGGACTTGCCGGAGTGGATGGGCGGGTTGGAGTAGATACCCGCGAACTCGACGTCCTCGGGCACGTCCTCGGGCCGGCACGCGGTGACGTTGCCCAGCCCCGCCGAAGCGGCGTTGGTGCGCGTCAGGCCGATAGCCCGCTCGTTGACATCGACGGCCCACACCGGGAGCCGGCGGCGGCGGGCGGCGATGGTCAGGGCGATCGGCCCGTAGCCGCATCCCAGGTCGAGGAGCGGTCCGCGGCGCGGCGGCATCGGGGCGTTCTCCAGGAGGACCCGCGTGCCGCGGTCGATCCGGCTGGAGGAGAAGACCCCGGCATCGGTCGTCAGCTCGATGTCGAGGTCGGGCAGGTGCAGCCCGACGGTGCCCGGTCGACTCGGAGTCGACGGATCCGTCGAGAAGTAGTGCTCCTGCACGCCGGACCCCTCCACGATCGTCCCATGGGAACCGCGCTCAGCTCGTACCGCCATCTGCGCCGTGCTGAGTATGCCGTTCTCCGGACGGTCGTGCGGCACGATGGTCTGCACCGCGGAGCCGACCGGCACGCCCACCGAGCCGTCGACCGATAAGGACCCGGCGTCGCTGGACCGCGCACGGGTGCAGACGTTGTCCGGGAGTGGGTGACCGAGGCGCACCGCAGTCAACTCCTGCCCGTGCCGGCATCGGCCAGGGCGGCGTCGAATTCGTCGTCCCGCCCATGCTGGGGACGGGGACCCCTCCCGCCGTGCTCCGGTAGGACAGGCTCATGGCTACCCGGACAGGCATCGTCGAGGAGACAGTCCCTCGAACCTGGCTCGTGGTCTACCCGAGTCGCATCAGGGTCGCACTCCCGGCGAAATTCGTGATCGGTTTCATTGTGCCGCTGTGCCTGGACGGAACTTGCCACGAGCCTCGCCGAAGAGGCGACGCCTACGTGGGTCAGGGATTTGACGCCGTCCGGGAGACAACCTGGTCGAGATCGTGCGCTCGAGTTGTCCAATCGATCTCGTGGGGCGCCGCGAATTCTTCGATAACCTGGGGGTTCTCGTGAATACTGCAGGAACATGCGACTGCTACTCGTGGACCGGTGCCCTGTGCCGCGTCGACATGTTGACAGCCCGAGAGCGCGAGGTGTTCTCGCGGCTCGCCGAGGGTGGCTCGAATCAGAAGATCGCGGACGGCTTGTTCATCACGGAGCGCACGGTGCGTGCGCACCTCTGCCAGATCATGCTCAAGCTCCAACTGCGATCACGCCTGCAGGCCTGCATGGCCTCCTACCTTCACGCGCACAGATCCATCTGCCCAGGTCCTGTCGCAAGTGACAGTAGAACTTTCGGCTGAGGTCAGTCAAAGTCATCCTTGTGCGACGAAACCTGGCGCCGATCATCAGGTACCTCGACTTTTCATCGTGGGGTAGATGTCGAGGTGGGCGGCGCGCAACTTCGTACACATCCTGAAATGATAGGAGTTCGTGCCGCAGCATTTGCGGCACCTCGACGAAAGGTACGACATGGATGCGTTCAACCTCGACGCGCGGGTGAGCACGCCGGCCTCGACCAGTGCACCCGCGGTCCCGGCCTCGGTGACCACGCTGGTCACGAAGACGCCGGTCTGCTCGAAGTTCAGCTGCAAGTGCACCTTGAACACCTGCACCGCCTTCTGCCGTCAGTGACAGTAGGGCGCGGCTGATCAGGGATGGGTACTGCCATGAGTGATTGGACATGGCAGTACCCATCAGCAGTTCAACGTCACTCATCGACAGTTTCAACGTCCAAGTCGCCTACGAGGTGGGACCATGTCACTGCAAGCTGATGATCGACTCGATTCCGCCCTGTCAGGGCCGACAGACGACCGGCCGATGACGGGCTGGGCAGGTCCTGTCCCGGCCTCGCTGGCATACCGGGCCCGAGCACTCGCCGAGGAGGTAGCGCGGCGGGTGTCGGACCCGCAGCGGCTGGTGGAGCTGGCGGTCCTTTCCGCCGATCAGGCCGAGCACCCGATGGGCTGGCAGTATCCGGGCTTCGCGCACGGGCATGCGGGGGTGAGTTTGCTGCACCTGGCAGCCGCGCGCGCTGCCGGCGACGGACCTGCCCGGGAGCGCGCTGAGCGGACGGCCTTCGATTTCATCCGAGAGGCGGTCGCCGGTACTCGGATCGTGCCACTGGAGGAACCCGGGCTGTTCGCCGGCACGAGCGGTCTGGCGCTGTGCATGGCTGACTGCGTCGCGGCGGAACCGCGGTTCGGCCCCAGCCTTGATCGCCTGCACAGGTCGCTCGCTGAGCAGGTCGCGGAGATGCACCTGCCTCATGTCGAGCGGGGAGTCTCCGATTCCGACTACGACCTGATCTCCGGCGCGTCGGGGATTCTTGGTCACCTCCTCACCGTGGACGGGCCGGATGCGGTCATGCTCGCGGCGATCGACCGGCTGGTCGGCTACCTGGTCTGGCTGGGCGGGACTCCCGACGACCGCACGGTGCCGCACCGTTGGATGATCACGCCCGCGCAGTACTCACCGCACGAACTGATGGGCCCACCCGCAGGCGGTTACTTGAATCTGGGGGTCGCACACGGCGTACCAGGAATGGCCGCCGCATTGGCTGCGGCCATCCGCACGGGTCATCGGGCTCCGGGTGACACCGCCGCGCTGCGCCGGATGACCTCATGGATCGCCGCGGGTCTGCGCCGCGACGAGTTCGGACCGTTCTGGCCTTCGGTCGTCTCTGTGTCCGAGCGGGGCGGTGAGCTCGACTCAGAGGCCGTGACCGATCAACTTGCGTGGTGCTACGGCACAGCCGGCGTGTCGGCCTGCCTGCTGGCAGTGGCCGACGCAACCGACGACACCGCACTTCGGCGTACCGCGGTCGAAGCCTTCGAGGCCGTCCTGCGACGGGCCCGCGTGGTCGCCTCGTCCACCCCGACCCTGTGCCATGGACGAGCAGGCCTGCTGGCCATCTGCCTGGAGTTCGCCGCAACGGGGGCGAGCCCGCTCGCGGCTCAGCACCTGCCCCTGCTGCTCGAGGAGGTGGTCGGGTTCGCGGATGACACGCGCCCGCTGCTGTTCGTCGACCAGGAGCAGGTAGGGGTCCTTGTTGACAGTCCCGCGGTTCTGACCGGGGCCTGCGGGGTGGCCCTGACCTTGTTCGCCGCGATCGCTGAGCACCGGCCGTCCTGGCTGCGTGCCTTTCTGACGAGGTGATCCTGAGATGTCGGAGAACCACGAGATGCGTCCGTACGCGGAAGCGTGCTATGAGCCCGTCGGGTTCTTCCTGCTGCGCACGCCGGCACTGCCGGTGGAAACGATCGCCTGGATCGCGGAGCCGCGTGACCCCGCCGATACCGAGGACGACCGCCGCCGTCGGACCCGCCGGCGGTTGCGCGAGCTGGCGACCGAACCAGAGATTCGCCGCGCCCTGGCGGTGGCGAGCGGCGATCTTGTCGCCGCAATGCCGCGTCTCGAACGCGATCCCGAGGCGAGCGACAAGAAGACCCGCCGTGCCTACTCCGCGCTGCTTCGGTATCTGACCCGGATGGCGACCCGACCGACGCCGTTCGGGCGATTCTCCGGGGTCGCGCTCGGCGAATTCGGTGGCTCGACCACCGCGCGGCTGGACAGCCCGGCCCTGGGGCGGAGCCGCATCCGTGCCGACATGGGATGGCTGCTCGGTCTGATCAAGAAACTGGAGGCGGATCCAGAGCTGCGTCCGTACCTGCGGGTCACGCGAAACTCAAGCTCCTATGTCGCCGGTGATCGTGTGGTGTTGCCCTACGCCGACGTCTACGGCGACCGGGACAACCGGTCTGTCCGAATCCGCGCGACGCCCGCGGTCGACACGGTGCTCCGCACGGCCGCTACCCCGGTGCCCTACGAGCATCTCGCCGACGAGCTGTGCGCGCGTTTCCCGCAGGTCGAACGGGCCGTCGTCATCAGCTTGCTGGACGAGATGTGGGACCTGAACTTCCTGGTCAGTGACCTGCGACCACCGCTGACCGTGCCTGCGCCCGAGCGGTACGTCGCCAAGCAACTCGCCGGTGTGATCGGTGCCGAGGTCGCCGCCGAGGCGCTCGAAGACGTCATCGACCTCGCCGCGCTCGCCGCCGATGGCCCCATTGAGGCCTTGGACCGACTGGTCGAGGCTCAGCGGGCGCTGGTCCCGGACCACCGGGGGACGACCTATCAGCTCGACTCCGCGGCGCGACTGCGGTCACCGCAGGTATCCGCGGCCGTCGGGCAGGCGATGGCCGACGCGGCGAGTTGCCTCATGCGGCTGAGCCGGGCGATTCCCGGACACCACCATCATCTGATCCAGTACCGGCACGCGTTCCGCGACCGATACGGACAGAACGCGCTGGTTCCGGTCCTGGAGGTGCTCGGTGAAGACGGGCTGAGCGCGCCGCCGACCTACACCGAGCCGGTCCGGGACTGCCCGTTCACGCCGGCCCCGCTTCCCGATCCGTCGGAGCAGACACGACTGCTGACCGAGCTGGCCGCCGAGGCCTGGTGGTCGGGAGACCAAGAGGTCGAGCTCACCGACGCCTGGCTCGAACGACTGACGACCACCTCGCCGGAGGAGCGGGGCCAGATGCCCCCCACCCCCGCGCTGGACGTCTACGGGCAGCTGCATGTCGGGCACCCGGGGGCCGATCTCGACCGGGAGCCGTGGCGGGTGGTCCTGCGCGAGGAGGTGCTGGCCCACGGTGGACGCACCTGCGGCCGGTTCTTCGACCTGCTCGGGGAGGACGGGGTCGACCGGCTGCGTGGGTACGCCCGCCGGACCGAGGCCCTCACCGAGGGGGTGGTGCACGCTGAGTTGTGTTACCTGCCCTCGATGAGCCGTGCGACCAACGTCGCCCTACGGCCGCGGCTGCGCGACTACGAGGTGGTGATCAACAGCACCCCGTCGGTGCCGGAGGAGAACGTGCTCACCCTCGACGACCTCGTGCTCGGTGCCACCGAAGATCGATTCTTTCTGCACTCGCGCCGCTTGGGTCGCGAGGTGGTCGTCTCGCAGAGCCACATGCTCAGCCCGCAATTCGCGCCGAACGTGGCCCGGTTCTTGCTGGAGGTGTCTGCCGACGGGTATGTCGCACCGAGTGGCTGGCAGTGGCTCGGCCTGGCCACGATGCCCTTCCTGCCTCGGGTCACCCGCGGTCGCGTTGTGCTGCACCCGGCGCAGTGGACCGTGGAAGCGGACACCCTCACCGGGTTCGACCGGGACGGCTTCCCCGCCGCGGTCGCCGCCTGGCGGGAGCGGTGGAAGGTCCCGCGCCATGTCTACCTGGTCGACGATGACAATCGCCTGCTGTTGGACCTGGACCATCCGAGTTATCGTGACGAGCTGGCCCAGGAGCTCTCCCGCGGGCATCGACGGGTGAGGATGCACGAGGTGTTCCCGACGCCGGACCAGAACTGGCTGACCGACGACCGGGGCGGTACCTATGTCAGCGAGATCGTCGCTCCGGTCGTGCTGCGCGACCCGGCGCAGGCCGCCCGCAGCGCCCCGCTCGCCGTCGGCCTTGAGACCGTCCCGAACGGGTCCGCGGACGTGCGTCGTCAGCACCTGCCCGGCGGGGGGTGGACCTTTCTCAAGATCTACTCACCGTTGTCCCGACACGACGAGATCATCGAATCGTCGGTGGTCGAGCAGGTTGCCGCGCTGCGCTCGGAACATCTGATCGACAGATGGTTCTTCGTCCGATACGCGGACCCGGAGCCGCACCTGCGGGTCCGTTTCCGGGGCCGAGGCGGCAGCACCCCTGCGGAGCTGCTGGCGCGACTGACGAACTGGGCAAGCTCCTTGGTCGAGACGGGTTACGCCTTCGACGTCGCGCTGGCCGCATACACACCTGAGATTGAACGCTACGGCGGGCCGCGCACGTTCGGCGCGGTTGAGCGGCTGTTCGAGGCGAACAGCGACGTGTCCTGCGAACTCGTGCAGATGCTGCGCGCAGCGGGCGACGAACTGCAAGCCGAGCATGTCGCGATCGCCGCGATCGACACCCTGTACTCGCAGTGGGGCCTTGACCCGATCACCCGGCTCGAACTCGCCCCCGACGGGGACACGTCGCCGGCGGTACGGACGAGGTTCCGCGTGGACCGTGACTACCTGTGCGAGCTCCTTGTGCCCTGGGACCGCCGTCCGCACGATCGCGGGCGGGAGCACCACGAACGCCTGCGGCAGGTGCTCGACCGGCAGGCCTGCGCGGTCACCGCCGTCGAACGGGCGGTACGGGCGGCCCAGGCAGACGGAGAGCTGTGGGGTACCCCGTCGACCGTGCTGGGCAGCTTGGCGCACATGCACATCAACCGCTTGATGAAGGTCGACCTGCACCGAGAGGCCCGGTGCTACGCGCTGTGGAAACTCGCATTGCGCTCGATCCGGGGGCGTCCCGTCAACAGCTGAGACGACTGAGACGACCTCGATCCCGCCAGACGAGAGGGTGCGATGAGCGACCACACGACCGATCAGCACCGGGCGCCGACGTTCCGCCACTGGGGTCGGATCGGGATGCTGCTGTGGCGGCTGAGCCCGTGGAAGGTGGTGGGGCTCGCGGTGGCCACGCTGTCGGTCTCGGTGGTCCCGGCGTTGCAGTTGACCCTGACCGCGAGCGCCGTGCAGACGGTGGCCGACGCGATCGTTCGGCAGAGCGTGGACGCCGCGTCCGACCGCATCCTGCTCATCGGACTGTTGCTGATCGGCGTCTCGGTTCTGTCGCACCTGGGAGGCACCTGGCAGCAGTACCTTGACGCGGTGCTCCGGTTGGAGCTGACCACTGCCATCGGGGAGCTGGTGATGCGCAAGGGCACCCGTATGGATCTGCAGGACTACGAGGATGCCGAGTCCTACGACCGCCTGCAGCGGGCCTTCCAGGAGAGCAGCGGGTCGCGGGTGCATCAGCTGTTCGCCGACACCCTCGAGTTCATCCGGGAGGTCGTCACGATCCTGTCCGTCGCGGCGGTGCTGTTCTCCTGGAATCCGTGGATCGCGTTGTTGTTGCTGCTCTCGCCGATACCGTCCGCCATTGCGCAGATGCGGTATGGCAGGAAGATGTTCGAGATCGAATACGACCGGGCAGCGGACCGACGACGGATGTTGTATCTCCAGTTCCTGACGACGACCGACCGGTCGTTCAAGGAGGTCCGGCTGTTCGGGCTGGGCCCGTACTTCATCGAGCGCTACCGGGCGATGGTCAGGAGATTCCTGAAGGTCGACCGTGGGATCAACCGGCGACAGTCCCTCTCGCTCGGAGGGTTCGGGCTGATCAGCGTGCTGGTAGCGTCCGCGGCGATCGTGCTGGCGATGTTCGCCACAGCCTCGTCCGGACGGATCGGGGAACTCGCCGGCTACCTGCAGGCCGTCGCCGTCGTCCAGGTCTCGGCGCACACGATGCTGCTCGGAGTGGCCATGCTGTTCCAGAACACGCTGTTTGTGAACAACCTTTTCGAGCTGTTCGACATGCCCGAGAAGCGGATCACCTCGGGTGATCGCCGCTTCCCGTCGCCGCTGCTGCAGGGCATAGAATTCCGCGATGTCAGCTTCGTCTACCCGGGCACCGACAGGCGAGTGCTCGACCGGGTGTGCTTCGTGCTGCCAGCCGGTCGGTGCGTCGCGCTGGTCGGGCAGAACGGTGCCGGCAAGACCACCTTGGTAAAGCTGCTCACCAGGCTCTACGAGCCGACCGGGGGCCAGATCCTCGTCGACGGCGTGCCGATCGAGCAGTACGACCTCGACGACCTGCGCAGCAAGATGGGTGTGATCTTCCAGGACTACATCCAGTACGAGATGAGCGTCCGGAACAACATCGGGTTCGGCCAGGTCGAGGACCTTGAGGACGACGCGCGAATCCGAACGGCTGCCCAGGCGAGCGGTGCGGCCCAGGTCGTAGATGGGCTACACGGCGGCTATGACGCCGTCCTGGGCCGGCACTTCGAAGACGGTAACCAACTCTCCGGCGGACAGTGGCAGAAGGTCGCGCTGGCCCGGGCCTTCATGCGCTCCGCACCGGTCGTGGTGCTCGACGAGCCGACCTCCTCGATCGACGCCAAGGCCGAGACGGAGATCTTCGGCCGGTTGCGAGACATCGCCGGGAACGCGACCAGCCTTCTTATCGCACACCGGTTCTCCACCGTGCGCATCGCGGACAAGATCCTGGTGATCGAGGACGGCCGGCTGATCGAGGAGGGAACGCACGCCGAGCTGTTGCGCGCCGAGGGGCACTACGCATACCTGTTCCATCTGCAGGCCGCGGGCTACCTGCCCGAGCCCCAACCCGAACCGGGCCTGGCCTGAACATGCAGTCGCCTTCAGAACCCGGGTCACCTGCTCGGCCGGCGCCTGCGGCGTCGATCATCGTTCCGTTCGCCACTCCACATCCGCAGGACCTGGTGCCGCTGGCGGTGCTCGTGCGCGACACTCCGGCCCGCCGGTTGTGGTACGGCCAGACGCTGGATTGGGATGCACATCTGGGCGTCGCTCATCTCGCCGGGGCCGGCTACCGGGTCCCGGTCGGAAACGCGGTCGCCCTCACCTCGACGCGGCATCCGTGCGAAGCGATGATCCAGGCCAGGACCATGGCCGCGATGACCGGTCACGACATGGTGCTTGGAGTGGGCCCAGGGGCGGACGACCTGGTGCAGGGCCTGCGCGGCGCCCGCTACCAGAGTCCATTGACCGCGATTCGGGACTACCTGACGATCCTGCGGGACCTGGTCGAGCGGCGGACCTGCGCGCACACCGGCGAGTACTTCACACTTCACGGTGGGCTTCCCGAGCGATCCCACCCGCCGGTCGCACTGGGGTTGGGAGTCCTGCGCCCCGGGGCGGCCCACCTGGCTGGTGCCCTGGTCGATGTCGCGATCACCTGGATGACCCCTCCGGACTACGTACGCGAGGTCCTCGCACCGGCGTTGCGCCGTGGCGCTCACGAGGCCGGACGTCAGACTCCGAGAATCGCCACCGTCGTGCACGTCGCCCTCGACAGAGCCGGTCGGGATCCGTATCGGCTGGCCTGGAACGCGGCGCACCAACATCTGAGCCGGCCGAATTACACCGGGATGCTGCGTCGGGCCGGTCTCGTGGTTCACCACACCTCACCGGCAATCGGAGCTCGAGCGCTGGTGGACTCCGGAACGTTCGTCGCCGGGTCGCCGGCCGATGTGGTGCGCGGTCTGACGGTCTACGCCAACGCCGGGGTTGATGAGGTGATCCTGAATCCGGCCGGCGTCTACGCCGCGGAGGGTGCGGAGGCGGCCGTGCAGGACCTGCGACAGATACTTGACGCACTGCCGGACCAAGGCCACTGATCGTTCTGAAGAGCAATTTTGACAGCGTGAAAGTCAGCTCACTATGGTCGAAAGGTCGGCAGACATGTCGGGAAACGAAGAAACTGTAGGGGATGAAGAACGTCAGGGCGCTCGGGCGAGAACGAGCAGCGGTATCGGCGGCATGCTTTCCGCCATGGTGGCCATGGTGACCATGTGGATCGACCCGGCAATGGTCGAGGAGGACCGGATCCCGCCGCGATTCAACACTGGAACCCTCGTCTTGTGGACCGTCGGCGGTGTCCTCCTGTCCGCGGCCGTC
>JBOHEO010000110.1:0-18469 GCA_050701055.1 Pseudonocardia sp. | reverse complement strand
GGCGGAGATCTTCGAGGACGTCCAGGCGCAGGTGGCGGAGCTGTCCACGCTGGTCCGGGACCTCGTCGAGCTGGCCCGCGACGACCCGCCGCTGGTCGTGCCCGAGCCCGTCGAGCTCACCGACATCGTCGCGCGTGCGCTGGAACGGGCTCGACGCCGCGCCGGGGACGTCGAGTTCGTGGCCACGCTCGTTCCGTGGACGCTCATCGGGGACGCCACGGCACTCGAACGCGCGGTGCTCAACCTGCTGGACAACGCCGCGAAGTGGAGCCCGGCGGGGGCGATCGTGCGGGTCCGGATGCGCCCGTTGAACGACTGGTCGCTGGTGCTCGAGGTGACCGATGCCGGGCCGGGCATCGCCGAACGAGACCTCCCCCGGGTGTTCGACCGCTTCTACCGGGCCGACGGCGCGCGCACGATGCCCGGATCGGGGCTGGGCCTGGCCATCGTCCGCCAGGTCGCGATCCGGCACGGCGGCGTGGTGTGGGCGGGACGGTCTCCGGAGGGCGGCGCGCAGCTGGCCCTGCGGCTGCCCGGGCGACGGTAGCGATGACGGGGTCTCGGGTGGTTGCCGGCGGGGTGCATACCCGGCCGGTCGCTGGGAAGTCGGCGCCCGCCCAGCAGTCACCCCATGCGGCTCCTAGGCTGGGCACCGGATCAGATCCGCACTCCTCGAACATGGTGAGCTCATGGCGAACGACGACCCCGACCCCGGCGTGACCCCGGAGACCGGCACCGCGCCCGGCGAGTCGGGGGTCGCCGTTGCGGGAAATGATCAGCCCGGATCATCCGAGGCGACGGCCGAGTCGGTCGCGGAGCGGACCTGGCCGGTCAGGACCGGGCCGGTGCCGTCGCCCTGGGCCCCGCCGGGACAGTGGGCCCCACCGGTGTACGGGAGGCACGAGGCCGGCCGGCCGGATGCGGTCGAGAACGATGAGGCAGCCCCGGACGTCCGGTGGACCGGTGGCCATCCGGGTGCGGGGCACCCCGGGCTCCCGCCTTCGGACACCCGGATCCCCGGCCCGCGGGCCGGGGACCGGCCGGCGTCGCGGGGTCGTGGGATCGCGGGTGTGATCGCCGTCGCCCTGGTCGCGGCGCTGCTCGGCGGGGGTGTCGGCGGCGCGGTCGGACACGCGCTGGCCGATCGGGGCGGTGGAACGACCGGTGTACTTGACCAGCCGTTGCCCGAGATCGACGCTGCGGCCGCGCCACTCGGTCCGGTGGAGGCCGTCGCGGCTCGGGTGTCACCCAGCGTCGTTCAGCTCCGGGTGGAGACACCGACCGGGGGTGGCGAGGGCTCTGGCATGGTGCTCAGCGCGGACGGGCTGGTGCTGACCAACAACCACGTCGTCGAGGAGGCGACCGGCGGCGGCACCGTCACCGCGGTGTTCCAGAACGGCGTCACCGCACCCGTACAGATCGTCGGGCGCGACCCGAGCTCGGACATCGCTGTGCTGCGCGCCCAGAACGTGTCCGGGCTGACCCCGATCGAGCTGGGCAACTCCGACTCGGTGCGGGTCGGCCAGCAGGTCGTGGCCTTCGGCTCACCGCTCGGGCTCGGTGGCACGGTCACGACCGGGATCATCAGCGCGGTCGACCGGGCGGTCACCGTCGGTCCCGAGTCGGGCGTCAACGCCTCGACGGTGCTCAACGCTCTGCAGACCGACGCGGCCATCAACCCGGGCAACTCGGGCGGACCACTGGTCGACATGCAGGGCCGGGTCGTCGGCATCAACTCGGCGATCGCGACCACGGGCGAGCAGGGTGGGTCGATCGGGGTCGGGTTCTCGATCCCGATCAACCAGGCGCACCGGGTGGCCCAGGAGCTGGAGCGCACCGGACGGGCCAGCCGCGCGGTGCTCGGGGTCAACGTGAACGTCGGACCGCAACGGCAGACCACCGGTGCGGTCGTCGGCCAGGTGGTGCCGGGAGGCCCCGCCGAGCTGGCGGGACTGCGCGTGGGTCAGGTCATCAGCCGGGTCGACGACCGGATCATCGTCGATGGGAACGAACTGGTGGCGGCGATCCGCGACCAGCCCCCTGGTGGCCAGGTCACGCTCGTCGTGGACGGGCGTGAGGTCGTGGTGACGCTCGGCTCGGAGACGAACTGACCGCCGCCGTCGAACGCTCAGGCTGACCAGTGGTGGTGCTCGCGACCGTCGCCCGGACTGCGCGCACTGCGACCGTGGCTGGGGCACCCTCCGCCGTGCTGGTGTCGTCAGGACGCTTCGGGGCGTCGGCGGTCCGGTCCATCACGGGCACGAGCTCGGCGAAGCTGCGCCGCCCGCGGTAGAGCACGGTCGGCCGCAGACCGGTCCGCGCGGCCAGCCCCGGCAGCGCGGCGACACCGGCGGTCGCCCAGGGAAAAGGGTGTCCGACGGCGTCGCGGCTGCGCACCCGGGCAAGGCCGCGCCACAGTCCGGGTTCGCCGGGGTCGAGCTCCACGAGGACGGTGCCGGTCGGGCTGATCAGCTCCATCACCCGGCGCAGCAGGGTCTCCGGATCGCCGCCGATGCCGAGGTTGCCGTCGGCGAGGATCACGTGATCCCAGGTGCCCTCGTCGGGGAGCGGGGCGAACACATCGGCCCGCAGGACGGGAACCCCGCGGCGTCGACACTGCCCGATCGCCTCAGCGGCGACATCCACCCCGAGTGCGACGACGCCGCGGGCGGCCAGCGCCTCGACCAGGCGCCCGGGACCGCAGCCGAGGTCGATCGTCGCACCGCGACACCGGCCCAGCAGCCAGCTGTCCTCCCCGGCCGCGGCGCCGCGCCACCGTTCCACCGCAAGTGGGGCGACACCCCCGTCGCTGCGCAGGAGTTCCGAGTGCTGGCCGTTCAGCGCGGAGGCGAACACGGTGGTGTGGCTCATCCGGCCCACTCGAGTCGCCGCGCAGGGGCCGGTGCCGGCTGCGGTACGGGGGGCGGGAGGGTGTCGGCGGGCAGCGCCCGGACGGCGGCGGCGAAGCGGGTGTGCGGGGCCTCGGCGGCCACCGCCACGGCGTCGGCGGCGGTGTCCACATCGGACAACTCCGGGAGCAGTGCCACCCGCAGGCCGCCGTCGCGCAGCGCGGCGAGCGTGCGCTCGCCGGTGTCGGCGACCGAGGTCGGCACGTCCGCGATGAGCGTGACGACCGTCGGATCGCGCAGGCCCAACGCCCACCAGCCCCCGTCGGCGGCGAGCCCGAGCACCGCATCCACGGCTCGTCTCCCCACTCGCCCGGTGCACAGCGTCGCATCGGCCTCCGCGAGCAGCGGACCGACCTGCGGGGTGTCCATCCCGATCTGCAGGGTCCGATGCCCCGGCAACAGCGCCGCGACGTCGAGGTGGGCGGCCACGATCCGCGCGCCGAGGCCGTCGCCGCGTTGGGGCAGCACCGTCATGTCGTGCAGCAGCGCTTGCAGTTCGACGCCCCGGGCCGCGAACCGGAGATCACCGGTCAGTACGACGGCCGCGTGCCCGCCGGGCACTGCCGCAGCCGCGGCCATACTGTCCAGGAGCGCTGCCGCGGCCAGCTCGGCGGCCTGGTCCGGGGCCAGCGGGGGGCACAGGCGGGTCTTCACCCGGCCCGGCTCCGGAGCTTTGGCGAGGATGAGTACGACGGGTCCGGGGTGGGGTCGCCTCACGCGAGCACCGCGGCCATGTCCCGGGCCGCGCGCAGCGTGCCGCGCACCGACCCCGAGACCTTGGACCGTCCGCCGGTGCGCGGGCGGTACTCGACGTCGACCTCGGCGATCCGCCAGCCCGCGGCCCCGGCCCGGAGCAGCAACTCCAGGGGGTAGCCGAAGGCGCGGTCGGTGATGCCCAGGTCGATCAGCTCCGCGCGCCGGGCCACCCGCATCGGGGCGATGTCGTGCACCGGGACTCCCCGGCGGCGGAGCAGCGCGGCGATCACGGCGTTGCCCGCGCGGGCGTGCCACGGCCAGGCGCCGCGGCCCGACGACCGGCGCCGTCCGGCCACCAGGTCGCACCCGGCACCGTCGGAATCCGCCAACAGCGCGACCATCACCGGCAGGAACGTGGGGTCGAGTGAACCGTCGGCATCGAGAAAGGCGACGGTCTCGCTGGTCGCCGCCATCAGTCCGGTGTGGACGGCGGCACCGTAGCCGCGCCGCGGTTCGTGCACCACTGTGGCCCCCAGCTCGACGGCCAGCGCCGGGGTGCCGTCGGTGGAGCCGTTGTCGACCACGATGGGTCGATACCCGGGAGGAAGACTGTTGAGTACGCCGGGGAGCGCCTGCACTTCGTCGAGGCACGGGAGGATCACGTCGATAGACCCGTTCATGGGCGGCACGGTAGGGGAGGCACCGGTGCGCCGCTGGATGAACCCCATTACCGAAATGTGACGTCATTCGAGCGGTGGATTCCGGGAGGGGTGGAGCCCCTGTGAGTGCGCTGACGGTCCGGTGACATCGGCCGAGCCCCTTCCGGTGGGACTAACCTCGGTGCATGCCCACCCGCCCGCTCGCCCTGGTCGTGGACGACGACGTCACCGTGCGCGATGTGGTGAGCCGGTACCTCGACCGCGCCGGATACCGCGTCGAGGTCGCAGGCGACGGTGAGCAGGCGCTGCGCGCCGTGGCGAGCCGGCTGCCCGACGTCGTGGTGCTCGACCTGATGCTGCCCCGCCTCGGTGGTCTCGAGGTGTGCCGGCGGTTGCGCCGGGAGTCGATGGGGGTGCCGATCGTCATGCTCACCGCGCTCGGTGAGGAGGAGGACCGGGTGCTCGGCCTGGAACTCGGTGCCGACGACTACGTCACCAAGCCGTTCAGCCCGCGCGAGCTGGTGCTGCGGGTGGCGTCGGTGCTGCGCCGCTCCCGGGAGCTACCGGTCCGGGACAACGGCACCGGACCCCTGGTCGACGGTGACCTGCGGGTCGACGTCCCGGGCCGCCGCGCGTCCCTGGCCGGCCGGGAGCTGGCGCTGACCGTGCGCGAGTTCGACCTGCTGGCCTTCCTCGTTCGCCGGCCCGGCCAGGTGTTCACCCGCCCCGAGCTGCTCGAACGGGTCTGGGGCTGGGACTTCGGCGACCAGTCCACCGTCACCGTGCACGTCCGGCGGCTACGCGAGAAGGTCGAGACCGATCCGACGAAGCCCACCCGGATCGCCACGGTGTGGGGAGTGGGCTACCGCTACGACGGACGGCAGTGACGGACGGACAGGAAGGATGGACGGGCGGCGATGATGCTCGACGAGCTGCTGGGCGTCGCCCCGGTCGCGTTGCTGTTCTCCGTGCCGGTGGCGGTGCTCGGGGCGCTGCTGATGCACCGGATGCGCCGCAGGTCGATCACCGCGGCGGTCACCGCGCTGGTGCTGATGCCGCTGCTCGCGGCGCTGGCCGGGGTGGTCGGGGTCAGCGGTTTCATGTACACCCCGCTGCTGGCCAGCACCGTGGCGCTCTGCGTCGTGGTCGCGGCCGTGACGGTGCCGACGGCGATGCTGCTCGGCCGCGGCATCGCCCGCGACGTGATGTGGCTGCGCGATGCACGGGAGACCGAGCGGGCCGCCGAGCAGTCCCGCCGCGAGCTCGTCGCGTGGATCAGCCACGACCTGCGTACCCCGCTGGCCGGAATCCGGGTGATGACCGAGGCGCTGGCCGACGTGATCGTCTGCGAACCCGACGAGGTCGCCGAGTACGCCATGCGGATCCAGGGGGAGACCGAGCGGCTCACCGCGATGGTCGACGACCTGTTCCAGCTCTCCCGCATCACCTCCGGGGCGCTGCGGCTGACGCTCTCGGCGGTACCGTTGCACGAGGTGGTGTCCGAGGCGGTGGCCGTCGAGGGCGTCGCCGCGGCACGCAAGGGCGTGCGCGTGGTCGCCGTCGACTCCGACTGGCCGGTGGTCCTGGGCAGTGACCCCGAGCTGGCGCGGGTGGTGCGCAACCTGCTGTCCAACGCGATCCGGCACACCCCGCCGGACGGCGCGGTCGTCGTCGCCGCCGGGGCGTCCGAGGACGGCGCGTGGCTGCGGGTCGACGACGGCTGCGGCGGGATCCCGGACGACGACCTCGAGCGCGTGTTCGACGTCGCGTTCCGGGGGGCGAAGGCGCGCACCCCGGGCGGGTCCGGCGCCGGGTTGGGCCTGGCGATCGCGCGGGGCCTCGTCGAGGCCCACCGGGGACACATCCAGGCCCGCAACCACGGCCCGGGCTGCCGGTTCGAGGTACGCCTCCCGCTCGCGCTGCGTCCCGATCAGATGCACCCCCC
Organism: Pseudonocardia sp.; assembly: GCA_050701055.1. Taxonomy (GTDB): domain Bacteria; phylum Actinomycetota; class Actinomycetes; order Mycobacteriales; family Pseudonocardiaceae; genus Pseudonocardia. The sequence continues at coordinate 12,260 of JBOHEO010000110.1, read as the reverse complement.
TCAGCGCACGGCGGTGGGTGCGGCCCGTGACGAGTGCCGGCCGGCTCACCCTCCGCGGTAGCGCCGGAATTTCCGGCTGCCAGCGGTCGGATGCTTGTTGCGGCCCGCAGGGTGCGAGCCGATAGGTCAGCTGACGGGGGCGCGCAGGGGGTCGGAGGCGAACGCGCGCACCCCGTCGTCGAAGCGCACCGCGGCAGTGAAGCCGAGCAACGCCCGTGCCCGTGCCGGATCGGCCACGACGTGCCGCACGTCGCCCGGTCGTGCCCCGCCGACGATCACCGGCGCCGGGCCGCCCATGGCTGCCGACAGCGCGTCCGCCAGGTCGCCGATCGTGTGCGGCTCCCCGGAGCAGACGTTCACCGGTACCAGAACGCCTGCTCCGGCTTCGGCCGCAAGGGCGAGCGCGTTGGCCGTGGCCACATCAGTGACGTGCACGAAGTCGCGCCGCTGCCGCCCGTCCTCCATGACCCGGGGGGCCTCGCCGCGCTCCAGCGCGGACCGGAAGATCGACGCCACGCCGGCGTACGGGGTGTCGCGGGGCATCTGCGGCCCGTAGACGTTGTGGTAGCGCAACGCCCACGCCGACCCGCCGGTCTGCCGCGCCCACGCCGACGCCAGGTGTTCCTGCGCCAGCTTGGTGGCGGCGTAGGTACTGCGCGGATCCACCGGGGCGTCCTCATCGACCAGCCCGGGCTGAAGAGGCGCCCGACACCGCGGGCACGGTGGCTCGAAACGCCCGGCGGCGATGTCCGGCGCCCGCCGTGCGCCCGGGCGCACCGGGCCGTGCTCGGGACAGTCGTAGCGGCCCTCCCCGTAGACGACCATCGATCCGGCCAGCACCAGCTGAGCCACCCCGGCCTCGTACATCGCCGCGAGCAGCACCGCGGTGCCCAGGTCGTTGTGCGAGGCGTAGGCCGGGGCGTCCGACGGGTCCACCCCGTGCCCGACCATCGCCGCCTGGTGGCACACCGCGTCGACGCCGGGCAGGAGGCGGCGCAGCAGATCCGCGTCGCGGACGTCGCCGTCGACGAACTCATGCCCGGCGACGGAGGCGGGCGGCCCGAACCCGCCGTGCGCCTGGGGGAGCAGGGCGTCGAGCAGGAGTACGTGATGTCCATCGCCGGCCAGCCGGTCGGCGACATGTGAGCCGATGAAACCGGCGCCGCCCGTGATCAGGATCCGCATCCGACCGAGATTAGGGTGGCGGGGGGACATGCGGAGCACCGGGGAGCGGGCCGCCGTCGACGCCTACCAGGTGGAGGTCTCCCGTCCCGTCACGCGGGGCTGGGTCCGACTCCATGCCCACCCCGCTACGGTGAGCGCATGGAGCTGGCGCCGCCACAGATCGGTCGAGCCCTCGTGGTGATCGTCGATGATCGGGTCAATCAGGGCGAGCGCGAGGATGTCACCGGTCCGCTGGTCAGGGAGCTGCTCGAGGAGGCCCGGCTGGTGGTCGACGCCGTTGTGGTCGTGCCCGGTGATCCCGTCGCCATCCGCAACGCCCTGAACACCGCGGTGATCGGCGGTGTCGATCTGGTGATCACGGTCGGCGGCACCGGGGTCTCCCCGCGCGACGTCACCGCCGACGCCACGGCCGGCGTCCTGGACCGTCCCATCCCGGGCATCGCCGAGGCGATCCGCGCCTCTGGCCTCGCCGCCGGTGCGATGGACGCCGGGCTCTCCCGCGGGCTGGTCGGGGTGTCCGGCAGCACGCTGGTGGTCAACCTGGCGCCGTCGCGAGCGGCGGTGCGTGACGGGATGGCCACGCTCACCCCGCTGGTCGCACACGTGATCTCCGAGTTGTCGGGACTGGGCGACTGATCCGCGCGCCGGGGCGCGCGAGGCTGACGCGTCACCGGTGCAGAACGCCCCGGTGCGGAATGGCCCGGTGCAGAATGGTCCGGTGCAGAATGGCGGAGTGGGAGAGCTGCCTGATCGGGTTCGGCGTCGCCTCGACGAGGTGTTCGGCGACGTACTGCCGTCGATCACCAGCGATGAATCGGGGCCCGACGAACCCGGCGGCCTCGTTGCGGAGGGCTCCGCGGCCGACGAGGAGCTGCTGCTGAACCGACCACCCCACCATGACCGCGATTGACGGCTCGCGCTGGTGATCCCCGCGAGCGCACCTCCACGCAGGTTCGGACATGCATGAGCGTGCGTTCACGGAGATCATGAGGGGTTCGGGTGCCGGTTTCCCTGATCATCGGTTTCCTTCGTGGCAGCCGCTCACCGGAGGGTGATGGCCACTTGCTCGGTGAGCGCCGCAGCGGCCACCCGCGTGGCGACGGCCTTCGGCATGGCCACCAGGACGAGGCGGCCACGCGTTCCGGCGCCCTCGGAGGGCGGCAGAACGGCGAGTACGACGGCACCGGAGGCGAGTACGGCCGGTTGGTCGGCCTCCGGACCGACGGTGACCACGTCCACGCGGCTCCCCGGCATCAGCAGCGCGGCAACGTCGGGATCGGCCAGCCGGACCGGCACCGCCGCCGCATCCGGTGATCCGTGCAGCCGGGACGCCAGCTCGGCACCGGCCAGCCGTACGTCGGTGAGCGGCTCGCCCGCTCGGGCCTCACCGACCAGGACCCGCCCGTCGGCGACCGCCACCTCGAGGATCGCCCCGGCCGGGATCAGGTCGGCCGGCCACTGGCGCACCACGAGGTCGGCGGTGCGCAGGGTGACCCCGGCCGGTAGGTCTCGGGCTGCCACCACGAGCCGGGCGCCCCCGGCGTCGGCACCTGGTGCGACCGCGAGCACGAGGGCGATGCCGGCGAGCAGAGCGGCACCGGCTCGCCGCGCCACGGCCACCCGACGCCAGCCGGGCCCGCGGAGGAACTCGAGGAACCGGTCGGGCACACGCGGTGCCAGCGTTGTTCGGGACCCTGCCATCGTCGTCTCCCGTCGCCGGTCCTGCTGACGACGTTAGGCCCAGGGTCGGTACCGGACGGGGAAACGGCCGCGCCTGTGGATAACCGCACCTGGTTGTGGACAACCCGGCCCGGAACCCACCGCTCGGCTGGGGGTCAGGACAACCCGGCCCTGCTATGCCCGCGCGGGACGCGGAACCCCACCGCTCGGGCCGGGCACCCGGCGCCGCCGCTCGGCCCCGGCGCGTCAGGACGAGGCTGCGGCCGCCGGCGTGCCACTGGCGCTGCGCGACGAACCCGAGGAGCCCGAGCTCGAGCCCGACGAACCTGAGCCTGACGAACCTGAGTCCGAGGAGCCCGAGCCCGACGAACCCGACCCTGAGGAGCCCGAACCTGAACCTGAGCCCGAGCCCGACGAACCCGAGCCTGAGGAGCCCGAATCCGACAAACCCGAGGAGCCTGACCCCGACGAGCCGGAGTCGCCCGACGACCCGCTGCCCGATGATTCCTTGCCCGCCGCCGACCCGGAGCCCTCAGCCTTGGCGCCGACCATGTCCCCGGCGCGGCTGTCGGTCCGGTAGAAACCGCTGCCCTTGAACACGATGCCGACCGAGGAGAACACCTTGCGCAGACCGCCGGTGCACGCGGGGCACTCCGACAGCGACACGTCGGAGAAGGACTGCACCGCGTCGAAGCGATGGTCGCAGGCGGTGCAGGCGTACTGATAGGTCGGCACGTGTTCCTCCGAAACTGGCACTCTCACGCAGAGACTGCCAGTCTAGCCCGCCGCGTCGGGCAGTGTCGTCGAGCGGGGTGGCGCGGTGGATGGTGAGACCCTGTTGTCATCTGCGACACTGTCATCTGCGACACGGCTGTCGACCTCCACACTGTTGATCTTCTGTGACAGCGTGATCCTGTCTGCGGTTGGTCTCCCCCTGTTCGCCGGTCGCCCAGAACCCAACGGATCCAGACGAATCCTCACCAGCGCCGCGTGAACCACAATTAGCCAGCAGGGTCTGGTGATCTCACGAACTCGATCAGGCCGGCCTCAGCAAGCAGGGCTGCGGTAACCCGCCGGTCGTGCGGTTCCACCGGCAGCTCGGCCACCAGCTCCTCGTCGTTGAGCACCACCACCAGCGGGATTCCGGGCGTGGCCAGCGGCAGCGTCAGGTCGTAGTACCCGCCGCCCTGCCCGATCCGCACACCGCGCCGGTCGGCGGCCAACGCGGGGACCAGCACGAGACCGGCCTGCCCGATGGCCGCCGGTCCCAGTCGTGGGCCGGTCGGCTCCCGTAGCCCGATCGGCCCGGCGCCCAGGGTGTCCGGACCCTCGTAACGGGCCCAGTCCAGCGGCCCCGGTTCGGGTGGCACCACCGGCAGCAGTACCTCGTGGCCGGCCGCGACCAGCGCGTCGAGCCCGGCCGCCCAGCTGGGCTCGGTGTCCACCGGCAGGTAGGCGCAGACCGGATGGCTGCGGGCGGATGGGTCGAGTGTGCGAGCGAGCTTCACCACCGCCGCGGCCAAGGCGGCCCCCCGGGCAGCCCGGATGTCGGCGGGCTGCTCGCGGCGGGCGGCACGCAGCCGGCGTCGCCACTGCTTCTTCTCCTCGCCTACCGTCACGCGACGACGCTACCGGCGCCGATAGGCTCGACAGTCATGAGCGAGCATGCGAGCGAAAACCCGCCGTTCCGCTCGGCCGTTGTGCCCGCCGCCGGTCTCGGCACCCGGTTCCTGCCCACGACGAAGACGATGCCGAAGGAACTGCTCCCGGTGGTCGACACTCCTGGCATCGAGCTGGTCGCCGCCGAGGCGGCGCAGGCGGGGGCGCAGCAGCTGCTCATCATCACCGCCCCGGGCAAGGACGCCGTGGCCGCGCACTTCGCGGATTCAGCAGAGCTGGAGAAGGAGCTCTCCGCCCGCGGCAAGAACGAGCTGGTCGCCAAGGTGCGCCGGGCTTCGGAGCTGATCACGGTGCGCACCGTCACCCAGGACGAGCCGCGGGGCCTCGGCCACGCCGTCGGGTGCGCGGAGTCCGCGTTGGATCCCGACGAGCAGGCGTTCGTGGTGCTGCTTCCCGACGATCTCGTGCTACCCACCGGGGTGCTCACCCGGATGGTCGGGGTGCGTGAACGGTTCGGCGGAAGCGTGCTCTGCGCCTTTGACCTCCCGCGTGCGGAGATCTCGGCCTACGGCGTGTTCGACGTCACCGACACCGACGATCCGGACGTCAAACGGGCACACGGCATGGTCGAGAAGCCGACCCCGGAGCAGGCACCGTCCACCTTCGCCGCCGCCGGCCGCTACCTGTTCGACTGGGCGATCTTCGATGCGCTGAGCCGCATCACCCCCGGCGCCGGCGGTGAGCTGCAGCTCACCGACGCCGTGGCGCTGCTGATCGCCGAGGGGCACCCGGTGCACGTGGTGGTGCACCGGGGCGGGCGGCACGACCTCGGCAACCCGGGCGGGTACGTCCGCGCGTTCGTTGACTTCGCGCTTGAGCACCCCGACTACGGACCCGAGTTGCGAGAGTGGCTCATCGCCCGGTTGGCGGGCTGACGCAGCCGTGCGGTCGGTCGACGAGCAGCTCGTGCGGGTGTTGGGGGCCGCGATGCGGCCGGCCCCGGTGCGGGTGGCGATCTCCGAGGCGCACGGGCTGCGGTGCGCGGAGGACGTGGTCGTCGGCCGGCCGCTGCCCAGCTTCGACCAGGCGGCCATCGACGGTTACGCCGTGCGCAGCGTCGATCTCGCCGGTGCGAGTGTGGACGAGCCGGTGGTGCTGCCGGTGGTCGGGGAGATCGCGGCCGGGTCACGCCAGCCGCTGCGGTTGCAACCCGGGCAAGCCGTCCGGGTGGTCGCCGGCGCACCGCTGCCCACGCTCGCCGACGCCGTAGTCCCCGGCGCGCACACCGACGGCGGAGCGGCGAAGCTCAGCGTGCACCGGGGGGTCCCGTCCGCGGCGTTCGTCCGGCGGATCGGCGAGGACACCCAGCCCGGCGATGTGGCGGTGCGCCGCGACGCGGTGATCGCCGCCGCGCATGTGGGCCTGCTCGCCGCGGCAGGGCGGGACAAGGTGCTGGTCCATCCCCGGCCCCGGGTGTCGGTGCTGGCCGTCGGTGACGAGTTCGTGGAGCCGGCCCGCGTGCCGGGTGCCGGACAGGTCGTCGACGTGTGTTCGCACGCACTCAGCGCCGCGGCCCGTGATGCCGGCGCGGAGTCGGCACGGGTCGGGCTCGTCCGCGGTGACCCCCACGAGGCCAGCGCCGCGATCACCGACCGGCTGCCGTTCAGCGACGTGATCGTGGCGTGCGGGGCGGTCGGCGGGCGCACCGGTGCGGAGGTGTGCGCGGCGCTGGCGGGGCTCGGCGAGCTGGACACCACCCGCGTCGCCATGCACCCGGGCTCCACCCAGGGCTTCGGCCGGCTCGGCCCGGACGGTGTGCCCACGTTCCTCTTCCCGTCGCAGCCGGCCACCGCGTTGTTGCTGTTCGAGGTCATCGTCCGCCCGTTGATCCGGGTCACGCTGGGCCTGGGCGCCCCGCACCGCCGCACGGTGACCGCCCGACTCACCTCTCCGGTCAGCTCCGTACCCGGGCGCCGTGGTTACGTGCGCGGGCGGCTGTTGCGCGAGCAGGCCACCGGCGACTACCTCGTGCAGCCGTTGGCCACGACCGGCACCCACCTGCTGTCCGGGCTCACCGAGGCGAACGGGCTGATCGTGCTACCCGAACAGGTCACCGACGCCGGCATCGACGAGCCGGTCACCGTGGTGTTCCTGCCCATTCTCCGGTGAGCGGGCAGGTGGCGCACGCGCTCCCGGAGCGGTCCGGGCGGCACCCGGGCTGGCCGGCCACCCTCGGTGCGTTGCACACCGCGGCCGGGCTGGTGGGCGTGCGCCCGGTGCGGCTGCGCGACGGCGGGGCGTGGTCGACGATCCGGATTCGGGACGAACGGCACTTGGCGCCGTGGGAGCCGACGACGTCCGGGGGCTGGGCGCAGCGTCACGCCGCGGGGGAGTGGCCGGGCCGCTGGTTGCAGCTGCGCGCCGCGGCCCGGCGAGGTGCGGTGCTGCCGTTCGGCGTGACCCTGGACGGCCGGCTGGTCGGGCACGTGATGGTGGGCAACGTGATCCGCGAACCGCTGCTGTCGGCCTACGTCGGCTACTGGTGTGACGCGCTGGTCGCCGGTGGCGGGATCACCACCGCGGCCGTCGCGATGGTCGTCGACCACTCCTTCGGCCCGGTGGGACTGCACCGGCTCGAGGCGACCGTGCGTCCGGAGAACGTGGCCAGCCTTCGGGTGTTGGCCAAGCTCGGGTTCCGTGAGGAGGGCCTGTTCCAGCGCTACCTCGATGTCGACGGAGCGTGGCGCGACCACCTGTGCTTCGCGATGACGAGGGAAGAACTGCCCCGAGGCGGCCTGACCGCCCGCATCGTCGCCGCTGGCCGGGCCCACCGCGCCTGACCCCCCGCCCGCCCCGCCCGTCCGGGCCGCCGATCAAGACATCCCATTAGGGCAAAACGTCGCTTGATGATCTCTGTGAACAACCTTTTGTCCTTGATCGCGGGTGTGGCGGCGCGTCGCTGCCCGGCTGGGGCTGGGGGCTCACTACCGTTGGGTCGGACGCGAGACCGTTGGGTCGGCCGCGAGCTTCCGCCTGGTTGGCGCGGCGCGTCCGAACTGTGCAATCGGGGGAGGAGGCAGCCGTGCCCAGTTCGTTGATCTTCGCGGGTCTGGTGGTGATCTGGCTGCTCATTCTCGTGCCGTCGATCGCGCGGCGCAGGCAGGAGGTGGCGCGGCCGAGTCTGGCAGCGCTCTCCGGGCGGGTGCTCGAGCGGCCGAGGCAACGGCGCCGAACCCAGGAGGTGGACGTGGCGGACGAGGAGGACGGGACCCGGCCGGTGACAACCCGACCGGACCGGGAGTGGCCCGAGCTGGAGCGTGAACAGCCCGACCCGGACCAGCGCGACGACGGGGCGCGGATTCCGGCGGCGCGTACCCTCCCAACGGGGAAGCCCGATGACCTGGTTCGGGAGTCGGACGGTCCGGCGCGGAAGTTCAATGCGGTAATCCGGGAATCGGACGGCCGGACGCGGGAGTTCTACGATCCGATGTCCGCAATGCGGGACGGCGACGACCGCGGCTGGGAGCGGCCCGGGCCCCGGTATCGGCCCGGTCGCGGCGGGTTCGACCCGGAGGCCGCCGCGTTGGCGGCCCAGGCCCGGTTCGCGTTCCGTCAGCGCGTCGTGCTGGCCCTGTTGGTGAGTGCCGTGGTCACGGCGATCGTCGCCGTGTTCGTCGTGGCGGGCCTGTGGTCCCCGCACATCGCCGTCGACCTCGTGCTCGTCGGCTATCTGGTCTACCTACGACGCCAGGTGCGGATGGAGGAGGCCATCCGCGAGCGACGCGCGGCCCGGATGGCCGGCACCCGTCGTCCGGGTGGGCGGGACGAGGGGCGTGCCGAAGATCCCGAGCTCGACGAGTGGGTCCAGCAGGGCCGTGAGGCCGCTCGCCAACCGTCGGTTGAGGATACGAACGATGCCGCAACCCTCGACGAGGACGAACTTGACGAACCTGAGGTCGAGCCGCAACCCGCCTTGCCCCGCCTGCAGCCCGGTGCCCTTCCCGTACTGCCTCCGGGCGTCGCAATGGTCGAGGCCGAGGACGACGACCCGGACCTGCACGACCTCGACGGGTCGACGCGGATGGACTACCGGCGTGCCGCGGGTGCGTGACCGGCTGATAAAGTCAAGGCCGCCCGGCGACGGGCGTGGCATGGGGCTGTGGCGCAGTTGGTAGCGCGACTCGTTCGCATCGAGTAGGTCAGGGGTTCGATTCCCCTCAGCTCCACCACGGCTTCCTTACTCGCACACCCGCCTGCCAGGGCGGTGGTGAGGAGGTTGCCGAGGTGGTTCGTCGTGCTGTCTCGTGGCTCGGCGGCGCGGTGTTCGCCGCCGTGGATGGTTCGGGTGGCGTGGACGAGGCTGGCGTAGGGCTCGGTCAGGTTGTCTTGGGTGGTGGTCGGGGTGTGGTCGGTCGCGTCGAGGTAGAGCCGGTTGAAGATCGCCTTGTTGAGGTTCTTGCGGGCTTCGTCCGGGGCGGTGCGGTACAGCTGGCTGGGGTGGTCGAGGAGTTCGAGCGCGGCGTTCAGGGCGGTGCGGCCGGGTTCGAGGTCGGCGACGGTGTTGTCGAGCTGATGTGATGCCTGCTGTTTTTGCTGGCGGATTTTCTGTAGTCGGGCTTTGATTTTGTCTTGTGGCCAGTCGGGGTCGCCGATGAGGTCGAGGTGGCTGCCGAGTCTTGCGTACACCATGTGCGCAAAATACTCAGGGTCGAGCCAGTACTCGCAACCGCCCTCGGGCAGGATGTGAGGTATATGTCTCCCTGTCACCGTTCCTTCTCCATTGTCGTGGAAGAAGGTATACGGATCCTTCTGCCATTCGATGATTGTAAGAATTACCGTTTGGAGATAAATGGCGTAGTTGCCAACGCAGTGATATGCGGCATTGCCTGACTCTACCCACTTGTAGAAGAGTTCTGCGAGTGAGTCGATCCGCCCATCCGTGTCGAGTGCTTCTTTTGCCCAATCAACAAAGAAAAGCTCAGTGTTGCCCGATGCGAGATAATTCATAGAAGCTCCAATGCGAACACAAGCACAAGGACGTTGCCCAGTTCAGTGCGTCCTTCGTCCGCGACCGCCAGCTCGTCGTGACCCGGCTGGCCCAGGTTCGGGCCCACCCGGGTAAGCAGCGCGATCTGGACGCCGCCGCCACGCTGGGGATGGAGTCGATCGACTTAGCCGGAAGCCTGGAGTCGGCCACCGGACTCGGTCATCTCCATGACCTCTATCTTCGGATGAAGCCGCACGCCAACGTTCCGGCGGTACAAGGGTTTTTGGAGCGGGCGAAATGGCTTGACGAGGATAGGCGTACGTGACGTGGTGGTGAGATATCCTGCCGGCCACGATGTTGCCCCAGAGGTCGAAGTCGGTGCGCCTGTCCCACAACGCCACACCGGACGGCCGGACTCCCGAGATCCTCGGGTTCCATGACCCTGTTCGCCGGTCGCCCAGAACACAACGAACGGCACTTTCGTCCACACCTAACGGACGAAAGTGCCGTTCGTTGCGACGCCGGTTCCATACCCACCAAGCAAGCGAGCCCGTCCGCGTGGAAGGGTTCCACCACCGCTCTCGGATCATTCGGGACGGGTGAACGTGTCCAGCGCCTCCCGCCGTACGTCGGGGTCGTCGTGTGTGCGCAGTGCCGCGATGAGCTCGCGCCACGGCTCGGGCCAGCCGGCAGCCGAGCCCGCGGTCCGGGCCAGTGCCAGCGCGACCGGTGCGGCATCGGAGCGCAGTTTCTCGGCCACCGCGAGCAGCGCGTCACCCGGAACCCGGGTCACCACGGTGCGTAGCGCCCCCGCCACGAGGTCAGCGGCGTGCCAGGCCAGCTTCGGGGACGTCGCCAGTTCGAGCACCAGCCGCAGATCCAGCGCCTCCGAGGAGACTGCCACCGCCGCCGTCACTGCCAGTTCCACCGCCACCGCCTGGTAGGTCACCACCTCGCCGAGGAGGGCGGCCACCGCCGATGCCGTGGGACGGGCGGCCGTGGTGTGCACGCCGACCTCCCTGGCCAGTGCCAGCACGCGCTGGCGGGCCGGCAGGTCACGATCGGCGCCGGACGCATCGGGAGCCGACAGCAGCCGGCGGGTCGCGGCGAGAACCGGCGCCGGGTCGGCCACGGCCACCAGCGCGGTCAGCGCGAGCCGCCAGTTCGGGGTCGTGTCGAGGTCGGTGACCAGGTCGACCAGAAGCTCCGAACCCGTGTCGTCCCACCGGCTCCACCCGGGCAGCGCGAGCAGGCCGAGCCGGGCCGTGTCCGGCTCGGCCGCCGCCGCCACCGTCCGCACCAGCCCGGCGTACCGCGAACGGTGGCGTACGGCCAGTGATTGCGGCGCGATGGCCGCCACGGCCGCCGCCACCGCATGCTCGGCCCCGGACGCCGCGGCCAGCAGCTCCCACGCCTGCGGCTCGTCCAGCAGTAGCCGCGCGGCCGACACGACCGCGCACCGGACGTCACGGTGTTGGCCGGTCGCGTGGAACACCGTCGCGAGCAGCTCGCCCGCGCCCGGCACGCGGTGCTCGGCGCAGAGCCGCACCGCCTCCTTGCGCGAGCTGACCTTCTGCCCGGCGAGCACCGGTGTCAGCAGCGTGCTCAGCCGATCCGGCGGCACGAACCGCGCGCACCGCACGGCCGCATACACCGCTACCCGCGCCCGGTCGGTGTCGGCGAACGCCAGCAGGTCGGGCAGGACGTCGACGGGCTCGTCGGTCCACGCGAGCGCGGCCAGCGCCGCCTCAGCCACCCGGACGTCGGCCGCGCCCGCGAACTCGCGCAGCACCTCCGCCGAACCCGGCACGCCGCGCAGCTGATGCAGCGCCTGCGCCCGCTCGTACACCTGCACGCCGGTCCGGCCGGCCAGCTTGGCCAGCAGGCGCAGGTACTGCGCGCACTGCCTGGGCAACCAGCGGTGAAAGCATCCGGAGAACGGTGGGATGAACCGCACGCGCCGGCGCAGGAACCGCCCGTGCAGCGACTTGGCGAACACCTCGTCGAGCAGGTCCGTCCGGCGCGACCCCACCGCTGCCTGCACGGTGGGCAAGGTGATCGTCGACCGGTCGCTGCGCAGCACGGCCTCGACGCGCTGGTCACGGGTGGCGGACGGGGCCAGCCACAGCTCGATCGCCCGGCGAACGGTGTGATCGTCGGTCGCGCGGCGCGCCTGGTCGACGTACTCCTGGAGCCCTGACATGGGCCAGGCCCGCCGACGCAGGCCCGCCGCCAGCGACAGCGCCACCACGAACTGTCCGCGGCGCGCCTCGGCGATGATGCGCGGCCGCAGTGCGGTGAACACCTCGTGCTCGGCACCCCGCGGGAGCAGCCGGTCCATCCCGGACAGGTCCAGCCACGACGACTGGCCGCCGAGCTGCTCCAGCGCCGCAAGCCCGCAGTCGACCAGCTCGGGCCGCCGGGACGCGCCACCCTCCCTGATCAGCCGGGTGGCCAGGGTGCGGATCGCTCCCTGCGACAGCCATGACATGTCCCGCGCCTGGACAGCATCGGCCACCAGGGTGGTCAGCACGGGCGCGTCGACCGGTCGGAACAGCCAGGGCGGTGCCGCCGCCAGCGCGCCCAGCGCCGCCGCACGCACCGGGTCCTGCTCGTTGCCCAACCGGGTCAGCGAGGCCAGCAGGGCGCCGAAGCGCTCCGGATCACGGGTGGCCGCCCCGGCGGCGATGTAGAGGCGGTAGCCGTCGGCGCGCTCGTCGGCGGTGGTGCGTCCGATCGCGGCGGCCAGCACCGGGGCGGCGCTGTCCCACTCCGTGCGGGCCGTGAC
>JBOHEO010000109.1:0-18639 GCA_050701055.1 Pseudonocardia sp. | reverse complement strand
GCGGCGGCGGGCACCCGCGCGTTCGGCATCGATCGGGGCCTGCCGTTCCCGCTCGCCGACGTCGCCGCCGCCGACGTGGTGCTGCTGGTCGGGAGCAACCCCGCCGACACCATGCCGCCGGCGATGCAGTGGTTCGAGGCCGGTCGGGACCGCGGCGCCGAGCACATCGTCGTCGATCCTCGGGTGACGTCCACGGCCAAGCTCGCCCACCGGCACCTGCAGGCCGTCCCTGGCACCGATCTCGCGTTGGCCAACGGCCTGTTGCACCTCGCGATCCGCGACGGCCTCGTCGACGAGAAGTACGTCGCGCGGCGCACGACGGGTTTCGACGTCGTCCGCCGCGCCGTCCGCGCCGACTGGCCGGACCGCACCGAGCGCACCACCGGCATCCCCGTCGCCGACCTGACGGCCATCGTGCACGCCCTCGCCCGGGCCCCCGCCGCCATGATCCTCACCGCCCGGGGCGCCGAGCAGCACGCCGACGGCACCGACACCGTCCAGGCCTGGATCAATCTCGCGTTGGCGCTCGGCCTGCCCGGTCGCGGTCGCGGCTCGGGATGGGCCACCGTCACCGGCCAGGGCAACGGGCAGGGTGGCCGCGAGCACGGGCAGAAGGCCGACCAGCTGCCGGGTTGCCGCAAGCTCGCCGACCCCGCGGCCCGCGCACACGTCGCGAGGGTGTGGGGGATCGACCCCGACGACCTACCCGCACCCGGCGTCTCGGCCTACGAGCTGCTCGACCGGCTCGGCACCGGCGCCGGCGTGCGCGTGCTGCTGGTGTCCGCGTCGAACCCGGTGGTGTCCGCGCCGAACGCGGACCACGTCGCCGATCGGCTCTCCGCCCTGGACTGCCTGGTCGTCACGGACTTCTTCCTGTCCGAGACCGCCCGCTACGCCGATGTCGTCCTGCCCACCACCCAGTGGGCCGAGGAGGAGGGCACGCTGACCAACCTCGAGGGGCGGGTGCTGCGCCGCCGTCGCGCGGTGGTGCCGCCGCCGGGGGTGCGCAGCGAGCTGGAGATCTGGCGGGGGCTGGCCGACCGGCTCGGGTGCGGTCAATACTTTCCGACCGACCCCCGGGAGGTCTACGACGAGCTCCGCCGGGCCAGCGCGGGCGGCATCGCCGACTACGCGGGCATCACCTACGACCGCCTCGACGCCGGCGAGGAGCTGTTCTGGCCCTGCCCGGACCAGGCGCACCCGGGCTCGCCGCGGCTGTTCACCGAGACCTTCCCGACCCCCGACGGCCGGGCGCGGTTCGTCGCCGTCACCCACCGCCAGGTCACCGAACGCCCGGACCCCGACTTCCCCTTCCTGCTCACCACCGGCCGCTCCCGGACCCACTACCAGTCCGGCACCCAGACCCGGCGCAGCCCGACGCTGGCCACCGCCGAGGAGCATGCGTACGCCGAGCTGCACCCCGAGCTGGCCCGTGCAGCCGGGGTGGTCGACGGCGACGAGGTCCGGCTCACCACCCGTCGCGGATCCATGGTGCTGCGCGCCCACGTGACCGACGGGATCCGCCGCGACACCGTGTTCCTGCCCTTCCACTGGCCGGGGGTCAACGCGCTGACCAGCGCCCGCCTCGACCCGATCTCCCGGATGCCGGAGTTCAAGGCCTGCGCGGTCGCCGTGACCGCGGCAAGCCCGGCCGTCCCGATCCCCTGTCCTGCCGCCACCGCCGGCGCGCGGTCCTGACCCCGTTCCAGCACGAGAGAGGCACCGATGATCAGCAAGCCGAGGTTCCTGCAGGGCATCTACCCGTTCGAAGGCCAGGGGACGGACAAGACCGGCCTCCTCCACCCGGACCTGACGTACACGGTGCCCCCGGGCATCACGACGCAGCCGCTGTACTTCCGCGGCGGCAACAGCACCGATGAGCTGGTCACGGTCCTGCTCGTCCGGGACGGGGTGCCGATGCGCTACTTCCCGATCGGTGCGCGGTCGGCCACCCACGTCGCGCTCGCCGTGGTGGAAGACCTCGAGGACGGCACCGTTCTCGAGCTGCACGTGGCCGCGTCCGAGGCACTGAGCGGCACCGTCGTGGTCGACCTCGGGCTGGTGGAGGTCTGATGCGGGAGGATCTGATCGTCATCGGGAACGGGATGGCAGGCGCCCGCGTGGTCGAGGAGATCCTCGCTCGCGGCGGGGCGCAGCGGTTCCGGATCACGATGTTCGGCGACGAGCCCTACGGCAACTACAACCGGATCATGCTCAGCCACGTCCTCGCCGGGGACGGCGCCGACGAGATCTACCTCAACCCGGTCGAGTGGTACGCGGAGAACGACGTCACCCTGCACGCCGGGGTCCGCGTGGTGCGCATCGACCGGTTCGCCCGTAAGGTCTTCGCCGACGACGGCGCCGTGCTGGCCTACGACAAGCTGATCATCGCGACCGGCAGCCGGACGTTCTTCCCGCCGATGGACGGCATGTGGGTGGACGACCGCACGCTCACACCGGGCATCTTCGGCTTCCGCACGATGGACGACACCACCGCGATGCTCGACTACGCGGGCGGCCATCACAGCGCCGTCGTGATCGGCGGCGGCCTGCTGGGTCTGGAGGCCGCGTACGGGCTGCAGGCGCACGGGCTCGACGTGCACGTGGTGCAGTCCGGACCGGTGCTGATGAACCAGCAGCTCGACGAGGAGGCCGGGGCCATCCTGCGCAAGGTCGTCGAGGGGCTCGGGATATCGGTGCACACCGGGAAGCGGACCACCGCGGTGCGCAGCAGCGGCACGGTCACCGGCGTCGTCTTCGCCGACGAGAGTGCCATCGACACGGACATGGTCGTGATCACCGCGGGCATCCGGCCCAACGTCGGGCTCGGCGTGGTGTCCGGGCTCACCGTGGAGCGCGCGATCGTCGTCGACGACCAGCTGCGCAGCGTCGACGATCCGGACATCTACGCGGTCGGCGAGTGCGCGCAGCACCGCGGCCAGGTCTACGGGTTGGTCGCGCCGCTGTGGGAGCAGACGACCGTCCTGGCCGACCACGTCACCGCCGCGGACCCGAAGGCCGCCTACCACGGCTCGCGCAACGCGACGAAGCTCAAGGTCGCCGGGGTGGACCTCGCGACGATGGGGATCAACCGCCCCGAGCACGAGGACGACGAGTTCGTCCGGTTCTCCGAGCCACGGCGCGGGGTCTACAAGTCGGTCGTCGTGCGCGACGGCAAGCTCGTCGGGGCCACCCTGCTCGGCGACGTCGAGAAGGTCGCGTTCCTCACCCAGAGCTTCGACCGCGGCCTGCCGTTGCCGGAGGAGCGCGTGACGTTGCTGTTCTCCCTCGCCGGGCCGTCGCAGGCCGAGGGTGCGGCCGAGATGGACGACACGGTGCAGGTCTGCAACTGCAACGGTGTCTCCAAGGGTGACCTGGTGGGCTGCGTGCACGGTGGCACGAGGAGTGTCAGCGCGGTGATGGCCGCGACCCGGGCCGGGAAGGGCTGCGGTTCCTGCAAGTCGCTGGTGGCCCAGATCGTCGAGTGGGCCGCCGACGGTGCGGTCGAGATCGACGAGAGCGCGTCCTGGTACGTGCCGTCGATCCCGCTGGAGAAACCGGCGCTGATCGAGGCGATCCACACCCGGGAGCTGCGGTCGGTGTCGGCGGTGTTCGCCGCGCTCGCGCCGGAGGGGGAGGACGCCGGGTCCAAGATGGCGCTGGCGTCGCTGCTCAAGACGCTCTGGGGTCGGGAGTACGTCGACGAGCGCGACGCCCGGTTCATCAACGACCGGGTGCACGGCAACATCCAGCGTGACGGCACGTTCTCGGTGGTGCCCCGGATGTCGGGCGGGGTCACCACGGCCGACGAGCTGCGGCGGATCGCCGACACCGCGGACAGGTTCGACATCCCGATGATCAAGGTGACGGGCGGGCAGCGGATCGACCTGCTCGGCGTCCGCAAGGAGGATCTGCCCGCGGTGTGGGCCGACCTGGACATGCCGTCGGGGTACGCGTACGGCAAGACGATGCGCACGGTGAAGACCTGCGTGGGCACCGACTTCTGCCGCTACGGCCTCGGCGACTCCACCCGGCTCGGGATCGACATGGAGGAGCGCTTCAAGGGTTTGGAGAGCCCGGCGAAGCTGAAGCTCGCCGTGGCCGGGTGCCCGCGCAACTGTTCGGAGGCGATGGTCAAGGACATCGGGCTGGTCGCGGTGGGTGAGGACCGGTGGGAGGTCTACGTCGGTGGCGCGGCGGGTGCGTCGGTGCGCAAGGGCGACGTGCTCGCCGTCGTCACCGGTCGCAGCGAGGCGATGGCGCTGACCGGCAGGTTCATGCAGTACTACCGGGAGAATGCCCGCTGGCTGGAGCGGACCTACGACTTCGTGCCCCGGGTGGGGCTCGACGAGCTCAGGGCGATCCTGGTCGAGGACCGCGACGGCATCGTCACCGGGCTCGACGAGCGGATGCAGGCTTCGGTCGACGCCTACGCCGATCCGTGGTTGGAGGGGCGGGAGCCGGCGACGGCGGGGCAGTTCCACGACTCGTTGCCGTTGCTCCCCCTGCCGCAGGTGCCGGTGCGCGAGGCGACGAACGGCTCGGCGCGGGCTGCGGCGAACGGGACGGGGGCGGGGGCGTGACCGGGCTCGCGAGGTCTAGCACGGCCACGGAGGACACGGCACCTGCGCCGGAGGCGGTGGCGGAGTTCGTGAGGGCACGGTCGGAGGATGCTTCGGCGCCGGGGTCCGCGCATCGGCTCGGTCCGGTCGACGTGATCCCGGTCGGGGAGGGACGGGCGTTCGCCGTCGACGGTGAGCAGGTGGCGGTGTTCCGGCTGCGCGACGGGAGCCTGCGGGCGATGCAGGCGGCCTGCCCGCATGCGGGTGGGCCGCTCGCGGATGGTCAGACCGACGCGGTGAAGGTGGTGTGCCCGCTGCACAACCACGTGTTCGCGTTCGCCGACGGGTCGTGCGCGAGCGGCGACTTCGCGGTGCGGGTGTTCCCGGTCCGGGTCGACGATGGCGAGATCGTACTCGGCGACCGGCTGCCCGAATAGCGGATCGGCCGGTCGCTGTGGGCACGGGATGCGCGCCATCTTGTCAACCTCCCCGGAGGGCTGTCGCACCGCCGCTCGGCGTGGGACCCCGCCGCCCGGGCGTCCCGGACGAAGATCCTCTACAGCTTCGGGCGGACCGACCGGGTGGACTCGGCCGCGATCGAGCGGTTGATCGCCTCGCTGCAGCGGCTGCTCGATCCCGCCGCGGCGCTCACCACGGCAGGGCGCACGCCGGCGGCGGGCACCACAGCGGCGGCGGGCCCGGAGCTCAGGTTGCTGGAGTCACGCCCGATGGGTGGGACCCACGTCCTGGACGGGCTGTGGCAGCGGTTGGGGATCGATGCGGTGATGGCCAAGTTGCTGGTGGGCCGCCGGTTGGACCCGCGGGTGGAGCGGGTGCTGTTCGCGCTGGTCGCGAACCGCGCCCTGGACGTCTCCTCCAAGCTCGCCGCCGCCGGGTGGGTCAGCGACGACGCCTGCTACCGGGCGATGGGCTGGCTCATCGAGATCGCGCAGGATCTGGAGAAGGAGGTGTTCTGGCAGGTCGGCACCCTCCTGGACCTCGAAGTGGATCTCCTGTTCTTCGACACCACCTCCACCTACTTCGAACGTGACACCGCCGACGAGCCGGTCGGGCGTGACGGGCAGGGCCCAGTGGCTCCCAAGCCGGACGACGACACGCCGCGCAACCGGCCCGGACAGCAAGGGCGGCGGGGGCGGCGACGGGGAGCGGGTGGGGTTCCGCACCTACGGCAAGTTCAAGGACCACCGCGATGACCTGCCGCAGATCGTGATCGGGATGGCGGTCACTCGCACCGCGGATCCCGGTGCGGGTGTGGAGCCGGCCGGGTAACACCACCGACTCGGCGCTGATCCGCCAGGTCAACCACGACATGCGGGACCCGACGCTGTCCCGGATCGTGTGGGTGGCCGACCGCGGGTTCTCCTCGGCGACCAACCGCCGCTACCTGCGCCGCGGCGATCACCACTACATCGTCGGGGAGAAGCTGCGCGGCGGATCCCCCGAGGCCGCCGTCGCGCGCCGGGTGCTACGCCACGGTCGCGGCGAACATGCAGGTCACCGATTGCCCTCACCGCCGACGACCGGGCGAAGCTCCGCGGGGTGATCTCCACCAAGCCCGGGCTCAACCGCTTCCTGCGCGTCACCCCACCGCCCTGCTGCGCATCGACAAGACGAAGGTCAAGACCGAGACCAACCTGGATGGCAAGTACCCGCTGCGCTGCTCGGACCCGCACCTACCCGCCCAGGACATCGCCCTGGGCTACAAACAGCTCCTCGAGGTCGAACAGCGGCTGGCGCGACATGAAACAGACCATCGACCTGCGCCCGGTGCACCACCGCCTCGAAGACCATACATTGGGTGCTACGGATGACCAAGAGGGGCGGGCAGATGGGTCGATATCAGGACGAGTTGTACGACGCGCAGCTGTGGCTGGCCGGCAACGTGTCGGACCGGCTGGCTCCACGCCTGGTCCGTCCCCGCGACGCGAGTGTGAAGCTGACCGAGAACTGCCAGGCCCGCTGCGTGACGTGCGACTACTGGAAGACCCGCTGGACCGACGACATCGGGACCGACGCGGCCATCGAGCTGATCGGGCGGCTCGGCGACATCGGCGTCACGACGCTGCGGTTCACCGGCGGTGAGCCGCTGCTGCGCCGCGACTTCTTCGACGTCCTCGCCCGGGTGGACACCAGCCGGTTCACCACGATCGGGCTGCAGACCAACGGGTTGCTGCTGCGCCGGTTCGCCGAGCAGGTCAACTCGTCCCCGATCACGCACGTCGCGGTGTCGCTGGACGCGGTCGACGAGCGTAACGACGAGATCCGTGGGGTTCGCGGCTACTTCGCGAAGGCGCTGGAGGGCATCTCCCTGTTGCGTGGCAAGACGACGATCATCGCGATGACGCTCAATCAGGTCGGCGCCGGCGATCTCGACGAGCTGCTCGATCATGTGCAGCGCGTCAACGGCTACCTCGCCTGCAACCTGCCCGACAACCGGTTGTACTTCCTGCAGGACGCGACCCTGGCCGGTCTCTGGCCCGACGCCGAGACCACCGATCGGATCGTGGACACCCTGGGGGCCCGGCTGGGGCAGCAGTTCACCGGCTACGAGCTGGACTACATGCGGCGCTACCTGCGTGCCGGGACCCCGGAGCTGCGGGATCTGAACCCGAGCTGCGTGTTGGGCTACCGGACCGTCTACATCTCCTCCGATGGCGCGGTGCGCTCCGGGTGCTACGTGCTGGCACCGATCGGGAACATCCTGACCCAGGACATCGAGGAGATCCTCGACTCCGCCGAGTACCGGCAGCGCTGCCGGGCGATGCTGCGGTTGGAGTGCGAGGGCTGCGCCTGCAACGTCTTCACGAGCCTGCGGTCGAAGAACGCGGTGCAGGACCGGGTTCGGGGGCTGCGCGATCGGGCCCGGCACCGCGGTGCGGATCAGGCACTCCCGACCGCGTGACCAACCCGGACTTCCCGGCGGGTGAGCTCGCGCTAGCATTTCAACGACCGTGGACGCACCCACCCGCGCACGTACTCGACGGGCTCGCCCGTCGGGTTCCGGCAAGTCCTGTGTCCCGAGCCGAACTTCTACGCCGAGCAGGTGAGCCGACCCTTCGACGACGCCCAGGTCAGCGTGCACGCAGATCTGGACCATCGCGGCGGAAACTTCGTCGCGAACCCGGGGATGCTCGCGTTCGCGGTCGCCGCTGACTCGGACGGCGACTGGCTGGTGATGGGCCTCGCGATCGAGCCGGGAAACCATCACTTCTCCGAGTTCGAGTACCTCGGTGGAGAGCGGTTCGAGCTCGC
This sequence comes from Pseudonocardia sp., assembly GCA_050701055.1. Taxonomy (GTDB): domain Bacteria; phylum Actinomycetota; class Actinomycetes; order Mycobacteriales; family Pseudonocardiaceae; genus Pseudonocardia. The sequence goes on along the minus strand of JBOHEO010000109.1, from coordinate 10,804 downwards.
GCTCAACTGCTGGGGCGCCTACCGCGTCGAGGATCGGATGTTCGTGCCGCCGACCGTCGTCCTGGTGCCGGGCCGCAGCGCCGAGGACGCGTTGGCCCGATACGTGCAGATCCTGCGGGATCGGGAGCTCGTGCCACGACCTGCGCGCGAGGAGCAGGACTGGTGGCGGCGGCCGATCGTCTGCGGCTGGGGGCATCAGAGCTACCAGAGCGACCTGTTCCGCATCCGCAGCACACCCGAGCGGCCACCGGACAACGCGACCTACACGTTGTGCACCGAGCTGAACTACCGGCACATCGTGGAGACCCTCGACCGGCAGGCCGTTGGGTGGGGGACGCTCGTGATCGACGCGCGGTGGTTCCTGACCGGTGGGCTCAAGGACCTCGACACCGGGCGGTGGCCCGACCTGCGGGGATTCGTCGACCACCTGCACCGCGACGGGCGGCGGGTGCTGCTGTGGTGGTCGCCGTTCGATCCCGAGGGTGTGCCGGAGCGGGAGTGCGTCCGGTATCTTCCGGGCGCAGGCACGCCGGTGAACCGGCCCGGGCGGCTCAGCAAGTTCGGGTTGCCGCAGCCTGGGAGGAAGCTCGCCGTCGACGTCACCCTGCCCGAGGTCCGGGAACGGATCCGGGCGCAGGTCCGCCGGGCGCTGAGCGGCGCCGCGGGCTGCTGGAACGCCGACGGGTTGAAGATCGATCACGTGTCTGCGAGCCCCGGCATCTACGGCATGGCGTTCCCGGACGGTTCGCAGGAGCTGTTCGGGGTCGAGGTCGCCCACCGGGCGATGGCGCTGCTGTACGCCGCAGCGAAGGACGTCAAGCCGGATGCGCTGGTGATCGGGCAGTCACCCAACCCGTACTTCGTCGACGTGCAGGACATGGTCCGGCTCGGCGACATCTACAGCCACCAAGCGGCAACGGTGCTGCCGGAGATGCGGTTCCGGGCGGCGATGGCCCGCATCGCCGACCCGTCGTGCCTGGTCGACACCGACGGCTGGCCGCTGCCGTCCCTGCCCGCGTGGCGGGAGTACGTCCGTGCCCAGCCGACTCTCGGGGTGCCCAGCCTGTACTACTTGACCCATCTCGACACGCATCCTGCCACGACGGGGCTTGGTTGCCAATGTTGCGTTGCCGAATGCGGCCATGCAGCGCGGCGCCGGTCAGTTCCGCCATCGCCGCGCCTCGGTGCGACGGATACCGGTGCACCGCCGGGCCGGCGGTCTCGCGGTGCACCGGGAGATCGGCGGCGATCACCTCGCAGCCGCAGCTCAACGCCTCCTGGACAGGTAGCCCGTAGCCCTCGCTGAGCGAGGCGCTGACCAGGGCGGCGGCCCCGCTGTAGAGGGCGGCGAGGGCGTCGTCGCTGATGTGTCCGGTGAACACCACGAAGCCGGCCGCGCCGGCCTCGGCCAGGCGGTGTTGGACCGCGTGGATCTTCTCGGCGTGCCCACCGACCGCGACCAGGCGGGCGCCGGCCGGCATCCGGGCCCGCGCGGCCAGCAGGTGGTCCACCAGCCAGTCCAAGCGCTTGTGGGGATGGGCTAACCCGACGAACACCAGGAACGGACCACCGAGACCGAAACGGGTGCGGACGACGCCGATCTCCGCGGCCGTGCGAGGACGAAAGGTGTCGGCGTCGACGCCACCGGGCACGACACTGACCCCGCCCTGCGTGGAACCGAGATGGTCGTCGATCTCCTTGGCGGCGCTGCGGGACACCGTCACTACGCGTGCGGCTCGGGCGATGAGGAACTGGTTGACCGCCGCGAAGTAACGGGTGAATGTGTCGTGATCGGTGAAGCGCGGATCGCGCCACTGGTCGAGGGCCACCAGCTCGTGCCGGACGGTGTCGAGTTCGGCGGACCCGAAACGCTGCGTGAAGCTGTCGTCGGAGTAGCTCAGTTGCGGCCAGCGCAACCGCGTGACGTCGTGGATGGTGACGACGAACGGGACCGGGCAGAGCCGGTCGAGGAGGTAGTGCGAGGTGTAGTACAGATCTGCGCGCGCTGCGAGCGCGTGCACGAAAGGGGAGCTGCGCACGAACCCGGCGTTCTCGACCACCTGCATCTCGGCATGCTGCCCGACGGCGGTGACGGCGTGTCGGGCCCGGTCGGCCTGTTCAGGATGGGCGACGACGTCGATGTGCCAGCCGCCCGCGGCCAGATCACCGGCTGCGGGGCCGAGCAGCGACAGCCCGTACCGCGACACCCCGGTGTCGTGGTTGGCGCGCACGTCGAACACGAGTCTGGGCACCTGCTCTCGCTCCCCCCGAGTCGTTCAACGTCGTTCAGCGCCGGTCAGCGTTGCTTCAGTGCCGGCCGGTACCGGCCAGCACCTGGATCCGGGCGACGCTGGCCGCGACATCGGTGTGGATCCAACCATTCAACCTGTGAGCGCGGGCTGCGTCGATGTTCACGTGCTTGTCGTCGACGAACACTGCCGACGGCAAGTGGGCGATATGGCCCAGCAGGATCGTGAAGTATCCGGCCTCCGGCTTCGCCTGGCCGATCCGGTAGGACAGCACGGTCGGCACCGAGGTCACATCCAGGCCGGCGCCGGCGAGACGTCGTCGCGCCACCGGCCAGTGCCACGGGTTGGTGTTGCTGGCGATGGCCAGCTGACCCCGCGCGGCCAGCACCGCCGCGGCTGCGACGAGCGGGGGCACGGGCGTTCCGAGCACCGCGTTCCAGGCGGCCTGTAGGTCGGCGTCGGTCAGGTGCGGCGCGGCCAGCACCTCGCGGAGCAGCGCGGCGAACGCCGCTCCGTCGAGGTCGCCGCGCTCGAAGCCTGCGACGATCCCGGCGGCTTCCACCACGGCTGCCACGTCGGCGACGGGCCGGTCGGTGAGCGCGGCGAGGGCCCGGTGGTGCGCGCCGGGTCGGGTGGTCACCAGCACGTCCCCGACGTCGCTGATCAGCATCGGGCCTCGGTCCGGCGGTAGCAGCCGACGAGGTCCTCGACGTGGCGGTCCCAGGTGAACCGTCGGGCCCAGGTGATCCGTTCAGTGCGCGCGGCAGGTGCGTCGCCAAGGATGAGTTGCGCCAGATCGGCCGCGACGGCGTCGGGGTCGTCGCGGTCGACGAAACTCGCATGCGGGCCGAGTGTCTCGTGCAGGACAGGGATGTCGGCGGCCAGCACCGGGCACCCGTGGGCGAGCGCCTCCAGCGGTGGGAAGCCGAAGCCCTCGTGCTCGGCCAGGTGAACCAGGGCTGACGCGTTGCGGTACAGCCGCGCCAGCACCGCATCGGACACCTCGCCGAGCGCGACGACCCGATCGGCGCCCAGGGTTTGGACCGCGCGGAGCCCGGCCGGCCCGGCCGGGGTGAAGTCACGGCCGGCCAGCACCAGTACCACCTCCGTGCGCCGCACGGCGAGCGCGGCAAGGAGCTCGGCCAGACCCTTGTGCGGGCGAGCCTGACCGACGTACAGCACATAGCGGTCGGGAACGCCGGGTACCGGGGCGCGCGCGGGGGCCGGCAGGTGGTCGAGGCCCCACGGTGACACCATGACCTTCTCCGATGCCGGTACCAGGTGGCAGAGCTGCGCGGCCACGGTCGTCGTCGGCACCATCACCTGTTCCGCGCGGGCGGCCGCGAGGGCCAGCATCCGGCCGAGGTAGTCCTCGTGAGCCCCCGCCGGACGTCGATCGACCGGGAACGCGACGAGCTCGCGCAGCTCGGCGACCGCAGCACGCAGCTCGGCCAGCCCCTCGTCCCCGCGATGGGCGGCGAACTCGTCGTCGGAGTAGCAGGGCTGCGGGTGCGCGACGCGCAGGACGTCGTGCACCGTCACGATCATCGCCGGACCGGCCGCGGCGGTGATCGGGATGCGGTAGTCCAGCAGGTGCACCAGATCGGCCCGAGCCTCGCCGGCGTGCCCGAGCAGCTCCTGGCCGGCGGCTGGGCTGTAGCGGTGAGTCGCCAAACCCGAACCTCGGACGATCAGCTCGACATCCGGCGGTGCGCCGCGGCGAAGCCCGTCGGCGACGCAGCGGCTGTAGCGGCCGATGCCGTCCGCGCCGTCCACACCGGCATCCAGCAGCACCCGCACGTTGGCGACGTTACGCGGCCGGGTCCGGAAGTCGTGGGGTTTCGGGCGCGGTGGGGGTGCGGCGGTAGGCGTGCACGACGACGTCGACCTCGGTGTCGAGCCTGTCCATGGCGGCGAGTCGGTTCCGGGTGTCGTCGTTGACCGACCAGAAGAACGGCGTCATCAACAGTAGGTTCGCCACCTGCCCCGGGCCGCGCAGGGCCAGCGGGTAGCGGATCACGTGAGTGTCGACCAACTCGAACCCGTTCTCCTGCGCCAGAGTGGCCACTGGTTCGTGGGTGGCTGCGGTGTCGTAGAGCAGCTCCTTGAAGCTGAACAGGTGCTCCTCGCCCGGGCCGCCGACCAACACCGTCCCGCCGGGAATGATCACGCGTCGGAAGTCCTCGGCGCTGACGGGGGAGAAGTGGGTCAGCAGCACGTCAACCCGGTTGTCGAGCACCGGCATGCGGTAGGTCCCGGCCACCGCGTAGACGCCGTCGGGGTCGCGACGGGCCGCGACCCGGATGCCGTGCTTGGAGATGTCCATGCCGCACAACGTGACGTCCGGCTCGACCCTGGGACGCAGGCGTCGCAGGTAGTAGCCCTCTCCGCAGCCCGCGTCGACTACGACCCGGTCCGATCCGATCGGCAGTGCCGCGGTGATGATGTCGGCGATGCCGTCGGCGAGTGGGGCGTAGTGCCCGGCGTCGAAGAAGTCGCGGCGCCCGGCGATCATCTCCTTGCTGTAGCCCGGGTCCTTGGAGTGCCGGTGCTGGGCCAGCAGCAGGTTCACGTAGCCCTCGCGGGCGACGTCGAAGAGATGCCCGTTCGCGCAGGCGAAGCTGCCCGGCGCGGGCGGGAGGGGCTGCCCACACACCGGGCACGCGAAAACCGGGGCGTTCATGTCGCCGTCCACGATCGCATAGTGCGTCACCGGGGATGTGTCCGGATCGGCCCCGCGGAGCCCGGATGATCAGATACGGTCGGCCGGCACCGAATCGAAGGGGGGACGATGAAGGTTCTGGTTCTCGGCGGCGACGGCTACCTCGGGTGGCCCCAAGCCCTGTACCTGGCGGCACGCGGACACGAGGTTCACATCGTGGACAACCTCCTGCGGCGTCGTTTCGACCTCGAACACAGCCTCGACAGCCTCGTCCCGATCGCGTCGCTGCACCGGCACGCACAGCGCTGGCGCACTGAGACCGGGTACGACCTCGGCGTGCACGTCGTGGACATCACCGATCACGCCGCGCTCACCGCGGTCATCGCCCAGGTGGAGCCCGAAGCGGTGGTGCATTTCGGTGAGCAACGCTCCGCGCCGTACTCCATGATCGACCGCGACCATGCGGTGCACACCCAGGTCAACAACGTTGTGGGCACACTGAACCTGCTCTACGCCCTCGCCGAACGCGCGCCCGGCTGTCATCTGGTCAAGCTCGGCAGCATGGGCGAGTACGGCACCCCGAACATCGACATCGAGGAAGGCTTCCTCGAGATCACCCACAACGGCCGCTCGGACGTGCTGCCGTTCCCCAAACAACCCGGTTCGTTCTACCACCTGAGCAAGGTCCACGACTCCCACAACATCATGTTCGCCTGCCGGATCTGGGGTCTGCGGGCCACCGACCTGCACCAGGGCATCGTCTACGGCGCGAGCACCGAGGAGACCCGGCTACACCCGGAGCTCTCGACCCGGCTGGACTACGACCACGTCTACGGCACCGCGCTCAACCGCTTCTGCGTGCAGGCCGCGCTCGGCGAGCCGATCACGCTCTACGGGCGCGGCGGGCAGGCCCGCGGCTACATCGACATCCGCGACACCATGCGCTGCATCGAGCTGGTGATCGACCACCCCGCCGACGTCGGGGAGTACCGGGTGTTCAACCAGATCACCGAGCAGTTTCAGCTCCACGACGTCGCCGACCGGGTGGTCGCGGTCGCCGGTCGGCGCGGCTTCGACACCCGCATCGTGTCGGTGCCCAACCCGCGCGTGGAGGCCGAGGAGCATCACTTCCAGGTCGTGCACACCCGCCTGGAGGAGCTGGGCCTCCAGCCGCACCTGCTCGACGACGGGGCTATCGGCCGTCTCCTCGACCTGGCCATGCAGCATCGCAACCGCATCGAACCCGGCGTCCTCGCACCGCGCGTCGACTGGCGCTTCCAGCGCAACACCGTCCGTGAGGGCGACTACCGGTGATCGGCGCTGTCGTCCCGGTGTGCAACCGCCGCGACAATCTGGTGTTGCTCCTGGAGTCGATGCAGATCCAGACCGACGACGACATCGTCGTCGTCGCCGACGACGGCTCCACCGACGGCACCCGAGACCTTGTCGAGGACCTCGCCCACAGCTCGGTGTGGGGACGGCGGCTGCGCTGGATCGGGTGCGGACCCGATCTGGGCGTACGCACCGGCCGGGCCCGCAACATCGGCGCCGCCAACCTTCCCGGCGACGTCGAGCTGCTCGTGATGCTCGACAGCGACCTCGTCCTGCGCCCGGAGGCCATGGCGCTGTTCCGCACCGCACACCGCGAGCAGCCCGACACGGTGCTGCTCGGCGCGGTCGAATGGCTACCGCCGCTCGACCGCGCCGTGGTCCACGACGCCGTGATCGGCCAGGAACTGCCGGTGCTGCGTACGCAGGTCCCGACCGGCGCACCGATACGCGTGGAGGGCACCTTCACCGGCCCTGAGCTGCGCACCGACCTGTTCCGCCGCCGTCCCGACACCGCGGTGGCGCTCGATCCGGGTTGGGCGCTGCCGCTCAACTCCGGGTGGCCGCCTGCGCTGTACTGGCGAGCCGGTGGATTCGACGAGGCGATGCAAGGCTACGGCTACCAGGACATGGAGTTCGGGGTGCGCGCCGCGCAGGCCGGTGCAACCTGCGTTCCCTGCCCGCAGCTGTGGGCACTGCACGTGTGGCACCCCAAACCCCCGCGCGCGATGGGCGAGAACCAGCGCAACCTCGACCTGTACCTGCGCCGTCACCGCGACTTCCTGCGCCGGCACCACACCGACGACGATCTTGAGGCCGACGTCGACTGGCGGCTGTGGTGGCATTACCACGCCGAACGGGAGGGGGCAGCCGTCCGCGACGACGAGCAGCTGTGGGCCCTGAGCCGCGACCGGCGCCACCGCCTCGTGCTGCCCGACCCCTCCTGGCTTCCCCGCCTGGGCCACCGCCTAGATGCGGTCACTCCGGCGAGCCGTAACCAGCTCGACCAAGCCGCCGATCACGGAACCGCCCACGACTGACAGTTACTGGGCCAGTCCTCGGACGACCTCGGCGAACACCTCGGCGGAGTGTCGTACCGTGAACGACTGTGCCCACCGTTGCCGTGCCCGGCGCACTCGCTCGGCGGTCGCGGCGGGGTCGGCGAGCGCGTGCTGCACCTGGTCGGCGAGCCCGACCGCGTCCTCGCTGGCGGCGAGCAGGCCGGTGACCTCGTGCTCGACGAGGTCCTCGGGCCCTCCGCAGCGCGTGCTGACCACCGGTACTCCCGCGGCCATGGCCTCCAGCGCCGCCAGCCCGAATCCCTCCTCCCGAGATGCGCACACGAGCACGTCCAGCGCCGGAAGGAGCGCCGGGACATCGTTGACGGCCCCGGTGAACGACACCTGGTCGGCCACGCCGAGCTCCCCGGCCAGATCAGCGACGAGCGGACCGAACTCCGGCCAGGTCCGCGACCGGCTCTCACCGATCAGCACGAGCCGCGCGTCGAGCCCGCGCCGCCGCAGCTCGACGAGCATGCGCACCGCAACGTCCTGCCCCTTCCACGGCTCGACCCGGCCCACGACGCCGACCAACGGACCCGCCCCGACGAGCCCGAGCGTCGCCGTCGACGTTTCTGCCGACACGGCGTCCGCGGCGTCCACACCTGGGTGGACGACGCGGGTCGGAACCGTGGGATAGAGCTGCCGCTGCCGGGCCGCGACCGCCGTGGACACGCACACCACGGCGTCGGCCGGCAGCGCCGAGGCGTCGCGGTGAATCCAGAAGTCGCTGGGCATGACGTGCTGCACCCACGCGGTCCGGCCAGGAGCCCCGGCGGCCTGGTGGGCCGTCGCTCCGAGGAGCTGCGCCCGGGGCGACCAGAACACCGTCACTTGAGGCCGATGGCAGGACAAGAACGTGACGAGGAAGGCGTTGAGCGCGGCGTCACGGGGCTTCGCGGCCACGACGACTTGGCAGCCGTAGCCGGTTGCTCGCTCCACCAGCTCGCCGTGGTCCTCGAACAGCACCAGCGGGGTGATCCCGACGTCGGGCAGGTGCCGCAGCAATCCGTTGAGCCATACGTCGCCGCCGCCCTCCCGCCGGGCCGACGGCACCACCATCGCCAGGTCCACCGGTTCGGACGAGGCGATTCAGATCGTCCCGGCGCCGGTGCTCACGCACTCACCGGGGCGAGGATGTCGTCGAAGTCCGACACCGGACGGCGTGACCACGCCAGCCGGAAGTGCTCGTGGCGGCGGCGGGCGAGAGCGGCCCGGTAGAGCAGCGGGTAGTGCGGCCCGACCTGGGTGCGGTGCGCGTGCAGCGCGCGCACCTTGCGCTCGTAGACCTGCGCGATGTCCACCCGGTGGGTCACCTCGTCGTCTGCCCGGCCGTAATTGACATCGTCCACCGGTCGCCCCCCGAAGGGATGAGGCAGCCCGGCCCGTTCGTCCTCAGCGACGAACGCCCGCAGCGCCGAGATCGGAAAGACCGGATAGAAGACTGCGTCGACGTCCCATACCGGTCCGGCCGCGACGCAGCAGCCGCCCTGACCGGCCGCCGCCACCGCGAGCATCGTGGCGCGGTGGGCCTGTATGTGGTCCGGATGCCCCGTCGCGCCGAATGCGTCGTAGGTGACCACGACCTGCGGCCGCGACCGACGGATCTCCTCAACCATGGCCGCCACCAGCTCGTCGATCGGCTGGGCCCAGAACGCCTCCGGAGCGTCGTTCTGCGGCAGACCGGCCATGTTCGAGTCGTGATGCCCCCATATCCGGAGCCGCGAGATCCCCAGGATGCGAGAAGCTTCCGCGAGCTCGACGGCACGGGTCTCCGCCAGCGCCGGCGGATCCAGCGCCAACTCCAGCTCGGGGTTCACAGGCCCGTAGCGGCCGTCCGTGCATGTCACCACAGTCGTGGTGACATCGGTATCCGCGCAGCGGGCCAGCAGCCCACCTGTGGTGATGCACTCGTCGTCGGGATGGGCGTGCACGGCCAGCAGCCGCCGTGCCTCCCCCGGCCCGGACACCGCAGCCATACGAGCCCCCTCGAGATCAACAACAGAGAACGACGTGTCGCATTCCGTAGCCCGGCGCACGGGCCGCTGCGGGCAGGATGCGGACGTGCCACGCAGCCCAGGAGATGCCCAACCAGAGCCCGTGTCGACCGTGCGCCCCGAGCACTTCGAGGGCCTCTACAGCGCCGACAACGACCCTTGGAGCGCGATGGTGACCGGCGCCCCGGCCCGAGCATGAACGGCCAACGTGCCACCGGCCCACAGCTCCGCGTCGTCCGGGTGGGCCATGACCGTCAGCACCGAGCCGGCTCGACTCACCACAGACCGAGTTGCTCGACGACATCCGCCGGGCGCGGCAGCCGCGGGCTGGCGTGGCCGGTGGGCCACCGCGGCAGCTCCAGGCCGGTGTTCAGGCGGATCATGTCACGCCACTTGAGGGCGAGCTGGAACTGTGTTGCTACCGCCCGGGCGCGGCCGATGGCGAGGCGACCGGAGGAGGGCAGCTCATCGAGGGTCACGCCGCCGTGGCTGATGCCTTCTTCACTTCGGACAGCCGACACATCCTCGCAGTCGGTAACGGAATTGCGGAGCTGTGGGACGTCGTGAGCGCCAAGCGGATCCAGATCATCATCGGTGAGAACACGAGGGGCTACTCTTACATTTCCGCAGTCAGCCCCGGACGGCGGATGGCTGGCCGAAGCGACGGTTGGCGAAGCGGCGACTGGCGAAGCGGTGAACAGAGTCTTCACAGTCGTCGTGACTCATCTCCCCGGCGGAACGCCGACTCGGAAGCTGGTCCACGACCATTTAGTGCAAGCCCTCGCATACTCGCCCGATGCCCGCTACTTTGCTGTCTGCACCGGTGGCGATCAGGTCGTGCTGTGGGAGTCGCCCGCGGCGGCCACATCCGGGTCGGGCACCTCGAGGTAGAGTCGCCCAACGAGATTGGCGCGCCGCTCCAGCTTGGCCGGGAGTTCACCCGAGGCAGCACCTCGAAGACGCGCCGGTCGCGTTGACGGTAGACGTGGAAGTCGGCCACCGAGCGGGTCAACGCCGAGCCGGTTCGGGCCGAGAGCCGCGCCCGCGAGGTGCAGCGCGCCTTGATCGCCAAGGGTCAGCACCGGATCGTCGCGGTTCCCGATCTCATCGTGGCGGCGGTTGCCGAGATCGAGGGGTTGACCGTGCTCCACCACGACAATGACTTCGATCTGATCGCCGAGGTCACCGGCCAACCCGTCGAGTGGATCGTGCCCCCGCCGACGTGACCAGCGAGTGTCCGGCTCTACCGCCACGCGTCAGGCATGACCGTAACCGCCACCGGGTGTCTCGATCACCAGTATGTCGCCCGGCTGCACGTCCGCCGAGTCGGCAGCCCGCCATCTCGGCGAGCTCAGGGCGAACAGGCGCTACGGCAGCTGATCGGGTAGGTGCCGCAGCTCCAGCCCGACCAGTCGGCCGTCGACGATCTCCGCTGTCATCCAGGTGTGGGTTGGCTGGGTGCGGCGGTCGGTGGGGGAGCCGGGGTTGAGCAACCGCAGGCCGTGCCCG
>JBOHEO010000108.1:0-18674 GCA_050701055.1 Pseudonocardia sp. | reverse complement strand
ACATCAACACGTGGAATCTCAACCCGAGGCCGTTCTCGTGGACAGCGACCACTGACGAGATTCTCGCCAAGGTCAAGATCGTCGAGGCCAATGTGCGGAAGCTGGTCGACAACAATTCCAAGTAAATAGCGATTCGTTACGCGACACTAGATGCCGACGACGCCTCCAAGGCCGTCCATTCCGGGATCGCCGATCCTCGGGCCGTTCACCTCCCCGGCCCCAAGCTCGCCGCCGGCCATTTCTTCGCCACCGGCCATGTCGTCGTCCATGAACGCGCGGCGATCGAGGTGCCGATGGAGGCCCCGGCGACGCTGGCGAGCAACGAACCAGCAATCATCCCGCCCATCCCCATGCCGCCGCCACGACCGCCGTCTCCGAGGGCACGTTCCATCGTCCCGGGCCGGCGCATCTCCGCACGGGTCGCCATCCGGGCGAGTGATTGCGGGTCGTCGGAGGTAGCCCCTTCCGACTCGGGCACGGTGTTGCCCACGTCTGCGAGAACCCGCTGGCGCTGCTCGGGGGTCAGCTTCGCGAAGGCCTCGGCGTGGGCCTGCTCGACCGTCTCCGGCGGCGCGGTACGCAACATGTAGCGGGTAGCGCTCGACAGCGCCGAGGTCGGCATCAGGGGCAACGCTGAAGGCGAGATCGATGTCCGACCACTGGTCTTCACGACCGCCTGCGGCCGACCCGGTCACTGCCGCTCCGATGATGCTGGTGTCGGCGTGCGCCGCCGACACCAGCATCTCGCGCAGGCATTCTCGCTCCTCTGGCGTGAACACAGCTCCAGATGCTACTGACCTGAGTACCACCCGATACCCACTTCCATGACGATGAGTGCAGTGATCGTTTCCGTGCCTGAGGCCGAACCTGCGGTCGGGAAGCTCCGGGTTCGGCTGGATCGCACCGCGGCATGGGGCGTGCCCGCGCATGTAACCGTTCTCGCCCCCTTCGTGTCTCCGGATCGGATCGGCCCATCAGAGCTGAGCAAACTCGGTGAGGCGGTCCGTGCAGTGCCACGCTTCGACGTGATCTTTCGGCGAACCGAGTGGCTCGGTGACGACGTGGTGTGGCTCGCTCCAGAGCCCGACGACGGGTTCAGGGCGCTGACCGTCGCGGTTTGCGCGGCGTTCCCGGACTGTCCGCCCTACGGCGGCGCCTTCGCCGAGATCGTCCCCGCATCTGACCATCGGAGCGCGCGCCGACCTGAGCCGCATGCGCGCCGCGGCGCGTGCGACGAGCACCCGGCTCCCGATCACGGCCGCGGTTCGTGCGGTTCACCTGTTCCAGGGTTCCGACGCCCCTGGCGCCTGGCGCAGGGTCGCCGAACTACCCCAGGGCTGAGGTGGCGAACTCACGCGTCCGGTGCGCCTGGGGACCGACCGACCGGATCCATCCCGATCACGGTGCCGGGAACCATCCGGGAGGTGTCAACGTTGGAACAGGTGGTCGTCTGTTTCGGTGTTCGTGTTCTGCACGCCCGCAGGAACGAGTGGTGTCCGAGGGCCAGCGTCATCAGGGCGCTGACCTGCGGCATCAGGTTCGGCCGGGTCCCCGCACAGTGCGGAGCCCACCACCTGCGAGGAGCAGATTTTATGGCACAGGGAACTGTGAAGTGGTTCAACGGCGAGAAGGGCTTCGGCTTCATCTCCGTCGACGGCGGCGGCTCTGACGTCTTCGTGCACTACTCCGAGATCGACGCCGGCGGCTTCCGCAGCCTCGACGAGGGGCAGCGCGTGGAGTTCGAGGTCGGCCAGGGTGCCAAGGGGCCGCAGGCCACCGGGGTGCGCGTCGTCTAGATCCGTCAGGATCTGAGCCACTCAGCGGGAGCCCGTCCCCTCATCGAGGAGACGGGCTCCTGTCGTGTCCGGCCGGTCGGGCCTGCGCCCGATCGATGGCGTGATAGGTTCGTCGCCGGTTGCAGTCGTGTCTTCCTCGATCGTTGTGAAGCGTCCGTGGAGAGTGACGGTGGGCTTCACGGACGTTCGATGAGCTTTCCTCTCCTTGCGTTCGTGGTCTGCGCAGCCTCCGGTCGGCACAGTGCCGGCCGGGTCCGGCTTCACGTGTGGGAGAGACAGCTATGCCGCAGGGCACCGTCAAATGGTTCAACGCCGAAAAGGGCTTCGGCTTCATCGCGACCGATGACCAAGGTCCGGACGTCTTCGTGCACTACTCCGCCATCCAGTCGGACGGCTTCCGGACCCTCGAGGAGAACCAGCGCGTTTCCTTCGAGGCCAGCCAGGGCGCCAAGGGCCCGCAGGCCGACACGGTCCGCCCCATCTGACCGCTCAGACTTTCCCAGCTCACCGGCCTCATCGGCCGGATCGGTGCCGGCGACCTCGACAGGGTCGCCGGCACCTGCGTCTGCAGGGGCCTACACCGATCGGGCTAGCCGCCGACCCCGGGTCGCGGACCGGCCACCTGCTTGTCGTCCCGCGATGACTCGGGCGTCGCCGACGGTTGTGCCCGCTCATCTCGTGGTCACGCACGGTCACAGCTCAGGTGGACGCGGTCCGTCCCCCAGGCCCCATGCTTGGTGTTGGAACTCATGAAGCAGGCGCAATCAGGAGGTCGGCGATGTCGTGGTGGGACAGCTACCGCGGGGTGTACGGCGCGGAGCTGCGGGCAGCGGCGCGGGAGTTCGCCGACCACGGCTGGCCCGTGGCGGACTGCTCGCCGGCGGGTTTGCTGCTGGCCACCGGCACCACTCTCGACGTCCTGGCGATGCCGGCGGAGCTCGGCCGGTCCGTCTGCGCGCACCTGCGCGATTCCGACTCGATGGTCCCGGTAGCGGCCGACCCGGTCGGTATGTGGTGGTTCCCGGTCGTCGCTGATACCGGTCTTCAGGCGCTCCTGCACGACAGCCCCGACGTCGTCCTGCGCAGCGGTGGGGACGTGGTGCTCGCACCCCCGTCGGAGCTGCCGGACGGCCTGGTGCACTGGAGGGTGTCCCCGGCCCGGATCGGGTGGGCGTTGCCGACCGCGGACCTGATCGTTCCCGCCGTCGCCGATGTTGTTCGGTGGCGGACCGACCGCCGCACCCGGCCGGGCGCCCAGCGGCCCGTTGCGGGGCTGGTGGCCGGTATGCGGTCCTAACCATAAGCATGGCCGGGGTCCGGTGGAGAACCGCCGACCCCGGCCAGACCCAAGCATCCGGACGTACCCCCGGGGTCGTGCGGGCAGCACCACCCCGGGGGCACTGCTCCCGACCCGCGTCGGCTTGAGTCAACGCAGGCGGGGCGTCCCTGCCGGCCGGCGGCGCCGCGCGTTTCACGAACTCAGCGCAACGTTCGGTCCGGGCGTCGGGTGTTCGTTCGGGCGGGCAGTATGGGTTCGTGCAGACGTCCCAGATCCCTCCTATGGTCCAACCGCCGCAACCGCCTCCGTCCACGGTGTCGTCGAAGCCATCGAACCGGCCGAGGGTCGCGGTCGGGCTGGGCATCGGCCGGATGGATGAGGAGGTTCGTGCCCGCGACCTGCGTCGGATGAAGGCGCTGGCCACCGGCCTGCTGCTGGCTGTCACCGTCGTGTTCCTGCTGGCCCGGTGGTGGGAGGTCAACGCCGGGCCGGGATGGATCGGATACCTGCGCGCCGCTGCCGAAGCCGGGATGGTGGGAGCGTTGGCCGACTGGTTCGCGGTCACGGCGCTGTTCCGCCGGCCGCTGGGCCTGCCCATCCCGCACACCGCGATCATCCCGACCAAGAAGGACGTGCTGGGCGACAACCTCGGCGATTTCATCGGCGACAACTTCCTCTCCGAAGCGGTCGTGCGCGACAAGCTCGACCGGGCGCAGATCCCGGCCCGGGTCGGCGCCTGGGTGGCCCAGCCCGACAACGCCGACCGGATCACCGCCGAGCTCGCCACGGCGGCCCGCGGAATCGTAACGGTGCTCCGGGACGAGGACGTGCAGGCGGTGATCGAGCAGGTCCTGGTGCGCAAGCTGATGGAGCGGCAGATCGGGCCGCCGCTGGGCACGGTGCTCGAGGGCGTGCTGGCCGACGGCGCGCACCACCGGCTGGTCGACCTGGTCTGCGACCGCGCCTACGACTGGATCGTCGGTAACCACGACATGGTGCTGCGGATCGTGCACGAGCGGGCGCCCGGCTGGACACCGCGGTTCGTCGACGACCTCGTCGCCGACCGGGTCTTCCTCGAGGTGCAGAACTTTGCCTGGGGGGTGAAGACCGACCCCGAACACCCGCTGCGCAAAGCGATCGACACCTTCCTGGAGGAGTTCGCCGGTGATCTCCAGCGCGACCCGGAGACCATCGAGCGCGCCGAGCGGATCAAACTGCAGATCATCGAGCACCCCAACGTGCAGCGCTTCATCGGGCAGGCCTGGGGCACCGTGAAGAAGCTGGTGCTCGACGCCGCGGCCGACCCGTCCAGCGAGCTGCGCCGCCGGGTCTGTGACGGGTTCGTCTCGTTCGGCACCCGGATCAGCACCGATGTGGAGCTGCGCGGCAAGATCGACGGATGGCTGGGGGACGCTGCGGGGTACGTGGTTCGGCACTACCGGCGCGAGATCACCACGTTGATCACGGACACGGTGCAGCGCTGGGACGCCGAGGAGACCTCGCGCAAGGTGGAACTGCAGGTCGGCCGGGATCTCCAGTTCATCCGGATCAACGGCACGGTCGTCGGATCGCTCGCCGGGCTGGTGATCTACACGGTGTCGCTGGTCCTGTTCTAGCCGAACCGGCCGAGAACCGTCGGACTCCCGCCATAGGGTCTGAGCCATGTCTGTGAATGCGGCTGCCGAACATGCAGTCGAGGTCCGAGGCCTGATCAAGCGGTTCGGGTCCACGCTCGCGCTCGACGAGGTGGATCTGCGCATCCCCACCGGCACTGTGCTGGGCCTGCTGGGCCCCAACGGCGCCGGCAAGACCACCGCTGTGCGGGTCATCACCACGTTGTTGCGTCCCGATGGCGGCTCGGTGCGGGTGGCGGGTCATGACGTGATGGCCGCGCCGCAGGCGGTGCGGCGGTCGATCGGGCTGTCCGGGCAGTACGCCGCGGTCGACGAGAACCTCACCGGTTTCGAGAACCTCTACCTGGTGGCCCGGCTCTACGGCCTGCGCCGGCCGGCTGCGCGGAAGCGAGCCAGCGAGCTGCTCGGCCGGTTTCAGCTCGATGAGGCCGCCGAGCGCCTGTCCAAGACCTACTCGGGTGGGATGCGGCGCCGGCTCGATCTGGCCGGCGCCCTCGTGGCGCGCCCTGCCGTCGTGGTTCTCGACGAGCCCACCGCGGGGCTCGACCCACGCGGCCGGGTCGACACCTGGGCCATGATCTCCGAGCTGGTCGCCGACGGCGCCACCGTGCTGCTCACCACGCAGTACCTGGAGGAGGCCGACCAGCTTGCCGACGCCATTGTCGTGATCGATCGGGGACGGGTCATCGCGGAGGGCACGGTCGACGAGCTCAAGGCGCGGGTCGGCGGCGAGCGGCTGCAGCTCGTGGTCGCGCGCGTCGAGCAGGTCGGCTTCGCGCGGGGCGTTCTCGCCGGGGTCGGGTCGGGTGAGCCGATGGTCGACGAGCATCTGGGCCGGGTCGCGGTTCCGGTGTCCGGCGGGACGAGGGCGTTGGTGGAGGCGCTGCGCCGGTTCGACGCCGAGAACGTCGAGGTGCTCGACGTCGCGCTGCTGCGGCCCACTCTCGACGACGTGTTCCTCAACCTCACCGGGCACGCCGCCGAGGAGCCGCCTCCGGAGGGGCCTGCCACCGCCCCGAAAGGGAGTAAACGATGAATGTCCTGACGCAGGCCGTGCGCGACGGTGGAGTGATCACCTGGCGCAACGTCGTGGGGCTCAGGCGGGCGCCCGGCGCGCTGGTCGCGCTGAGCGTGCAACCGATCATGTTCGTGTTGCTGTTCGCGTACGTGTTCGGCGGCAGCCTCGGTGGCGAGGTCTACCGCGAGTACCTCATCCCGGGCATCTTCGTGCAGGCCGTCTCGTTCAACGTCTTCTTCACCACCATCGGCATGGCCAACGACCTGCAGAAGGGCATCCTCGATCGGTTCCGGTCACTGCCCATGTCGCGGCTCGCGGTGGTGCTCGGCCGCACCACCGCTGACCTTGGAGTAAGCGCGATGATCCTGGTGATCATGGCGTGCACCGGGCTGCTGGTCGGGTGGCGCATCCGGGGCAGCGTGCTCGACGCGGTGGCCGGGTTCGGGCTGTTGCTCCTGTTCTCCTTCGCGATGTCGTGGATCGGGGTGTTCATCGGGCTCACCGCGCCCAGCGTGGAGGTGGCGCAGAGCGCGGGGCTGATCTGGTTGTTCCCGCTCACGTTCGTCTCCAGCGCGTTCGCGTCGGTCCAGGGATTCCCGGGATGGCTGCAGCTGGTGGGGGAGTGGAACCCGATCACGGCGGTCATCCAGGCCAACCGCGGGCTGTTCGGCAACCCCACATCGCTGCCCGGGTTGGGGATGGCGACCGGGTGGCAGGCCGAGCACGCCGTGCTCTACGCGGTGCTGTCCTCGGTGGCGATCATCGCGGTGTTCCTGCCGCTTGCCGTGGCCCGCTACCGGCGGGTCGCGTCCCGGTGAGCGTGCGGCTCCAGCGTCCGCGCCGGGCGTCGCGGTGAGCGTCAGTTCCTGGCGCTCGCGCCGAGCGCCAGGCCCAGCCCGGCCGTGACCAGGCAGGCCGCCGCCGAGCCGAAGGCGTTGAGCACGGCACTACCGCGACGCCCGGTGGCGGCGAGCTGCATGGTCTCCAGGCCGAACGTCGAGTAGGTGGTGAGCGCGCCGCAGAACCCGGTGCCCACCAGGGCGAACACAGGGGGCGGCGCGGCCGCGCCGATCAGCAGTCCGAGCAGAGCTGAGCCCGCGACGTTCACCGCGAACGTGCCCCGGGGCAGGGTGGTGCCGTAATACACCCGGAACACGCGGTCCACCAGATACCGCAACGGGGCCCCGAGGCCCGCACCGAGCACCACCAGCAGCGGTGTCATCAGCAGCGGCGTCATCGCTGCGCCCCGGTCAGGTGACGGACGAAGCCGATCCCGATCCACGTGGCCAGCAGTGCCCCCAGCAGCGTGGCGGCGAGGTAGGCCACGGCTGCCGCTACGTGTCCTTGCTGGATCAGCTGCGCGCCGTCCACCGCGTAGCCGGAGAACGTCGTGAAGCCGCCCAGCACGCCGGTGCCGAGGAGGGCCGCACCAGCGGATGGGCTGTCACCACGTCGGTGACCAGGGCGACGAGCACGCCGATCAGGAAGCAGCCGAGCACGTTGACGGCCAGCGTCGTCCACGGGAACCCACCCGCCGCGGTGGGTAATGCGATCGCCGCGGTCCACCGGGCCAGCTTGTCGCACTCGACCTGGACGAATTCCACTCCTGTCGGCTGCGGTCGTGCCATAGCCAGCCGGTGATCGCCGCTGTCGCGCGCCGGACTGCGTACGCTCGCGCGGTGGTCGAGCCGGTCGCGTACGTCGATGAGTCGTTCCGTGAGCACGATGCGGGTGGCTTCTACGTCCTCGCGGCTGCGGTCTTCATGGTGGGGGACGGCGGGGCCCGTTCGGCGATGCTTGGGCTGCACGGGCGCCGTCGAGGCACCCAGGTTGGACGTGCAACACCGTCGAGGCGCGGACGAGCCGTTGCTGTGGGTCGCGGACCTCGTCGCCGGCGCGGTCCGCGCCCATCGGCAAGGCGAGGTTGGGTACCGCGAGGTGCTGGGCCGGCGGGTCGAGGTGATCGCGGTGGATCGGATCTCCCGGTAGTCTCGATCATGCGGCAGGATCAGCGCATCAAGCTAGATCGGTAACAGCTCGTGAGCTGCTCCCGATCACTCAGGCATGACGAGGGAAGTGTCCGGCTACGAGGTGTTGGCACATAGCCGATCCGAGGTGTCGGGCCGGCGGCACGGGCTGGTGGAACACCTGCGGGCAACCGGCGCGCTTGCTCGACGGTTCGCAGAGCCGTTCGGCGCGGGCGACTTGGCTTGGGCGCTGGGCCTGCTACACGACGCCGGCAAGGCGGACTGCGGTTGGCAAGACCGTCTACGTGTGGCGGAGGCGACTCGCGGATCCGTCGGGGGCGACCACAAGACGCTGGGGGCCAGGCTGCTGCTCGACGCTGCCGGTCGGTCCGCGCTCGCCATCCTCGGCCACCATGGCGGCCTCGGCTCTTTCGAGGTCGACCTTCGACCGTTGATCGGTGAGGCCCTGAACACGTCCGACCGCGCCACCGCTGACCGGCTGCTGGCCGAGCTGACGGAGGCACGCGAGATCGTCGCCGGCCCGTCGCTGATCCCGTCGACCTGGTCCGACCGCCTGGTGATGGAGATGGGCATTCGGTTGACATTCTCCGCGCTGGTCGATGCTGACCACCTCGACACCGGTGCTCATTTCGCTGGGCTGAGCGAGCCCGCGATCGCCCGCACTGTCGACATGGCGGAGTTGCTCCGTCGCTTCGAGTATCGGCGAGACGAGCTGCTCGCCGGTCGATCTCCGTCCGAGGTCAACCGCCTTCGCGCCGAGCTGTACGCCGCCGCTGTCACCGCCGCGGCCGGTCCATCAGGCCTCTACCGGCTACCGGCGCCGACCGGATCGGGCAAGACGATGACTGCCGCGGCGTTCGGACTGCATCACGCCGCCCGGCACGGCAAGGCCCGCGTGATCGTCGCCGTCCCGTTCGTCACGATCACCGAGCAGAACGCGCAGGTCTATCGGGGCCTGCTCGGCGACGAGAACGTCGTCGAGCACCACTCCGGGGTCGAGATGGACGGACACCAACAGAGGCTGGGTGTGGAGAACTGGGACGCCCCGTTCGTCGTGACGACGACGGTGCAGCTCTTCGACTCCCTCTTCGGCCGCAAGCCGTCCCGTTCTCGGAAGCTGCACCGGCTGGCGAACTCGGTGATCGTCCTCGACGAGGTGCAGGCGCTGCCGGTGCAGCTGCTGGTGCCGATCCTGGATGGGTTGAAGCTGCTGACCGAGCACTTCGGCACGACGGTGCTGCTCGCCTCGGCGACTCAACCGGCGTTCCAGCACCTTGAGGTGTGGCGGCGCCAATGCATTACCGACGTGGTCGACGATCCGGCGGAGGTCTACGAGCGGCTGCGCCGGGTGCGCTACGAATGGTGGCTCGATCCGCGGCCGTCGCTGCGCGATGTCGCGGACCGGGTCGCGGCCGAACGCCAAGCGCTCGTGGTGCTAAACACCGTACGGGACGCTCGCACCATGTTCGGCCTGCTCGATGCGCGAGCCGAGGCGACCGTCCGGCACCTTTCGACGCGGATGTGTCCGGCGCATCGCCGCGAGGTGCTGGCTGAGGTGCGGGTGATACTCGCGGCCGACGAGCCGGTGCTGCTGGTGTCCACCCAGCTCATCGAGGCCGGCGTGGACATCGACTTCCCCGCGGTCTACCGTGCCCTCGCTCCGGCCGATTCCCTGCAACAGGCCGCCGGACGGGCCAACCGGGAGGGCCGGCGCGCCGAGCCGGGACGAGTCGTTGTCTTCAACGCAGACGACGCGGGGGCACCGAGAAGCTACGCGACGCCTGTCGATGAGACATTGGCGTGCTTCGGGCCGGGACGTGCCGACCCGGATGACCTCGCCGCACTGGAGGACTACTACCGCCGCCTGTACGAGTCGCTGGGAACCGACAATGGCAAGCGCGCGATGGCGATTCAACGCCACCGCGCCGCGTTCGACTTCGTGGCTGTGGCGGACGGCCCGCCGCGAGAGTTCGGGGATTCGCTGGCCCGGAACTCAGATCTGGCGTTCCGGATGCTCGACGACGAGACGGTGCCCGTGGTCGTGACCGAATACCACGACGGCGGGGAGGCGACGCGGCTGCTGCGAGAACTGGACGCCCCCGGCGGTGTACGCCGAGAGACCTTTCGGGCCCTGCAGCCGTTCATCGTGGCCTTGCCGGGCCGACTGGTCGATCAGCCGGACGTGGCCGCCCTGTGCCCAGCGGTGCCCGGTGGCGGCGATCTGCGCGAGTGGCGAGGCACCTACTGTCCCCAGGTCGGTATTGACGAGGACGTCATCGCGGCAGGGCTGGTCAGCTGAGCCCGATGGCGCGATCGGATGACCATCCGATCAGCAGTTCACCTGACGGTTTTAAGGTCAGTTCAACGATGCGATCCGCCTGGCGCTACCGTTCGGCCCTTCGAGGCAACTGATCAAAACCGCCCGACCACGAGCTGGAGGTATTGCGTGATCGTGACTGACGCAGCTGGGCAGGTACGCGAAGTCAGGTGGGTGGCAATGCGAGTCCCCGACTCCACACCGCGCAGTTGAGTGCCCTGAACCTCCCCCGCCCCGCGGACGGCGTACCGCCGGTGGTGGTCCAGGTGTGGGGTGCAGGCGCGCTGTTCACCCGCCCCGAACTGAAGGTCGAGCGGGTCTCGTACCCGGTGATGACGCCGTCGGCGGCGGTCGGCGTCCTGGAGGCGATCTTCTGGAAGCCCGAGATGGCGTGGCGGTTGGTCGCCATCGAGGTGCTGAACGAGATCACGCAGTTCACCCAGCGCCGCAACGAGACCACCGACCTGGCATCGCTTGCCGACGCCGCGTCGGGCCGCCGGCGGGTCGACACAGTCGCCAACCGCGTTCAGCGCAACGCCGTCTGTCTGCGTGACGTCGCGTATCGCATCCACGCGCACGTCGAGCTCCGCGGCCGCGCGACCAAGACGGCCGCGGCCTACCGCGATCAGTTCCGTCGTCGCGTCTCCCGGGGCAGCTGCTTCACCCAGCCCTATCTCGGGACGCGGGAGTTCACCGCCTACTTCGGCGAGCCCGACGACCGAGAGCGGATCACGGTGACCGAAGACCTCGGGATCATGCTGCACACCGTCGACCACTCGACGACGCCGGCGTCGTTCACCTGGTTCACCGCCCGGCTGGACAACGGTGTGCTGCACGTACCTGCGCACGGCATCCCCGGCAGCGGGGCCGCCTGATGTTGCTGCAACGCCTGGTCGAGCTCGCTGGACGGGATGGCTCGGCCGTTCCCTTCCACCGCGAGCGGGAGTTTCGCTGGCAGCTCAACCTGACCGCGACGGGTGAGCTGGAGTCACGCACGCTGACACGGTTACAGGATGCTGACGCCAAGGGTCGGCCGCGGGGCGTGCTGCATTCCGTCCCGAGCATGGTGCGCGCCTTTGGGGTAGCTCCCAACCTGACCGCGGACGACGCCCAGTACGTCCTCGGCTGGGCCGACGAGGACAGCAAGCCGGACCGGGTCGCGCAGTGCCACGCCGCGCTCGTCGATCTCATCCGGCGGTGGGCGGAGAGCGACGCGGGACGCCCCGACCCGGTCGCGCAGGCGGTCTGGGCGTTCTACTGCAGTGGAGCTGCCGCCGAGGTCGAGCGACCAGACGACTGCGCCGCCAAGAGCGGCGTGCTGGTCAGGGTCGGCGGTGTGGCGGCATACAAGTCCCGGTCGGTGGCGTCGTTCTGGGCCGAGGAGGTGGCTCGCCGCAAGGGTGCGTCCACCGGGCAGGGCATCTGCCTGGTGTGCGGTCGTATCGCGCCGCTGCTCGACACGTTGCCGGGCAAGGTCCCGTCGAGGCTGGTTCCGGGTGCGACCAACGACACGGCGCTGGTCAGCGTCAACGAGCGGGTGTTCGGCTACGACCTGACGACCCAGCTCGGGACCAGCCCGGTGTGCATCAGCTGCGGCGAGGCGGTCACGGCCGGCCTGGTCCACGCGCTGGACCCGGTGCGGTCGTCGACCTATGGCGGGCAGGACAGCCGCCTCGCGTGGTGGACTACCGCAGAGACCGGGTTCGACATGTCGGACCTCAACGAGCCGTCGGAGGCGCAGGTCGCCGCCCTGCTGGAGTCGGTCCACCGCGGGAGGAAGAACGACACGGTGGACAAGGAGAAGTTCTGCGCGTTGACCGTCGGCGGCAATGTGGCCCGGGTCATGGTGCGAGACTGGCTGGAGATGCCGATGAAGCAGCTCCAGGCCAACATCGCCGAGTGGTTCGTAGACCAGAAGATGCTCTCCACCAAGCCGGACGGCCCGGACTACCACGGGCTCGGCCGATTCACCCTGGTCTCCGGGCGCTGGCTGCGCGACCGCAAGCGTTACGCCGACTTCGGCGCCAAGGGCGCCGACCGCCCGGACGGCGTCCACCGCGACCTCGTCCGGGCCGCGCTCCGAAAGACCCCGCTCCCGCCGTCCCTGCTGGCCCATCTCGTCCATCGGGTGCGCACCGACGGGCGCCTCGACGACGCCCGCGCCTCGCTGATCCGGCTGATCCTCATGCGCCAGCCCCTGACCACGGAGAAACCGATGCCCCACCTCGATTCCGCGAACACCACGCCGGCCTACGTCGCCGGGCGCACGTTCGCCACCCTCGAACAGATCCAGTACGACGTGTCTGACGGTCGGCTGAACACCACCTATGGCGACCGCTTCTTCGCGGGCGCGATCAGCAACCCGCGTGCGGCGCTGGTGAACGGGCGACGTGACGCCATCGCCTGGCTGCGCAAGCTGCGCAACTCGGAGAAGAAGAAGGGTGCCGCGGTCCGCCACGAGAAGGAGCTGGACGCGCTGTACGACCTGCTCGACGTGACCACGGATGTGCCGTCGCGAACGACGTTGCGCGAGCAGTCGCTGTTCCTGCTCGGCTATCACCACCAGCGTGCCCACCATTTCGCGTCCGCCCGAGCGGCCCGCTCGGCCCACGCTTCTGACGAGGAGAAGTCCTGATGACCGCCCCCCACCTCAACCCCGCCGTCCGTCACGACATGGTGTTCCTGTTCGACGTCGTCGACGGCAATCCCAACGGCGACCCGGATGCCGGTAACCGCCCGCGGATGGACGACGAGTCTGGGCAGGGACTGGTCACCGACGTGTCGCTCAAACGGAAGATTCGGGACACCATCGCCCTCGCTGCGGGTGACGATCCCCGCTACGGGATATTCGTACAGGCCGGGTACGCGCTCAATCCCCGACTGGAGGCGTCCTACCCGGCGACCGGGCTGTCCCTGGGGAACAAGGTCACCGCCGAACAGGCCGGTGTGGCGCGGGCCTGGCTGTGCGACCGCTACGTCGACATCCGGCTGTTCGGCGCCGTGCTGTCGATGAAGAACACCCCGGCGCTCGGCCAGATCCGCGGCCCGGTGCAGCTCACCATGGGCCGCAGCGTCGACCCCGTCTTCCCGATGGACCACACGATCACCCGGGTCACCCAGACCAGGCAGGAGGACATCGACAAGGGCGAGACCACCGAGATGGGTGGGAAGTGGACCGTGCCGTACGGGCTCTACGTCGCCGAGATCTACTACTCCGCCAGTCGGGGAGAGCGGACCGGTGTGGACAGCCGTGACCTCGAACTGTTGTACCGCAGCCTGGAGATGATGTTCGATCACGATCGGTCGGCCACCCGTGGCCGGCTGACTCCTCGCGGGCTCTACGTGTTCAGCCACGCCGACGCGTTCGGGTCCGCGCCCGCGCATAAACTCACCGAGCGCGTCCGGATCGAGCGCCTCGGGGGTGCGCAGGACACGGTGCCTCGCGGCTTCGCCGACTACGTCGTCTCGATCGACGATGACGGGCTGCCGGCCGGAGTGGCGCTGACCAAGCTGGTCAGCTGAGTGCCCGACGATCTCGCAGGGCGTCGCAGCATCCCGATCTCTGCGCTGGAGCACTACGCCTACTGTCCCCGGCAGGCCGCGTTGATCCACGTCGAACGCTATTTCGACAGCACGGTCGACACGGTCCGCGGCGACCTTGCGCACGCCGCGGTCGACCGGGCCGGGGTGGGTCACCGCCGGGACCGCACGCGGGTCTTCCGTTCGCTTCCGGTCTGGAGCGATGAGCTGGGGTTGCACGGTGTGTGCGACGTCGTGCAGTTCGAGGCGGACGGACCGGTGCCGATCGAGCACAAGTCGGGTGCGTACCGGCGCGCCGGCCCGGCCGATGTCCAGGTGGCCGCGCAGGTGCTGTGCCTGCGGGAGATGTTCGGTGCGGACGTCCCGGTGGGCGTGGTCTTCGCGGGCAAGGATCGCCGCCGTCACGAGGTACGAGTCGACGGTGCGCTGGCCGCCCGGGTGCGCGAGACGACGGTCGCGGTGCGAACACTGCTCGACGAGAGTGTCCTGCCGGTCGGTGTGCACGATGCGCGGTGCCGGCGGTGCTCGCTTCGTCCGGGGTGCATGCCGGACGCCCCGCGACAGGTCGAGGGTCTGTTCACGCCGCGTCCGGAGGGCGTGTGGGAATGACTGAGCTGCTCAGTACGCTGTTCGCCACGACTCCAGGCACCAGCCTGCACCTCGACGGTGACGCGCTGCGTGTCGTACATCCGGATCGACCCGGTCGCCGGCTCGTGCCTCTCGTGCGGGTCGATCACATCGTGGCGTGGAACGGCGTGAACCTGTCAGACGACCTCCTGCACCGCTGCGCCGCCGACGGTCGCTCGGTGACCTGGGTGACTCGCAACGGCCGGTTCCTCGGACGGGTGAGCGGCCCGCAGACCGGCAACCCGATGCTGCGCCTTGCCCAGTTCCGGGCCTTCAACGATTCTGAACGTCGCCTGTCGGTGGCGCGCAGCATCGTCGCCGGCAAGCTGCACAACTACCGGCAGCTGTTGCTCCGGGCCGCGCGGGACTGCAGTGGGGTGCGACAGAAGACGCTTCGAGACTTGGCTGAGCGCCACGCGATGGCTCTCGGTGAGCTCGCCGTCGCGCCCTCGCTGAACGTCGTGCTCGGAGTGGAGGGTCAGGCTGCGCGCGGTTACTTCCAAGGCCTTGACGTGCTGTCGCCGGGTGCCGGCTCCGGTCGGACGCGCCGTCCTGCGCTCGACCCGGTGAACTGCCTGCTGTCCTTCGGGTACGGCATGCTGCGCGTCGCCGTACACGGCGCGCTCGAGCAGGTCGGCCTGGATCCGTACATCGGCTTCCTGCACGGGGTCCGCTCGGGCAAGCCTGCCCTCGCCCTCGACCTCATGGAGGAGTTCCGGCCGCTACTGGTCGACCGGCTCGTGCTGACCCTGTTCAACCGTGGCCAGGTGGCCGCCCGGCATACGCAGGAACTTCCGGGTGGAGCGGTCGAGTTGACCGATGACGGGCGTCGGATGTTCCTTGAACATTGGTCTACTGCTCGCGAGCGTGGTTGGCCTCATGCCGGCCTCGGCCGTGAGATTTCCGCGGCATTGTTGCCGCTGGTCCAAGCGAGACTGCTGGCGCGGCATCTCCGTGGAGACGCGGACTCTTATGTCCCGTGGACGGTGACGTGATGGAGTTGCTCATTACCTACGATGTCGGCACGACTGACCGGGCCGGCGAGCGTAGGCTGCGGCGGGTCGCCAAGATCTGTGAGGGGATCGGGCACCGCGTCCAGAAGTCTGTTTTCGAGGTTGTCTGTGATCCGGTCCAGCGGGTACGTCTTGAAGCAGCGCTGCTGGACACGATCGATCGTGACCGGGATAGCGTCCGGATCTACCGGCTGGGTCACGGGACGTTTACCGATGCGCGTCATCTGGGGGCGGCTGCGGTTCCGGCTCACCGCGGTCCGTTGATCGTTTGACTGCTTCGGAACGTGCGGTGCGTGCGGACACGCCGGGAGTTTCCGAGCTGGGTGTCGGCGTGTTGGGCACTCCGTCGGCTGAAGTCTGTGAAGTTTATGTGTTGCTCGGGTGTTTGTGCTGTTCAATCAGGGCAGCGGCCGTCGTTCGCGGCGGCCGAGGATCGCAACGACCGCAGCGGGACAAGCCCCTGGAATGCCAGCAAGTGCAGCGGCCGTCGTTCGCGGCGGCCGAGGATCGCAACAGTCGGACTACCCATGCCCGAGGGGCTTTGCACTTGGGTGGCAGCGGCCGTCGTTCGCGGCGGCCGAGGATCGCAACATAACCAAGTTGGTGGCTTAGTATCTACTCTGACGTGCAGCGGCCGTCGTTCGCGGCGGCCGAGGATCGCAACACGGCCTTGGGGATCTCGGAGGTGATACCCGACGCCAGCAGCGGCCGTCGTTCGCGGCGGCCGAGGATCGCAACTTCAAAATAGGTGGGCCTTTTAGGGCCCGGTGACACGCAGCGGCCGTCGTTCGCGGCGGCCGAGGATCGCAACCCATATTGGGAGAAATCACCCGTTGAGAAATCCCCTCGGCAGCGGCCGTCGTTCGCGGCGGCCGAGGATCGCAACCTCGTTATCCGGGGTGTTTAGATCCGTCGTTAGCCTGGGGGCAGCGGCCGTCGTTCGCGGCGGCCGAGGATCGCAACTGTCGCTGCATCCTGCACTTTTAAAGACTAATAGGCAGCGGCCGTCGTTCGCGGCGGCCGAGGATCGCAACCAGCTGGGGGGCTGTCAGCCAGTGAAGATATGCTGTTTGCAGCGGCCGTCGTTCGCGGCGGCCGAGGATCGCAACTCCTTGGTTGTGGTTGGGTGCCCTATGCACAACATGCAGCGGCCGTCGTTCGCGGCGGCCGAGGATCGCAACTCACCTACTCCGTACCAGGCGTCTTCTTACGCCCCGGGCAGCGGCCGTCGTTCGCGGCGGCCGAGGATCGCAACATGGGAAGTCTTACATCCACGAGATCTGCGACGCCGGCAGCGGCCGTCGTTCGCGGCGGCCGAGGATCGCAACAGCCGTGGTTGATCGTGCGTCTCAGACCTCCGTAGGCAGCGGCCGTCGTTCGCGGCGGCCGAGGATCGCAACGATCCGGGGTGGGGCGCGGTAGGTCGTGGGGTCAGGGGCAGCGGCCGTCGTTCGCGGCGGCCGAGGATCGCAACCAGAGATGTGCCCACATGGATGTGGGCGGGAGGCCAAGCAGCGGCCGTCGTTCGCGGCGGCCGAGGATCGCAACGATCTGCAATTCGCGCACATCCGAACCCCGGTCGCGCAGCGGCCGTCGTTCGCGGCGGCCGAGGATCGCAACACAATTTTGATCTTCGGGCGGTGTTTGGAATCCACTGCAGCGGCCGTCGTTCGCGGCGGCCGAGGATCGCAACATTTTCCCCGGCGGGGATTTCTTTCCGCCCGTGGCAGCGGCCGTCGTTCGCGGCGGCCGAGGATCGCAACAACACCAGTGTCACACAACTTATTGCGGATGGGCAGCGGCCGTCGTTCGCGGCGGCCGAGGATCGCAACGATGGCGCTGCTTTTGATGGCGAAAACCAGACTGGCAGCGGCCGTCGTTCGCGGCGGCCGAGGATCGCAACTCCCCCTATGGTGCATCGTCGGGCGAGGTGGGCGTTGCCGCAGCGGCCGTCGTTCGCGGCGGCCGAGGATCGCAACCTACACATCCGTTGTACAAGATGACCGTTTCGGGGGCCGGCAGCGGCCGTCGTTCGCGGCGGCCGAGGATCGCAACTGCTTTCTGGAATCATCCCCGGAAACGCCACGGCCCCGAGCAGCGGCCGTCGTTCGCGGCGGCCGAGGATCGCAACAGGTACACCCGGTTATGGTTGCGAATGGAGAATTTCTGGGCAGCGGCCGTCGTTCGCGGCGGCCGAGGATCGCAACACCGAGCTCGCAGGGCTGGCGCTGCTGGCCTGTGGCAGCGGCCGTCGTTCGCGGCGGCCGAGGATCGCAACTTGTCAAAGTGTGAGTTCACAGCAGCAAAGATCAGGCAGCGGCCGTCGTTCGCGGCGGCCGAGGATCGCAACTCCTTGGTTGTGGTTGGGTGCCCTATGCACAACAGCAGCGGCCGTCGTTCGCGGCGGCCGAGGATCGCAACATGATCAGGGAGCCGGCGTGTCAATGTAGGCAACAAAGCAGCGGCCGTCGTTCGCGGCGGCCGAGGATCGCAACCGCTGAATACCCGAGATCGATTCGCGCCTGCTCCCGGGCAGCGGCCGTCGTTCGCGGCGGCCGAGGATCGCAACCAGAAAAGGGTGCGCCATATTGGATCTGTGTGACGCCCAGCAGCGGCCGTCGTTCGCGGCGGCCGAGGATCGCAACCCCGACCCCTCACCGATCAGCGTCATGCCTGTAGGGCAGCGGCCGTCGTTCGCGGCGGCCGAGGATCGCAACAGATTCCCCGCCACTGCTGGGACGGGCTCCCATCGCAGCAGCGGCCGTCGTTCGCGGCGGCCGAGGATCGCAACTCGTCTGGCCCCGAACGCGAGTACCGCGCAAACCGGCAGCGGCCGTCGTTCGCGGCGGCCGAGGATCGCAACTACGGCCTCTGCGATCATAGGGAAACTAAAAGCCGCAGCGGCCGTCGTTCGCGGCGGCCGAGGATCGCAACATGTTATGGGTGGTACCAGTCGTGTTGGTCTGCTGTCGCAGCGGCCGTCGTTCGCGGCGGCCGAGGATCGCAACTGCTAGTAAGTCCTGCTGGACCAGCCGGGCTCGCAGTCAGGCAGCGGCCGTCGTTCGCGGCGGCCGAGGATCGCAACTGGGCGGGTGGACCGCGTCCGGGGGCGGGGTTTTGGCAGCGGCCGTCGTTCGCGGCGGCCGAGGATCGCAACTCCCAGGGGCGTGATCACCCTTCGCTGAAGGGAGGGGCAGCGGCCGTCGTTCGCGGCGGCCGAGGATCGCAACATCCCAGACTGCAGCGACCCGGTCATCTGACTGGTGCAGCGGCCGTCGTTCGCGGCGGCCGAGGATCGCAACAGTCCGGGGTGGGGCGCGGTAGGTCGGGGGGTTAGGGGCAGCGGCCGTCGTTCGCGGCGGCCGAGGATCGCAACCTATCTGCCGGCGGGATCATCCTTGGTTTTGTTGGGGCAGCGGCCGTCGTTCGCGGCGGCCGAGGATCGCAACTTGTCCTGCTAGT
>JBOHEO010000107.1:0-18700 GCA_050701055.1 Pseudonocardia sp. | reverse complement strand
CGGTGTAGAAGATCGCGATGGCGGCGACGGCGCCGATGTCGTCGACGATGGCGAGCGCGAGCAGGAACAGCCGCAGCTGGTCCGGGCAACGCGGGCCGACCAGCGCCAGCACCCCGAGCAGCACGGCGGTGTCGGTGGAGATCGCGATCCCCCAGGCGCCCGCCCCGGGCCCGCCGGCGGTGAACAGCAAGTAAAGGCCCGCCGGCACCGCCAGACCGCCGAGCGCAGCGACCGCCGGCGTGGCGACCGCTCGGGCACCACGCAGCTCACCCAAGGTCATCTCACGGGAGATCTCCAGCCCGACGCTGAAGAAGAACATCACCATCAGGCCGTCGTTCACCCAGTGCCGCAGGTCCTCGGTGAGCTCGGCGGTGCCCAGGGTGAACGACAGTTCGGTGTGCCAGAAACTCTCGTACCCGGACGACGAGACGTTCGCCCAGCTCAGCGCGACGGCTGCGGCCATCAGCAGCAGTACCGCCGACCCGGACTCGGTGCGCAGGAACGAGCGCGCGGCACGGCTCAGGTCGCCGCGCTCGGTTAAGGTCACCACCACGTCCATGATCCTGCCGAGGGGGAGGGAACGCGATCAACCCAGGTCCGTTCGACACCGCGCCGCTCGACCCACCGATCGGGCTGCACGATCATCTCCAGGGCGTGCTCGACGCTCCACGCAGGTTGCTCGAGTACGGCGACTTCGAGTGCCCGTACTGCCGGTCGGCCGCCCCGGTGATCGAGGAGGTCCGAAGCAAGCTCGGCGACCGACTCGTGTTCGCGTTCCGACACTTCCCGCTGGCCGATCTGCACCCGTTCGCCCTAGCTGCCGCGGTGGCGTCGGAGGCGGCCGCGCTCCAGGGCCGGTTCTGGTCGATGCACACCCTGCTCTATGCCGGAAACGAGCCCCGGCTGCGCCAGACCGACCTGCGCGAGCACGCCGAGGCGATCGGGATCGATCCCGACACCGTGGTCTGGCCGGCCAGCCAACTCGTGGAGGACCGGGTCGAGGCCGACTTCAACTCCGGGGTGCGCAACGGCGTGCGCGGCACCCCGGCGCTGTTCGTCGGAGGCCGTCCCTACCGCGGCGCGGTGACGGTAGAGGGTTTACTGGCGGCGCTGGAGCATGACAGCCCGTGAACCGTCGAACTGCCGTCGGGCCGGGTGTGCCGAACCGGGCGGGCGGGTCCAACCCAAGCCTGCGGGGGCGTCATGTGTGGACGAGACCGTCCGGGACCACCTCGTCGATCTCACCCCGCCGCCGGACGGGCACGCGCTGCTCGGCATGATCTGAGGTTGGGGCGTCAGGCGTCCTTGTCGATCACTCCGGCCGCGTCGAAGGTCGCGACGTCCCGCATCACCCGCGCCGCAGCCTGCGCCACCGGCAGCGCGAGCAGCGCCCCAGTGCCCTCACCCAGGCGCATCCCGAGATCGAGCAGCGGTTCGAGGCGGAGGTGGGCCAGGGCGAGCCGGTGTCCGGGCTCAGCTGATCGGTGTCCGGCCAGGCAGTACGCGACGGCGTCAGGGGACAACACCGCGGCGACCAGGGCGGCGGCTCCGGCGTTGACGCCGTCGAGTAGCACGGGGACGCGCAGTGCGGCACCACCGAGGACGAACCCGGCGAGCGCGGCGTGTTCCAGCCCACCGAAAGCGGCGAGCACCCCGATCGGGTCGGTCGGGTCGGGCCGGTGCAGGGCCAGCGCGCGCCGCACCACCCCGATCTTGCATTCGAGCGTCGCGTCGTCGATGCCGGTCCCTCGCCCGGTGGCCGCGGCCGGATCGGCACCGGTGAAGGCGCAGATCAGCAGGGCTGCCGCGGTGGTGTTCGCGATGCCCATGTCGCCGGTGAGCAGGCACCGGTTCCCGGCGGTGACGAGTTCACGGGCCGTCTCGATTCCGACATCGACGGCGGCGCGGGCCTGCTCACGGGTGAGCGCGGGTCCGGCGGTGAGGTCCGCGGTGCCGGCGGCGACGCACCGGGACAGCAGCCCGGGGGCGGCATCGAGCGGGGCCTGGACGCCGACGTCGACCACACACACGTCCGCCCCGAGCTGGCGGGCGAACGCGTTGACCACGGCCCCACCCGCGAGGAAGTTACTCACCATCTGGCCGGTGACCTCCTGCGGCCAGGGCGTGACCCCCTGCACGTGCACCCCGTGGTCGGCGGCGAACACCGCGACGGCCGCGGGTTCGGGCACCGGCGGCGGGCAGGCACCGGCGACGCCGGCGAGGGTGATCCCGACGTCTTCCACCCGACCGAGCGAGCCGCGCGGCTTGGTCATCCGATCGAGCCGCGTGGCTGCGGCCCCCCGAGCAGCCGCGTCGGTCGGAACGATCGCGGCGATCGTCCGGGCGATCAGGTCCACCGTGTCTCCCCGATCACCGGCGGCTCCCCGATCACCGGCGGCTCCCCGATCACCGGCGGCTCCCCGATCACCGGCGGCTCCCCGATCACCGGCGGCTCCCCGATCGCGTCGGCCGGACAGATCTCGATGCATTCCAGGCAGCCGGTGCACAGCTCGTGCAGCACCAGGAGCGCGGCAGGCCCAACGGCGCGGGCGACCGGCCGGATGGCGTGCGTCGGGCAGGTCAGCAGACATGCCCCGCACCCGGTGCACGCCGCCGTCACCCCAACCACCGTGTCCACCCCCAAGGCAAAACGCTCGTTGCGCACCCCAGGCGTGCCCCGCCCGCCTCCTGTGTGCGAACGGCACTTTCGCACGCACCTAGCGTGCGAACGGCACTCTCGCACACACGTGCCGTACGAAAGTGCCGTTCGTTGCGCGGCTCGGACTGCCGGGCGGGCCGCGGGGTGGGAACGGGTGCGGGGCGGGCGGCGAGAGCAGGCGCGATGCGGGCGGCGAGAGCAGGCGCGCCGCCGCGGGGGGCGGGGGTCATGGGGGTCATAGGGCGCCGCCGCGGGCGGTGCGCTTCGGGGGGATGATCAGCGTGGACAGGTAGGGGCCTTGTTCACCTGGGTCCAGCTCGCTTGCCGGGCGGACGTCCTGCTCGGCCAGCCCCAGGCCGGCGCCGTAGATCGCGTCGTCCAGACGACCGGTCTCGCGCAGCACCCGCAGCGTCTCCGGGAGCATCCGGCCGAACTTGTAGGCCACGACCGCGTCGAACGTCTCCAGCGCCTCCCGGAACCGGTCTGCGCCCGCCGTCATCGGGAACAGCGCGAGCGACTCGCGGCCCTCCACCAGCGGGATGCCGCTGCGCGCGGCGAGGTCCTGCATCGCGGTGACCCCGGGGATCAGCGCGATGTCGAGCGAGCCCAGCACATCCCGGACCGACGCCGCGAGGTAGGTGAACGTCGAGTAGACGCACGGGTCGCCGATCGTGGCGAAGGCCGCGGTCCCACCGGGGTGCGCGGTAAACCACGCGGCCACCTGCGCCGCCGCGGCGTCCCAGGCACGCTCGCGGGCGGTGACGTCATGGACGCGCTCCCGGTCGCGCTCGAGTCGGGTCAATGCGAACACGACCCGCTCCACCCGCCACACCTCGGCGTAGTGGAGCACGGTCCGCTCGGCGCGACCGGTCTCCCCCGAGTCGGCGACCGGGACGAACACGACATCGGCCCTGGCCAGCAGGTTCACCGCCTTAACGGTGACGAGCTCAGGGTCGCCCGGGCCGACGCCCACCCCCACCAGCACATTCCGTACCGGCGGTCCGCTCATCCGGCACCCTCCAGATCCCCTTCGAGATCCAGGTAGGTCCGGCGCAGCCGATCGAGGACTGCGTCGTCGGGTTTGGCCCACATCCCGCGGTCTGCCGCCTCCAGCAGTCGCTCGGTGACCCCGCGCAACGCCCACGGGTTGCTCTGCGCCATGAACGCGCGGTTGGTCTCGTCGAACACGTAGGACTCGGCGAGCCGGGCGTACATCCAGTCGTCCACCACCCCCGCGGTGGCGTCGTAGCCGAACAGGTAGTCCACGGTGGCCGCGAGCTCGAACGCTCCCTTGTAGCCGTGGCGCTGCATCGCGGCGATCCACTTCGGATTGACGACGCGGGCGCGGAACACCCGTTTGGTCTCCTCCGCGAGCGTGCGGGTCTTGACCGCGTCGGGCACCGCGGAGTCCCCGACATACGCCGCCGGGGAGCGTCCGGTCAGCGCCCGCACCATGGCGACCATGCCGCCGTGGTACTGGAAGTAGTCATCGGAGTCGACGATGTCGTGCTCGCGGGTGTCCTGGTTCTTCGCCGCCACGGCGATACGGCGATACGACTGCTCCATGTCCGCCCGTGCCTCCCGGCCGTCGAGCCCGCGGCCGTAGGCATAGCCACCCCAGACGGCGTAGACCTCGGCGAGGTCGGCGTCGCTGCGCCAGTTGCGGGCGTCGATCAGTGGGAGCAGCCCCGCCCCGTACGCACCCGGCTTGGACCCGAAGATCCGCGACGTGGCCCGGCGACGGTCGCCGTGCTCGGCGGTGTCGGCCTCGACGTGGGCGCGCAGGTAGTTCTGCTCGGGCGGCTCGTCCAGTTCGGCGATGGCGGCGATCGCATCGTCGAGCAGGGTGATGACGTGCGGGAACGCGTCGCGGAAGAACCCGGAGATGCGGACGGTGACGTCGATGCGGGGGCGGCCCAGCTCGTCGAGTGGGATCACGGCGAACCCGGTGACCCGCCGCGACGCCTCGTCCCACACCGGCCGGCAGCCGATCAGCGCGAGAATCTCGGCGAGGTCGTCACCCTGCGTGCGCATCGCGGACGTGCCCCACACGGTGAGGCCGACCGACCGCGGATAGGTCCCGGTGTCGGAGAGGTGCCGGGCGAGCAACGAGTCGGCCAGCGCCGAGCCCACCGCCCACGCCGACCGCGACGGGATCGCCTTCGGGTCGACCGAGTAGAAGTTGCGCCCGGTGGGCAGCACGTTGACCAGGCCGCGGGTCGGCGATCCGGACGGTCCGGCCGGTACGTAGCCTCCGTCGAGTGCGTGCAGCACACCCGTGATCTCGTCGGTGGTACGCGCCAGCCGTGGGACGACCTCGGCGCACCCGAACTCCAGTACCGCGACGACGTCAGGCACCTCCTCGCCCAGTTCCTCCGCACACGCCGACGCACCACCGGTCCAACCGCGGGCCTGGACACCCTCGACGAGGCGCCGGGCGACGGCCTCGAGCACGTCGACGAGATCGGCACCGGTCACGCCGGACCCACCGACGTGGGCGACGAGCCGCGCCAGCCGCACGTCCTCGCCCCGACCGGGGATGCCCACGCGGATGCCGGGAGCGGGCACCCGCTCCCCCGGTGCGGCGAGCAGCGCCTGCTCGTCGAGCCCGGCCCACGCCGCGATCGCCGCCCGCAACCCGGGTAGCGCCCGGCGCCCGCCCCAGACCTGCGACGCCCGCAGGATCGCGAGCACGAGGTTGGCCTGCGCGTCCCCCTCGGGAGCGCCGCCGAGGACGTGCAGCCCGTCGCGGATCTGGACGTCCTTGACCTCGCAGAGGTAACCGTCGATGTGCAGGACGAAGTCGTCGAAATCGTCATCGCCGGGGGCCGCGTCGACGTGCAGGTCGGTATGTAACTGGGCAGCGGTCACGACCTCCCAGATCTGGGTGCGCAGCGCGGGGAGCTTGGCCGGGTCGAGGTCCTGCACGGTCGCGTACTCGTCGAGGAGCTGCTCCAGCTTGGCCATCTCGCCATAGGTGTCGGCGCGGGCCATCGGCGGCACGAGATGATCGACGACGACGGCGTGGCCCCGGCGTTTGGCCTGGGTACCCTCGCCGGGATCGTTGACGATGAACGGGTACACCAGCGGCAGCTCGCCGAGCACGGCATCGGGCGCGCAGCTCGCCGACAGCCCGAGCCCCTTGCCCGGCAGCCATTCCAGCGTGCCATGCTTGCCGAGGTGGATCACCGCGTCAGCGCCGAACCCGCCTTGATCGACACCAGCCTCCAGCCAGCGGTAGGCCGCCAGGTAGTGGTGCGAGGGCGGCAGGGCCGGGTCGTGGTAGATCGCGACCGGGTTCTCGCCGAACCCGCGCGGCGGCTGGATCATCAGCAGCACGTTCCCGAACCGCAGCGCGGCGAGCACGATGTCTCCCGTGCGGTCCACGTACAGCGAGCCCAGCGGCTCGCCCCACTGCTCCCGGATACCGTCGGTGAGCGACGCCGGGAGCGCCTCGAACCACTCCCGGTACTGCGCCGATCCCACCCGGGACGGCGCCGCGGCGAGCTGGTCCTCGGTCAGCCACTCGACGTCGTGCCCGCCGGCGGCGATCAGGGTGTGGATCAGGGTGTCGCTGTGCTCGGGGAACTCGCCCACCGTGTACCCGGCGTCGCGCAACGCCCGGAGCAACACCACCGCCGACGCCGGCGTGTCGAGGCCGACGGCGTTGCCCACCCGGGCGTGTTTGGTCGGGTAGCTCGACAGGATGATCGCCAGCTTGCGCTGTGTCACCGGGATCGCGCGCAGCCGCGCGTGCCGGACGGCCAGACCGGCCAGCCGCGCGGCCCGTTCCGGATCGGCCCGGTAGACCGGCAGGTCATCGCCGGGTTCGGTCTCCTTGAACGAGAACGGCACGGTGACGATCCGGCCGTCGAACTCGGGGATCGCCACCTGCATCGCCGCATCCATCGGCGAGAGCGCGGCGTCGGAGGCGGCCCACGTCTCCCGGGAGATGGTGAGGCAGAGCCCCTGCAGGACGGGCACGTCCAGCGCGGCCAGCGCACCCGCGTCCCACGCGTCCTCGGCACCTCCGGCGCTCGAGGTCGACGCCACCGTGCCGCCGGCGGCGAGCACCGTCGTGACCAGCGCGTCGCATCGGCCGAGCAGCTCCATCAGGTCGGCGCCGGTGTCTATCCGCGCTCCGCCTGCACTCGGCGCGGTGGCGAGACGCGCTTCACCCGCGCTCGGCACGGTGTCGACGCACGCTCCGGTTGCGCTCCGTGTGGTGTCGAGACGCGCTTCGCCTGCGCTTCCCGTGAGGCCGCGCAGCGACCCGCAGAACACCGGCAGCGCGTTTGCCCCCCGCGCTTGGATCGCGTCGCACAGCACGTCCACGAACGCCGTGTTGCCCGACAGCTCGTGTGCCCGGTAGAAGACGACCCCCACGGTCGGACGGGCCGGGTCGGCGGTTCGCGAGCCGTGCACGCCGAACTCCGGCGTGGGCGCCGGCGCGGCGAAGCCCTCTCCGGTGAGCAGCACCGTGTCGGAGAGGAACTGGTGCAGCTCGCGCAGGTTGTCCAACCCGCCGGCAGCGAGGTAGGCCAGCGCCTCGGACGCCACCCCGGCGGGCACGGTGGAGGCGGCCATCAGGTCGGCGTCGGGCCCGGCCTCCCCACCCAGCAACACCACCGGCAGCCCGGACGCGACCAGGGCGTCGACGCCCTCGGGCCACGCCCGGCGCCCCCCCAGCAGCCGCAGCACCACGACGGACACACCGTCGAGCAGCGTCGGGAGTCCGGCCGGCTCGACCCGGGCCGGGTTCGCCGTGCGATAGAGCGCGCCGCAATCGCGCGCGGCGAGCAGCTCGGTGTCCGCGGTGGACAGCAGCAGGACAGGGGACGGTGCAGCCGTCATCGTGCCTCCTCGAGGGTCCTCGCCCTGCATCGGTAGCGGCGACGGCGGCGAGTGTCCTGGCTCCCGGATCAGCACGGGATCGCCCGACCTTCCCACCGGCTCCGGCCGGCAGTGGCCTTCGAGGTGGACGCCCGCTACCCGGTGACAGTGGCGGGACCGCGCCGGATTCCCACCGGCTTCCTCCACTGCCGTCGGGCTGAACCAGAACACAGTGACGCGCCCACGGTCAACGAGAGGTTTGATGCCGGGTCATCCTCGGGGACCACGTATGGGAAGTTCACCCAGTAGAGTGTGACCTGTGTCACCATTTTAACAGAAAGGTAGTTTCGGTGAACACCACCGTGATCATTTTGATCGTCGTCCTCATCGTGCTGGTGGTCGCACTCGCGGCGGCCGGCGCCGCGCTCGCCCGCCGCCGGCGCTCCGAGCGGCTCCAGGAACACTTCGGACCGGAGTACGAGCGCAGCGTCTCCGCAACCGGCGACCGCAAGGCCGCGGAAGCTGAGCTCTCCGAGCGCGAGCTTCGGCACCGCAAGCTCGACATCCGCGACCTCCGACCCGACGAGCGCGCCCGTTTCGAGGAGTCCTGGAACAGTGTCCAGCGCGGCTTCGTCGATGACCCCTCCCGCTCGCTGCGCGATGCCGACCAACTGGTCGTCGAGATCATGTGTACCCGTGGCTACCCGGTCGACGACTTCGACCGGCGCGCCGAGGACATCTCCGTCGAGCACCCCGATGTCGTCCACCACTACCGCGAGGCGCGCACGGTGCACGACTCCTCGGTCGACGGGACCGAGGACACCGAACGGCAGCGCCACGCCGTGACTTCCTACCGGCATCTGGTCGAGGCGTTGCTCGGGCACGAACGGCACGCGGACCCCACCGATCGCAGCGATCGCGCCGATCACGAGGGGCACCGCGTCGTCCGATCCGCCCACACCGACGCCGACACCCGGACCACGGACCGGCCCGTTGAGGAGCACCCGCGATGAGCACCCCCGACCATCACGCCACCGACGTCGCCCGTCCCGACCCGACCGCCGAACCCGGGCGAGAAGGCCACACCGAAGGTGCCGGGGATGCAGGTGCCGGCCCCAGGAACCTCAGTCACGGCGGAGCCGCGACGAGCACCGCGACCGACCCGGACTTCGGCACCGGCCGCGGGCGCGGTCGGTCCCGACACCGCACGCACCGCCGAGACCCCCACCGTGCGCGACGGAGCCGATTCCGACCGACCGGCCGTTCCGACGAGCAGGGCCGACCCATCCGGGACAGATGCCGAGGGGCGCGAACGGCTCGTCCCCAGGGATCGGGCCGACGACTACGGCTCGCGCTGGAACGCGGTGAAAGGCACCTTCGTCGACGAGCCCCGCCAGGCCGTCAGGGCAGCCGACGAACTGGTCGGCGAGCTGCTCGAGGAGCTCGAGGAGCTGTTCCGCAAGCAGCGCCAGAGCCTGGAGCACGGACTCGACGCCGACGAGACCTCCACCGAGGACCTGCGGCTCGCGCTGCGTCGCTACCGGAGCTTCTTCGATCGTCTCCTGTCCCTCTGAGCCCGGCCCGTCCGACCTCAGGCTCGACACAGCGACCCAGGACCTCCAGGCTCCGGGGTCGCGTCCGGCGACACGACCGGTAGCCCCGCCGCCCTGCAGCCGGACCCAGCGCGAGGTGGTGACCTCAGTGCGCAACGGCTTGCCGTAATCAACGTGCGGCGGGGACCGGTGATGGGCACACTCGGCCCATGGGCATCGTTGCCCGAGATCCGGCATCCGGTCGGCGCCCCCCACAATCTCGCCGCCGATCACCCTTCCGAGTAATCTGACGCGGGCCGGAGCGACACCCCCGGTCGACGGGCCGACCGGGTGCGGCGGACGTTGGAGGGACCGGTGGACGGCAGGACCGCGTTACAACACGCGATCATGAGTGTCCCGGTGCCGGGCGCGCCACCCCGCCAGTTCGGTGCCGGCGCCGCGATCGGCCTGTCCTTCCTGGACTCGGCGCTGCGACTCAACCACGTCCGCCGGCTCACCGAGCGGCTCACCCTCACCGATCACCGGGTGGCGCGGCGGATCACCGAGATCGACATCAGCCTTCGGATGCTGGATTCGGGACAGCGCCGGGCTGCCACCCTGTCCCGGGAGCTGCGCAGCGCGAGTCCACACGAGGACGGCCGGCGCGCGGATCGGATCTGGGTTCCGGTCGCCCGGATCTCCCGGCAGAGCGCCGCCCCGGTGGAGATCCGG
This sequence comes from Pseudonocardia sp., assembly GCA_050701055.1. GTDB lineage: Bacteria > Actinomycetota > Actinomycetes > Mycobacteriales > Pseudonocardiaceae > Pseudonocardia. The sequence goes on along the minus strand of JBOHEO010000107.1, from coordinate 8,944 downwards.
GACGCCGCCGGTGCCCGACTCCCCCGGCTGACCCAGTACGAGGCCAGCCGGCTGCTCGCGTCGGGGCTGTTCCGGCTGCTGCGCGGCATCCTCGACAGCCTTCCCGCGGCCACCCCCGGCTCGGACCTGCACCGGTTCCTGCACCGGGCACACGAGTCCGAGTGGCTGGTACAGCAGGCGATCGACATCCTGATGACCGAGCGCCACCGGCCGGAGTCGGTACTCCCGAGAAGTCATGAGCCGCTTGCCGACGGTCTGGTCGAGGGCCAGGGAGCGCAGTATCGCTCGCTCGCCCTCGCCGTGCTCGACAAGCACGAGGGGGTCCTGGCCGACTTCTTCGAACTGTTCGACATCGCGCTCGACAACGAACTGTTGATCGTCGCCCTGGAGCCCGCCACCGACGAGCATCTGCTCACCTACGAGACACCGCTGCACGTCGCCCCGGAGGACGAGCCCGGGCGTCGGATCACCCGGTTGTTGCGGTCCAGCGCCGACGGCTACTGCCTGGAGTACCGCAGCCACATCTCCTCCTCCATCCCCGCGTACCACCTGGTCGTCGAGACCGAGGCCGGGGTGGACATCGCGCGGATGTACCTGAGCACCGATGCCGACGCCCGCACCGCCGAGATCCTGCACACCGACCTGACCGTCCTCGCCCAGCGCCTGGAGAACGAACGCCGCGTCCCGAGGCGGGCGTCGAGCAAGATCCTTGAGCTGCAGATGCAGACGACCCTGCGCACCCTCGCCGACCTGGTCCGCCGCCGCCGCTGGGACGCCGCGCAGGCCGGCATCGCCGTCCCGACCCAGCGCATGGTCGCCTGCACGAGCCTGGCGATGGTCGCGGTGGCGGGCGAGGGTACGACCGGCGAACAGGGTACTGTCGACAGCTCGATCCTGCGCCATCCCCGGCTGTTCCCCGACCAGCTCCGGCAGGCCGCGAAGGAGCTCTACACCGAGGAGCTCTACCTGGACATGGCGCTGGAGAACGACCCGACCAGCAGCCGTGCGCACGCCAACTGGCGCGGCTCGATGCAAACCGCCGCGATCGGGACCCCCGTCCAGATCCGGGCCGGCATGCTGCTGCGCGACACCACGGCGGCCGGTCCACGCAGCGTGTGCCTGTACGCGCTACTCGTCGCGATCGTCGGATACGTCCTCGCCGCGTTCCTCGCCCGGCTCGGCTGGCCGTTCGGTCCCGAGGCCCGGCCCGCGCTGGGTGCGGTCGCCGACGCCGACGCCGTCATCGCGGTGCTGCTGCTGGTGCCCGGCTTCCTCTACACCCGGTTGGCGCTGTCGGACCGGCACTCGATCGCCGGGCACCTGCGGGCACTGCCGCGGGCGGTAGCCAACATCTGCATCGGCGTCGTCGCAGCCGTCGGTGGTGTCGTCGCGGCGGGGCTGCCGGGCGGTTGGGTGCAGCTCGCGTTCGCGACCATGGTCGTGGTGCCGCTGGTCGGGGCCGTGACGTTGCTGTACCGCAGGCGGACGGTCCGCGAGACCGCCGAACTCGTCCGGCTGGGCGCACCGCGCTGGCTGGACGGCGTCGACGTGGCGCGCGTGCGGGGCGACGCCCGGTTCTTCTCCGTGCTCGGCCGCGGCCGATGACCGCCACCTGGCCACGCCGCTTCGACGCGCGCTCCACCGACGCCGGCCGTGGCTTCGACCCGCGCTCCACCGAACCTGCGCACGGCTTCGACCCGCGCTCCGCCGACACCGTCCCCGACGGATCGGGAGCCAGCACCCGCGCACTGGCGGACCTGGCCCGCGCCGGGTACCGGGTGCTGCACGAGCCGTCCATGCAGGTCGAGTTCGAGATCCATCACCTGGTGGACCGGCCCGGCGGGCTAGTCAAGATCGTCGCCCGAGACCCGGCGGGCAGCGGTTTCGCCGAGACACTCTCGTCGGGTGCCAACGGCGTGGGTCTGGTCATCGGAACGCGGATCGGCGACTCCCCGGTGCACCCGGGCTCGCGCGAGCACCAGCACGGGGCCTGGGTCCAGCTCGAACACTGCGCCGACGACCTGGCCACCTTCCACGGCTCCGAACGGCCCAACCTGACGTTCCAGCACGAGTCGGCGCAGACGTTCGACGGCGTGATCTCCATCGAGGACGAGCCGAAGCGGATGCTGCTCCGGCACGGCCTCGCGGTGCTGGACACGCTCCAGCACATCGCGGAGACCGCGCTGCACGCGGGCGAGGCGCCACTGCTCACCCTCCAGTGCCCGGCACAGCTACCCCCGACGAACTCGTTCCAGGAGAGCGGCGGCATCGGCGGACGCGCGATCGAGCCCGCCCGCTCCTCGTCGATGGCGATCCGGTTCTCGATCGCGCTGCAACGACCCAGCGCCGACATCCGGTTGCAGATCGCCGACCGGCTCGCCCGGCACTGCGAGGACCGCGGGCTCGGGCTGTGGCTGGCCGACACCCGCCCGGGCTACCGGACGGGCAACTGGTTCCTGGTGCTCCCGCACGACCGGTCCACGGCCCGCGGCAGGTACCGGCGGGTGGCCGACCATCGGCGCGCGAGCAATGCCGCGCAGGGATGCCTACCCGTCACCCTCGTCGGCCCGGCCCGCCCGGGTTCGATGCACGCGATCCTGTCGTTCCTCGGGCAGTTCCCGGCGATCGGCGTGCTCGCGTGCTCGATGACGGTGCTCGACGAGTTGACGTTCCTGCACCTGCAGCTGGCCGTGAGCGGCGCGTCGCGGGCCCGGCTCGCCGCCGTGAACAGCGGTCTCGCCGGCCTGCGCGCCCCCGGCACCGGCCCGGCCGACGTCCTGCCGCAGGTGGTGGGGCAACTCCTGCGCGAGCAGCAGTTCGAGCTCCCCAGCGACGAGCACACCGAGCGGCTGGTCGGTCGGGCCGGCGACTACCAGACGGTGGTGGGCCCGGCGCTCCCGGTCGTCGCGGACAACGACGTGCGCCGCGTCCCGATCTGGATCGGCTGGCAGATGCGCAAGTCCGAGGCTGGGCTGCGCGCCCCGTTGCTCGCCCTGCACCGGGCGGTGGACCGGCTCGGGCTGGCCGAAGCGAGCACTGACGGTGCCGCCGATCGGACCCGCGCGCCGAGCATCGAGTACCTGGTCTGCCGCCAGTTCGGCGCGTCGGTGCTCCGCGGTAAGGGAAAGCTCGCCGTGGCCCGCACGGTGATCGAGCGGCGGTTCACGGACAACCGCCGGGGGGCGGCCCAACTGGCTGCCGATCTCGAGGACGCCTGGAAGGCGCAGCTTCGGGCCGACGGCGACGAACAGCTGTTCAGCGACGTGTCGGTGTCGTCGCGGGAGTTCCTGCTGGGTGGCGGGCATCCCACGGTGTGAGGCTGACCGATCCTCAGACCCGCCACGGGCGGGCACTCGGCATGGAGCAAACCGACCAGGACCGGCTCGACCAGCAGCAGCGGGCCGGGGTCCTCGGCGTCGGCCTCGACACCGTAGAGCATCGTCACGCCCTGGTCGATCAGGGTTTGCGAACTCACCAGCAGAATGACGCGGTCACGCACGGACGAGGGGCAACGCCACAACTCACCCCGTCGCACGCCGCTCCCAACCGTCGGTGAACAACTCCTGCGCGTCGATCTCCACCAGGCGCTCGTCGGCGAGGGCCTGGTGGCCGCCCCGGGCCTGCGGGGCGATGGGGAGAGCAGTACCACCGCTGATCGACGGTGCAAAGCTGCTCATCGGGCGGCCATGCAGTCGAGGCACCCCACGATGGTCGCCCGGTTGATGGTCGAGGGCGGTATCGCGATGCACACCCTGTTCTTCACGGCCTGCCTCGTCGACGAGCCGCACGTCGCCGTCGCGCCGCTGCTGCTCGTCGGCGACCCGGACGCGCCGTGCATCGTCGGGCCGGGCCGGTTCCCGCCGGGCAGACCGCGGGTCGCCGCCGGGTGCGCGGTAGTACAGGCAGCACGAGCGGCGCCGGATATCAGCTGCTATCGTCAAAGCCGGAGGTGAGCCGATGACCGACATCCTGATCCGCGACGTGCCACCGGACGTGCTGGCGGGCATTGATGCGAACGCAGAACGCCTGGGGCTCTCGCGTAGCGAGTACCTGCGCCGGCAGATCGCACAGGTCGCCGGGCGACCCACGCAGACGTGCACGGTTGAGGACCTACGCCAGTTCGCCGAGACTTTCGCCGACCTCAACGATCCGGAGGTCATGCGGAAGGCATGGGAGTGATGTGGCTCGCAGACAAGTCAGCCCTGGTGCGGATGAGCGCGAGTCCGGAGGCGGTTCTGTGGCATGACCGCATCCAGCGGGTGCTCGTGCGGATCACCTCGGCAACCCGCTTGGAGATCGGTTTCTCGGCGCGGTCCGGCATAGAACTCCGCGCCGGTGCCGCCAGGCCACCGCTGTCGCTGCTGTCGATCGAGTACCTCACCCCCGCCGTCGAGGACCGCGCGGTCGAGGTGCAGGCGCTGCTCGCCGACCGGGGTATGCACCGGGCGCCGTCCGTGCCCGACCTGCTCATCGCCGCAGCGGCCGAACTCGGCGGCCTGGTCGTGCTGCACGTCGACAAGGACTACGAGCTGATCGCCGACGTCACCGGGCAGCCCATCGAGCGGCTGCGGGCCTAGCTAGGACCTGCGCAGGACCTCGCCGGCTCAGTCCCGCGCCGACTCGTCCGGCTGAACAGCACGACGCGCTGCCGCAGCACCCGGCCGAGAATGCGGATCGGCGCGTCGTTCAGCACGGTCGTCTCGATCTGGCAACGGCTCTTCGTAAGACCGCATGTGCTCGTATGTCGGAGGAGCAGCGACGCGCGAGAACCCCGCACGAAGGATGACGCGGTCGGCGCGTTCGTGCGGCGACGGCTCCAGCACCAGCCGCCGGACGTCGGCATCGGCCAGTTCTGGGGCCAGTGCGCACAAGCACCGGCTGCGGGCCGCGCGGCGAGTTCAAGTGCCCGAAGCCTTCGTCCGGCCGTGAAACCTTACGGACCAGGACTCTCTCCCCGCAGCGGATGCGCGCAGGGAGGCTCTCCCGCAGAACCGGTTGCTCGGTCTGCTCGGACGTGACCCCGGCTGTGTTCGGCTGCGCGGGTCAGCGCAGACTGCAGGCCCCGATCGCCTGCCTGCCGAAGGGTCAGCACATGATCCGACAGTCCTTCTTCCGGAGCCGAGTCAGCGGCCGGGCCGGCACCGCAACAGCCACCGTACGCATCCTCACCGGGCTGATCTTCGTCCTGTTCTCGCTCCCGAAGTTCTTCCTCCACGAGTTCGAGCTCGCGGAGTTCGTGCGCTACGGGCTTCCCGACTCGAGCCTGATCGTGTACCTCGTCGGCCTGCTGGAGCTCGGCGGCGGCCTCATGCTGATCGTCGGTCTGGCCACCCGGCTGGCGGCCCTCGGGCTGGCCGTCAACATGATCGGCGCCATCGCGACGGCCGGGGTGCAGGTCGGCGGGCCGTTCCACCTCGGGCTGGCACCGGCGCTGCTGGCGGCGATGCTCTACCTGCTCTGGGCCGGGGCCGGCGCGGCGTCGCTGGATCGGCGGTTCGTACCGGCAGGCGGGTAACGATCTCCGCGCTACCGCGCCGCGTCGAGCAGGTGGTAGAGCAGGAGAAGCTGCGCGATCGCGAGCGGCTCGCTGCGCCTGTCGTGGCCGACCCGACCCAGCACGGCCGGCGGGTCGCCGCGCTCGCCGAGCAACGCCCAGATGGCCCGTTGCGCGTCGCGGCTCTGCTCCGGCGGCACGTAGCCGTGCACGTGCAGGGTGTCCACCGGGCGGCCGTCGGTGTCGCGGCCCAGCTTGAGGTGGATCGCCCGGCCCGGGGCGTGCTGCTCGGAGCGCAGCACCTCGGTCACCGCGACCTGCTCGGCGCTGTGGGCGGGCAGAGCTCCGATGCGACCGCGGGCGAGGTGCACATGAGGGGCTCGCGGCGGTGGGTCGAGCGCGCCGGTCAGGTCGGGATGGCGGATCGTCGGGCGCAGCACGAGCTCAGCCGACAGCGGGGTGTCCGGCGGGTCGTCCCGGCCCGCGATCGGGGCGAAGCACACCACGATGTCGGCGTGCCCGCGTTGGGGGCGGATGAACGCCTCCGAGTCGGGCTCGCGCCGCTGCAGCTCGGCGTGCACCTGGGAGGCCGCGTAGCCGCGCTGGCGCGTGTCGCGGGCGATCTTCCAGCCGCGCCGCACCTCCTCGGGCGGGTCGAGGTAGACGGTGACGTCGAAGCACGCCCGCGCAAGCTTGCTGTGCAGCGGGAGCAGGCCCTCGACGATGACGAACTCGTGCGGCTCGACGAGCTCCGGTCGGGCCAGGAGGCCGGTCGAATGGTCGTAAACCGGCTTGAGGATCGGCTGCCCGGTGGCCAGGAGCTGGAGGTGCTGCTCCATGATGTCGAGGTGGTTGCAGTGCGGATGCAACGCGGTGAACGGCAGCACGGAGCGTTCCTGCCGGTCGTAGCGGTGGTAGTCGTCCACGCAGATCGACAGGCACCGCTCCCGACCGAGCACGTCGACCAGGCCACGGGTCAGGGTGGTCTTCCCCGCCGCGCTGTCGCCGGCGATCGCGAGCATCACGGGGCGGCGACCGGTGGCCATCCGCGCTGCGCGCGCCATCCGGAACGCCTTGTCCGCCATCGCACCGACGGTAGGAGGCACGCGGATGGCTGCCGTCCCCCACCCCGGGGGTCGACGGGGGGATAGCGGCGAGGACCGAACGAGCGGCACTCTCGTCCACGTCTAGCGGACGAAAGTGCCGCTCGTTGCGGATGCGGCCGGTGCACGGGTCGTAGGGTGCGCGGCATGGTCCCGGTCCCGTTGCGCATCGTGCTCGTGGACGACCATGAGATGGTGCGCCACGGGCTCAAGGCGATGCTCGCCCCGTTCCGGGGGCGGGTGCGGGTGGTCGGCGAGGCCGAGGGCTGCGACGACGCCGTGCCGGTCGTCGAGGGCCTCGATCCCGACATCGTGCTCTGCGACGTGCGGCTGACCGGAGCGAGCGGGCTCGACCTGTGCCGGCGCCTGCGCGAGCGCTCCGCGCATCGCCGGGTCGTGTTGCTCAGCGTGTACGACGACGAGCAGTACCTGTTCCAGGCGCTGCGCGCGGGCGCCGCGGGCTACCTGCTCAAGCGGATCACCGGCGAGGACCTGGTGCGCCAGCTCGAGCTCGTGTACGCCGGTGAGACCGTGATCGACCCGGTGATGGCCGGACGGGCGGTGGCCTCGGCGGCGCGGATGCAGAGCGGCGAGTTCTGGCCCGGGGCGCGCCACGGGCTCACCCACCGCGAGAGCGAGGTGCTGGCGTTGATGGTGACGGGGCTGTCCAACCGCGCGATCGCGACCCGACTCACGGTCGGCGACGAGACCGTGAAGAGCCATGTGCGTTCGATCTACCGCAAACTCTCGGTGGGCGACCGCGCCGGCGCGGTGGCCGCGGCGCTGCGCGAGGGGATCTTCCAATGAGCCGGCCCGGGCCCACCGACCTCGAGCGGGAGAACGCGCTGCTGCTCGCCATCATCGAGGCCACCTCGACCGGCCCGGAGGTCGAGCCGCTCGCCGCGGCCGTCGCCCGGTTGATCACCAACGCGTCCGCCACCGACGTCTGCTTCGTGCACGTGCTCGACGACGCCGGTCGCTCGCTCGCCCTCACCGGCGCCACCCCACCGTTCGACGCCCACGTCGGCCGGGTGCAGCTGCCGATCGGGACCGGGGTCACCGGGTGGGTGGCCCAGCACGGCCACCCGGTGGTGCTCGTCGACTCCAAGCGCGACGACCCCCGCTACGTCGCCATCCCGGCCCTGCGCGGCGAGGACTTCACCTCGATGGCCTCGGTGCCGATGACCAGCGACCCGGCCGGGCTGATCGGGGTGCTCAACGTGCACACCGCGGCGCGGCGCGAGTTCACCGAGCGCGACATCCGGCTGCTCACCATGATCGGGCGGCTCGTGGCGGGCGCGCTGCACGCCGCACGGTTGCACCGCCGCCTGGCTGCCCGGGAACGGGGTCACGAGCAGTTCACCGAGCAGGTGATCGCCGCGCAGGAGAACGAGCGCCGCCGCCTCGCCGGCGACATCCACGACGGGATCTCCCAACGCCTGGTCACCCTCGGCTACCACCTCGATGCTGCGGCGAGCACGATGCAAGACGAGCCCACGTACGCGGCGACGCAGCTCGCCAAGGCCCGGGAGCTCGCCGACCTCGCCGTCGACGAGGCCCGCGCGGCGATCGGCGGGCTGCGCCCGCCCGTGCTGGACGACCTGGGTCTCGCCGGTGGCCTGGCCAGCCTGTGCCACACCCGGCCGGAGCTCGACGTCACCACGTCGTTGAGCGAGGACCGCCTGCCCGAGCACGTGGAGATCGCGCTGTACCGGATCGCCCAGGAGGCACTGCAGAACGTGCAGAAGCACGCGGACGCCACCACGGTCCGGATCGGGTTCGGCGTCCACGGTGGCACGGTCCACCTCGAGGTGAGCGACAACGGCACCGGCTTCGACATCAGCCACGACACGACCCGCTCGGGCTACGGGCTGCGCGGCATGGCCGAACGGGCGGAGCTGGTGGGCGGTTCGCTACAGATCCGATCCCGGCCGGGATCAGGTACAACCATCGTGGTCAGCGTGCCGACCGGCTGACCGGGCCCGCGTCCCGGTCCAGCGGGTACACCGCAGTGTTGACGATCACCGTGCTCGCCGAGGCCGCGCCGGCCGGAGACCTCGTCGCCGCGCGCGTCCAGATGGCCTTCTACCTCGGCTGGCACATCATCATCATCATCGCCTGCTTCGGCGTGGGCATGCCGGGACCGGCCGTCTTGTAACTGGTCAGGTCCTCGAGATCGCGTGACGAGGTGTCAGGCGGTTTCGGGCAGCCAGGGACGGTCCTCGGCGAGGGTGGTGAGTGATGTGAAGAAGTTGATGCCGTGTTTGGCTGCGGTGGCGAGGTAGCTGCGGATGGCGCAGAACTGTTCGGCGCCGGTGATGGTTCGTAGGCAGCCGGACACCTTCTG
>JBOHEO010000106.1:0-18765 GCA_050701055.1 Pseudonocardia sp. | reverse complement strand
TCCAATCATGATTGCGTCACGCTCATCGTCGATCACTTCATTCCCACTTGCCACGTACATCGCTCCACGGGTCGGATTCCATCATGATCATACCCGGTGGCGCTCTGACCAGTTGAGTCCAAGCATCTTTGACTGCCGGATGTCCGATACCGATCTGCTCAAGCTCCACAAGGCGCGATGTTACCCTCTTGCTTCGCCCTTGCTCGCCGGCCGGAGCCTTCCACCTCGACCCGCTCCCACGGTCGTTTCAAGATCACCATGTGAGGTGCTCTCGAAAACGACCGTCGGTGTCCCGGCGCCCGGCGAGGCTGCCGAACCCGACAAGGCGCGTCGTTCCCCGCGGCAGCATCCGAACGAACGGCACTTCCGTCCAGTAGGTCTGGACGGAAGTGCCGTTCGTTCGACGGGCTGCTGATCACCGGTTTCTGGAGCGAGCGGACCTCGGCGGAGGGCTACTACCCCGGAGCCGTCTATCGCGGGATGCTGCAACTGGTGCTCGATCCGACCGGACGGTCGATGACCGGGAATTGCTGGGGCCGGACGAGTCGTCCGCCGTCGACTCCGGCGAGTGGCGACTCGCCCGGTGGGCTGGCGCCGCACCGGCGGAGGTGTACCCGCCTGGCTTCCCGCCCTCGGGTCGGGCACCATCATCCGGCGGCACCGGACCGCGCTGGCTGGAGGTGGCTGGAGGTGGCTCGGTTGCCGGAATCTGTGTCCACGGACGACACCCCGCTGATCGGTGTCGACGACATCGAGACGCCGTACTGGGTGCAGGGCTTCGAGGCCGTCACGAAGGCGGGCATGCGGGAGGTCGCGCGAGCTGCCCCGCGCACCGCGGCGCTGGTGATCCGATGGGCCTGGGCCGCCTCCCCGCGGCTGACCCTGCTCGCGGCAGCGGTCCAGCTGCTCTCCGGGTGCGCCACCGCGTTCGGGCTGCTGGCCACGGCCAACGTGTTCACCCAGCTCCTGGAGCAAGGTCCGACGCCGGAACGGCTGGTGGCAGCGATGCCGGCGCTCGCGGCCGTCGTGGCCGCCTATGCCGTAGGCGGGCTCCTGGACGCCGCGGTCGGTGCGGTGCAGGCCGCCCTCAGCCCGCTGATCGAACTGCGGGCACAGGACGCGCTGCACGCGGCGCTCATCGAGGTCGACCTGGTCGCCTTCGACGACGCCGACTTCTCCGCCCTCGTCGACCGCGCCGCCGGGGCCGGGCTCAGCCGGGTCCGGTCGGGTGCCCGCGAGGTCAGTGACCTCATCGCGGCGCTCATCTCGATGGCCGCCGCCGTCGTGACCGCCGGGGTGCTGCACCCAGTTCTCGCACCTGCAGTGCTGTTGGCCGCAGCACCGCAGGGCTGGGCGAGTGTCCGCAACGCCAAGCTCTCCTTCGACTCGTTTCTCCGGATGAACTCCCGGATGCGCCGCCTCAGCGTCACCGGCAACTTGATCACCGAGCGCCGCGACGCCGCCGAGGTACGCGCCTACACCACCCAGGACGTGCTGCTCGGCGAGCACCGCCGGATCGCCGAACAACTCACCACGGAGACCATCCGCGTGGAGCACCGCAAGACCCGCAACCTGCTCACCGGGCGCACCCTCGCCGGGGTCGGCACCGGGCTGGGCTACCTCATCCTCGGCATGCTCGTCTACACCGGCTCGCTACCGCTGGCCCTCGCCGGTGCGGCTGCGCTGGCCATGCGCACGGCGGCCTCGGCCGTGTCCAGCACGCTGTACACGACCAACCACCTCTTCGAGACCGGCTACTACCTCGATCTCTATCAGCTCTGTCTCGACGACGCCGCTGCCCGCCGCAGAACCGCTCCCACCGCGGCACTGGTCGACGGGCGGGCGGGTGATCCTGAGGTGATCGAGCTCGCCGGGGTCTGCTTCAGCTATCCCGGCCAGGACGAGCGGGCGCTGGAGGGTGTCGACCTCGTGCTCCGCCGCGGGGAGGTGGTGGCGCTGGTCGGGGAGAACGGCTCGGGCAAGTCGACGCTGGCCAAGCTCATCACCGGCCTGTACCTACCCGAGGCCGGGACCGTCATCTGGGACGGCGTCGACACCCGGACCGTCGCCCCGCGCGCCCTGCACTCCCGCGTCGCCGTCGTGATGCAAAACCCGACCCAGTGGCCGATGACCGCAGCCAACAACGTGCGCGTCGGCCGCCTGGAACGCGCCGATCCCGGCGACGAGCTGCTCACCGACGCCGCTGCCCGCTCCGGCGCGGACGTGGTGGTCGGCGAGCTGGCAGCGGGCTGGGACACGGTGCTGTCGCGGCACTTCCAGAGCGGCCGCGACCTCTCCGGCGGGCAGTGGCAGCGGATCAGCGTGGCCCGCGGGCTCTTCCGGGACGCACCCCTCGTCGTCGCCGACGAGCCGACCGCGGCGATGGACGCCCGCGCCGAGCACGCGGTGTTCAAGGCGCTGCGCGCCATGTCCCAATCCGCGGCAGACCAGCCCGCAGTGAACCGATCCACGCCGATCCAGGCTGCGGCAGATCAATCCGCGCCGGACCGGCCCACCGGCGGCGCGGCCGGCCGGATCACCGTGCTCGTCACCCATCGCCTTGCCAACATCCGCCACGCCGACCAAATCATCGTGTTGGAACGCGGGCGACTGATCGAACGCGGCACCCATGACGAGCTGATGGCCCGGTGCGGCACCTACCACGAGCTGTTCAGCCTGCAGGCCCGCGCCTACGCCGACCTGCCCGTCCCCTCGGACACCGTCCAGGCGTGATCGCGCGTCCACCCCGACGTCGCCGACGACGTCGCGGATCACCACACCGGCCGGGTGTTCGACTCGCGCGAGCACACCGCCCATGAGCGGCCAGCATGTCGTTGTGCACGGGGATGCGTTGGCACTCCTCGTCGACACACCCGCACCGACGATCATGCACGATCAACTGCTACGACCGGTTGGGGTCAAGAGCGCCGGCGTCCACTGGTGCGGGCCGTCTGGGTGGTCGAGCCAGATAAGGTGTTGTCCGTTGTGGACGGTGAGGCCGAATCGGTCGCGGGTAGGCTGGCCGATCTGGTGCCATTGGCGATATGCGATTTCTACGTGGTCCCATAGTCGCATGGGTCAGCCTTGGCCGACTGTGTGCGTACCGTCGGCTGCGGTGGTGTGGCAGACCCAGGAACCGTCGTTTTGGCCGAGCTATGTTTCGGTGGGGCCGCCATTGTCGGGGGTAAACGTGAGATAATTCCAGCCGCCGCCGGGACGCGGTGCTCAGGCATCGAATCCCCTGACCCGCTCGACGAGCCGCCCCGGCGACCAGCCCAGCGCGCGCAGCGCCGCCGCGAGGACCGGGTTGCCTACCTGCTCGGTTGCCATGCCGTCTCCCATGACCGAACGAATCCACATGATCGCTGATCGTAAGCGGACCGGGAGGGCGTCCCGACCGTTCCGATGTCGACTTCGCCGATCAGCGCACCGAAGTCGGCACAGCCGGACCAGAGCCGACCCATGCTCTCCGCCACCGGCGCGCTGGTCGGTCTACGACACAGCCGAGCCGCCGGGCCGCAGCGGTGTCCGGCGACGTCGATCGCGGTCAGATGGATGCATGAAATCTCCGACCAGACCGCCCCGCTCGACCCGCTCGCAGCGACCGCTCGATCGGACCGCTGCCCCGCACCGGGCCAGCGGTTGGTGAGCTGGTGGCACCGGCGGCGACCCCCCGACGCGGACGCCGGTGCCACCTCCCGCGCCGCGATGCCGGAGCTGCCGGTGTGGATGACCTGCATGGACGGCCATGAGTACGCGGTGACCGACGACAACGTGTGGGCCGGGTTCGAAGTGGGCCGCGGCACCTACGACGCGGTGTGCGGCCAGAGGATCACCCCGCAGTCACTGACGTGGCCCCCGGAGCCGCGGTGCGCTGCCTACTGCACGATGCTTCAGGCGTAGTGGAACCCGCTGCATCAGAGCGGGCGGTGAATGCGGCCTGGGCGCGGTGCGCGCCGACGCGGCTTAGTGGGTTGCGCATCCTCGCCCGGCGACGCAGCGCACCGGCACCAGCCGGCGGCCGGTACGAACGGCACTGCCCGGCGGACCAGCTCATAGGAGCGTAGCTGGTCCGCCGGGCGTCCGATGCCGTGATGGATCAGCCAGGCGGTCGGCTGGGGGTTGAGCTATCACACCGCGGTCGGGGTACCGAAGATGAAGTCGTCCATCACCACGAGATCGCGGTCCCCGCGCTCGTCCGGGCCGAGCACGGTGTTGCCACTCGTGATCCGCACGCGCGCCACCCGTCGGGCGAGGAAGCGGACACCGAGGAAGGACAGGGTCTCCCGGCCGGGACTTGCCGGTACGTCGAGCCTCGCCAGCCTGTTGCCCTGCCCGTCGAGGTACTCGATCCTGGTTCCGGGCCGGTCCACATCGGTGAAGACGGCGCCGAACCCGTTGGTCGTGGCCGGCGTCGAGGTGCCGGGCACGAAGAAGCGCACCTCCATGATGTTGCTGCCGAGCGGGGTGAACAGCCGCTGCGGGCTGAACGTCCTGAACAGCCGCGAGTAGGTCGGGTTGATGTTGTCGAACTCGATCGGCGCCACCCCGGCGTTGGCGCTCACCTGAAAGCCTGTCCCGCGGGTCGAGAACACCACACCCCGGGGCACGACGGTGTTGAAGAAGTCAGTGGGCAGCAGATTGGGCGCGGCGCGGTTGTCGGGCACGCCGTCCCAGTTGATCTCTTGACGATTGTTGCCGAGATCCTGTCGGTAGGCATCGACGGTTGACTGGATCGCTTGGGCACTCGTGCCGGCGGCCAGCTGGACGTTGATACCCTGAGGTCCGGTCTGTCTGCTGGCGTCGGCGCCAGGATCAGCTGACGGCGTCAGGGTTGCGGTGTCTTCCATCATCATGGTGACCTTCCAAGTCAGATCGTGATCGTTTCAAGTTCGAGAGATCCGCCGCTGTTCCGAGAGGGCTTGGACGGATCCCCAGCGTCGCGGCTGGGACCGCAGTGGAGCATCGGGGAAATCCCGCGCCACCCCCCAACCCGGCCGGGCTCGACGGAAAGGCGTCTGCCGGTGGTAGGGCAAGGCGACCCGGCGCGGAGCCGACGCGTCAGCGTTCCGGAACCGAAGGGGCGGTTGTCAGCTGATCGGTGACTGGTCGTGATCAACGCTTTGAACCCGCGGCAGCGGCATCCCCAGCTTCGGGTTGCGCTACCGGCTGGGTCTAGCTCCACGACGGATGTGATCGAGAACGGCCGAGCCGACCTCCGCCGAAGACAGCTGGGTGGTGTCGACTACGTAGTCAGCAGTGGCGGTGAGCCATGGCATGGCCAGCTTGTAGGCATCCAGGTGATCGAGACGCCAGCTCTGTGCCCGCTCGTTGAGGTGGTCTCCCCTGATGCGCTGGGTGAGGATCTCGCCGTCGGCGTGGAGCAGCACGATCTGAACGTCGACGCCACGCAATGCGAGGCCGCCCCAGATCTCACGGGCGTAGTCCTCCCGCACGAGGGTCATGGGCGTGATCAGGAGGGGTGACTCGTCGTGGAGCGCCGCGCTGACCTCGACGACCAGGCGGCGCCACAGCGGGAGATCCTGGAAGTCGCCGGTCAGCGCAGGGACGATCTCCCTGAGCATGACGCCGACGAGTTCGGGATCGAACCGGGTCGATTCGGGCAACGCTGTCCGGATGACGGCGGCGGCGCTGGACTTCCCGACGCCGAACGGGCCGTTGAGCCAGACGATCACGAGCGTCCGGTCATCTGACGTCGGCAGCGCGAACGGTCACGAGTCCGACTCGTGGGGTGCGCGGCGGTGTCGACTCGCCGTTCGATCGGGCCTGACCAGGAAGACGCGGGCGCGTCCGTGGTGGACCTGGACGACCTCCGGCACGAGGTGGAAGCCGTGGCGCTGGTACAGGGCGATGGCCGGACCGTTGATCTCCAGTGTCCGCACCACCCACGCGCTGGACCGCCGTTGTTCGATCGCTCGCGCGAGAAGCGTGCTGGCAATGCCTTGCCTGCGCTGCGCGGCGGACACTCCGAGCTCCGCCAGGTACTCAGCGTCAGGTGAGTACATCCCGAGACGCTCGGCCACAGCGAGGGCCTCCGGATAGCCGGTCACGGGGCGCGCGACGCAGTAGGCGACGGGGCGATCTGTGCCGCCGTAGGCCAGCAATGTCACCGTGCTCCGATCGACCAGCGGAGGAAACCATTCCTCCGCTGCGGCGATCTCACCCGGGCGGTAGTTGTACGGTTCGCCGTTCTGAACCTGGTCCACCAGGTCCAGAACGTCAGGTTGATGGGCCACGTCCGACCATGACGTAACGGGTACGACCGTGACCCCGCCCATCGCACAGTCTTCGGAGTTGCGGGGCTTCACGCTGCGTCGCCTTCCTCCGGGTCGGCGGTGTCGAGCAGCGGTGGCTCGTCACCGGGATGATGGACGGCGGCGCCGGATCTGATGCATAGTACGGGCAGCAACCACTTTCGGGTAGAACCACACTTTCGATCACGCTGATTGAGCATATGCGGACCACCGGCGGGACTCCGGGAAGATCACGCCGGCCGCCGAGGACGTCGCCATCGGTGCCGGTGAGGAAGTCCCACAGCTCCGGGTGGGCGTTCTGCGGTCGCCCAGCTCTTCAGCCCGGCGGGGGACGCACTCGATCGCCTTCTGGGTCATCTGCTACTCCTATGGCGACCAGCCGTAGGAAATACTACTATCGCGTCATGCTCAACCTGGTGACGGTGGCCCTGCCCGCGTTCCTGGCCTCGCTGGTGGAGTTCGTCGAGGCGTTCACGATCGTCCTCGCGGTGGGCACCAGCCGAAGCTGGCGGGCGGCGCTGGCCGGCGCGGCGGCCGCGACCCTGGCGCTGGCAGCGCTGCTGGCCGCGTTCGGGCCGACACTGCTGGACCGCGTGGACGAGCGGGTGCTGCTGCTGGTGATCGGCGTGCTGCTGCTGCTGTTCGGTGGGCGCTGGCTGCGCAAGGCGATGTTGCGCTCGGCCGGGATCATCGCCAAGCACGACGAGGCCGCGATCTTCGCCACGGAGGTCGACGCCCTGTCCGGCCCCGCCCGAGCGCGCCGGTTCGATTGGGCCGGGTTCGCGGTCAGCGGTAAGGGCGTGTTCCTCGAAGGGGTGGAGGTGGCGTTCATCGTGCTCACCCTGGGCGCCACCGGCGGTGGGTACGCCGCGCCCACCGTGGGTGCGGTCGCGGCATTGCTGCTGGTGGTGACCGCGGGGGCGGCGCTGCGCCGGCCGTTGACCCGCGTGCCGGAGAACACGTTGAAGTACGCGGTCGGGGCGATGCTGGTGACGTTCGGGGTGTATTGGACCGCGGAAGGACTGGGGGTGGTCTGGACCGGCGGCGCCGCGGCGCTCGGGTACCTGCTCGTGGTGACGCTGGTGTTGTCGCTCCTCGCGGTCCGATGGCTGCGCGACGAGACCCCGGTACCGACGGGGGCGCCGTCATGAACCGGGTTGCCGGCGCGGTGTGGTCCGGGATGCGCGAGGCCTACGGGCTGCTCGTTGATGACGGCGCGGTGGCGGTCGGGACCCTGCTCGCCGTCGCCGTCGCCGCCCTGCTGAGCACCGAGGCGATGCTCGGTGCCGGCGACGCAATCGGCTGGGTGCTGTTCGCGCTGGTCTGGCTGGCGCTCGCGGTGTCGCTGCACCGCGCCCGAACCCGGCACCGGGGACGTGACCGGTCCCGCCCGCGGTACCGGTGAGCGGTTACAGCACCCGAACGGATCGGGGCGTCGCTGAGCAGCCACATCGTCGTCACCCGTGCCCTTTGCGGGCCCGTGCCCGAACGTGCAATCCCGCACGCAGAGAAGCCGGAAGCTCGGCCTCGGAGGCGTAAGGCCCGACGACAGCCGCGGTGAGCGGAGCAACCAGCAGTTCCGCCGCGACCGCCGCCACCTCCTCGCCGGTCACCGCCGCGATGCGCTCCAGGCTCTCCGCGACCGAACGTTGCCGGCCGTACTCGAGCTCGGACTGCCCCAACCGGTTCATCCGGGACGGCGTATCCTCCAGACCGAGGACCAGCCCACCACGTAGCGAACCCTGTGCCCGCGCAACCTCAGCCGAGGTCAGCCCGCCAGCCGCTACGTCGGACAGCACACCGCGCACCACCCGGACGACCTCGTCGAGCCGCTCCGGCGCGCACCCCGCATACACGGCAAGGCTGCCGGCGTCGGCATAGGTGATGATCGCCGAGTAGACCGAGTAGGCGAGCCCGCGCTGCTCGCGCACCTGCTGGAACAGCCGCGAGCTCGGCCCGCCGCCGAGCGCGGTGTTGAGCACGGTCAGCGCCGTGCGGCGCGGATCGTGGCGGCGCAACCCGGGAACACCGAGCATGAGATGGGCCTGCTCGGTGTCCTCGTCGCGCAGCACCAGCCGGGGACCGTTCCGGGCCGGTCCGCCGGCGGGCAGGCGCGGGGACACCGGCTGGGCGCTCGCACCGGCCCGTTGCCCGGCCGGTCCGAGGGCGGTCGCCACCAGGTCGAGCACGTGGCCGTGGGTCAGGTTCCCGGCCGCGGCCACGACCATCCGTGGCGTGGTGTACTCACCGCGCCAGAACTCATGCAGCACCTCCCGGCTCATCCCCCGGATCGACTCCTCGGAGCCGATCACCGGCCGACCGAGCGGATGGTCGCCGAACAGCGCGGCGTCGAACAGCTCACCGAGCAGGTCCTCGGGGTCGTCGTCGCGCATGGCGATCTCCTCGAGCACCACCCCGCGCTCGAGCTCCACGTCGGCCGGATCCAGCAAAGCTTCGGTGACGACGTCAGCGAGCACATCGACCGCCAGTGGCAGGTCGGTGTCGAGCACGTGCGCGTAGTAGCAGGTGTGCTCCTTGGCGGTGAAGGCGTTGAGCTCACCGCCGACCGCGTCGAACTCCTCGGCGATCCCGGCCGCGGTGCGCCGGCGCGTGCCCTTGAACAGCAGATGTTCGAGGTAGTGCGCGGCACCGGCCTGTGCGGGCGTCTCGTCCCGCGACCCGATCCCGATCCAGATGCCGATCGACACCGAACGCACACCCGGCATGGTCTCGGTGAGCATCCGCAGCCCACCGGGCAGGTCGGTGCGGGAGACGCCGGGAGCGGGAGACGCAGCCCCCGCTCCCGGCGTCAACAGATCTGTGGCCGTGTCGAATGGTGACCGCGCACGCTCGGTCAACGTGCGCTGACCTCGGCCGGCACGTCGGCCGGGGTCGGGTCGCCGGCAACGGCGGCGGTCTCGTCGGCGGGGTCGTTCTCGCCAACCGGCAGCAGGCTGATCTTGCCGCGGTTGTCGATATCGGAGACCTCGACGAGGATCTTGTCGCCGACCTTGACGACGTCCTCGACCTTGCCGATGCGCTTGCCGTTGCCCAGCTTCGAGATGTGCACCAGGCCGTCCTTGCCCGGCACCAGCGAGACGAACGCGCCGAACGCGGCGGTCTTGACCACCGTGCCCAGGAACCGCTCGCCGATCTTCGGCAGCTGCGGGTTGGCGATCGCGTTGATCATGCCGATCGCCGCTTCCGCGGACGGGCCGTCGGTCGCACCGACGTAGATGGTGCCGTCGTCCTCGATGGAGATGTCGGCACCGGTCTGCTCGGTGATCGAGTTGATCATCTTGCCCTTCGGGCCGATGACCTCGCCGATCTTGTCGATCGGCACCTGGATCGCGACGACCCGCGGGGCGAACCTGCTCATCTCGTCAGGGCTGTCGATCGCCTCGCCGATCACCTCGAGGATGGTCAGCCGGGCGTCCTTGGCCTGGCTCAGCGCGGCCTCGAGCACCTCGGACGGGATGCCGTCGAGCTTGGTGTCGAGCTGCAGCGCGGTGACGAAGTCGGGCGTGCCGGCGACCTTGAAGTCCATGTCGCCGAACGCGTCCTCGGCTCCCAGGATGTCGGTGAGCGCGACGTACCGCGTCTTTCCGTCGACCTCATCGGAGACCAGGCCCATCGCGATGCCCGCGACCGGCGCCCTGAGCGGCACTCCGGCATTGAGCAGCGACATCGTGGACGCGCAGACCGACCCCATCGACGTAGAACCGTTGGAGCCCAGCGCCTCGGACACCTGGCGGATCGTGTACGGGAACTCCTCGCGCGTGGGCAGCACGGGCAGCAGCGCCCGCTCGGCCAGCGCGCCGTGGCCGATCTCGCGGCGCTTGGGCGAACCCACCCGGCCGGTCTCACCGGTGGAGTACGGCGGGAAGTTGTAGTGGTGCAGGTAGCGCTTGCGCGTCTCCGGGCCGAGCGCGTCGATCTGCTGCTCCATGCGCAGCATGTTCAGCGTGGTGACGCCCAGGATCTGGGTCTCGCCGCGCTCGAAAAGCGCCGAGCCGTGCGCTCGCGGAATGACCTCGACCTCGGCCGACAGCGGCCGGATGTCGGTGAGCCCGCGGCCGTCGATACGCACCTGGTCGCGCAGGATCCGCCGGCGGACCTGCTTCTTGTTCAGCGCGCGGAACGCAGCACCCAGCTCCTTCTCCCGGCCCTCGAACTTCGGGCCGAGCTGTTCGAGGACGGCGAGCTTGATCCCGTCGACCCGCGTGTTCTGCTCCTGCTTGCCGGCGATGGTCAGCGCCCGGGCCAGGTCGTCGCTCGCCATCTCGGCCACGGCGTCGAAGGCGTCGGACTGGTAGGCCGGGTAGGTCGGGAAGTCTCCGGTGGGCTTGGCGGCGGCGTCGGCCATCGCCTGCTGGGCCACGCAGAGACTGCGGATGAACGGCTTGGCCGCCTCCAACCCGGACGCGACGACCTCCTCCGTGGGGGCCTGCGCCCCGCCCGCGACCAGTCCGATCGTGGCGGTGGTGGCCTCGGCCTCAACCATCATGATCGCGACGTCATCAGCGACGACGCGCCCGGCCACGACCATGTCGAACACGGCCCGCTCGAGCAGGTCATAGGTCGGGAACGCCACCCACTGGCCGTCGACCAGAGCGACCCGCACCGCGCCGATGGGCCCGGAGAACGGCAGCCCGGCGAGCTGGGTGGACGCCGAAGCGGCGTTGATCGCGAGCGCGTCGTACGGGTCGGCCGGGTCGAGGCTCATCACCGTGACGACGATCTGGATCTCGTTGCGCAGGCCGTCGACAAATGACGGCCGCAGCGGCCGGTCGATCAGCCGGCAGGTGAGGATCGCGTCCGTGCCCGGACGGCCCTCGCGGCGGAAGAACGAGCCGGGGATGCGGCCCGCGGCATACATCCGCTCCTCGACGTCGACCGTGAGCGGGAAGAAGTCGAAGTGTTCCTTGGGGTGCTTGGACGCCGTGGTGGCGCTGAGCAGCATGGTCTCGTCGTCGAGGTAGGCGACGACGGAGCCGGCGGCCTGGCGGGCGAGCCGGCCGGTCTCGAACCGGATGGTGCGGGAGCCGAAGCTTCCGTTGTCGATGACGGCACTGGTCTCGTGCACGATGTCATCGGGGTTCTGGTTGGGGTCAGTCATGTAAGTGGGCATCTCCTTGGCGGGGGTGCCACACCACAGCGGGAAGATCCTCGGCCGAGCCGGTCTTCGATCGAAGCCCCCGGGTATGGCTCAAACAGGGGTCGAGGCCCCGGGAGCCACTACCGAGGACCGGCGGATCGTCCTCCGGATGGCATGGCGTCATGTAGTTGTCATCTCGTGCGGATCGGCCCGGGGACCACCGCGAGGGTGACCCCGGACCGGTCGGGTCAGCGGCGCAGGCCAAGGCGCTCGATCAGGGACCGGTAGCGCGCGATATCGACCTTGGCCAGGTACTTCAGGAGCCGACGGCGACGGCCGACCAGCAGCAGCAGGCCGCGACGCGAGTGGTGGTCGTGCTTGTGCATCTTGAGGTGCTCGGTCAGGTCGCTGATCCGCTTGGTCAACAGCGCCACCTGCGCCTCAGGCGACCCGGTGTCGCCCTCGTGGACGCCGTAGGCGTCCAGGATGGTCTTCTTCTGAGCGGCGTCGAGTGCCACTGTGGTGCTCCCTTGGTTAGCGTGCCGTGGGGCCGACACCCTGGAGAAGGTCGACTCATCGGAGGGATCAACCCCCCATAAAGATCAAACCTCACCGGCCGGAAGACGGTGGCGGCCGCCACGGACTGCAGCCGCACCCAACACGTTATGTTACCAGGCCTCACCGTTCACCCGACCGCGACCCGAGGCTGCGGGGTCGATCACGGGGGGGCAGCGGCCCGCCGCAGGATCTCGGCGAGTTCCGGGAACGCCGGCCGGAGGGTGGCGGCGGCAGCGGCCAGCCGGGCGGGAGTCGCGACCGTGCGCAGGGCATCGATGGCGGTGTTCGGCGGCGAACCCTGCTCCACCCGATCCCTGCCCCGGCCCGGTGCGGGCCGGGTCCACTGCCAATGGGCCCCGGCGACCTCCGCGAGCAGTGCGTCGACCACCTGCGGCCCCGGCCGCGGCGGGGCACCGGCACAGCGCTGGTCAAGCATCGACAACCGGGCCAACACGGTGGGATCGCCGATCTTGACGCGACGACCGCTGACCAGTTGGCTGAGCATTGCCGGGCTCATCCCGAGGGTGCGGGCCAGCCGGGCCTGCGTGATGTCCAGCGCCGAGGTCAGCCAACGGACCTGGTCCCCCAGCGTGGTCCCATAGAGATCACGCTGGCGGTCTCGGTTGACCGCGATGCGCACCCCGACCGGTTGCTCGGTCCCCATGCCGGTCATGCTCGCAGCCCGACCCATCCCGGCGAGGGCGAACGGAAAAATCAGCGCCCCAACAACTCACGGGCACGGGCGACATCGCGGTGCATCTGCTCGATCAGCGCCTCAACGTCGTCGAACCGCTCCTGGCCACGCAGCCGGTGCGCGAAGTCCACGCCGACCTCGTGGCCATAGAAATCTTCGTCGACGTCGAGCACGTAGGCCTCGACCGAACGCCCCCGTCCGGAGAACGTCGGGTTGGTACCCACCGAGATCGCCGCCGGCAGCAACCGGCCGCGCGGGGCGTCGGCGGAGCGCGCATCGACACCGCCGATGGCGAACCGCCCGGCGTAGACCCCGTCGGCGGGCAGCGCGCTGAACGGGGCGGCGGCGAGGTTCGCCGTGGGGAAGCCCAGCTCGCGGCCGCGCCGGTCGCCGTGCACCACCACGCCCTCGACCCGATGGGGGCGGCCCAGCGCCGCGGTGGCGGCCAGGACGTCGCCTGCGTCGATGCAGGCACGGATGTAGGTGGAGGAGAACGTGACGCCATCGTCGCTGATCAGATCGAGGCCCTCGACCGCGAAGCCGAACCGGTCCCCCAGGCGGGTCAGCATGGCGACGTCCCCGATGGCACGGTGGCCGAAGGTGAAGTTGCGCCCCACCACCACGGCGGCCGCGTGCAGCCGTTCGACGAGCACCTCGTGAGCGAACTCCGGGGCCTCGGTGCGGGAGAGCTCGGCGGTGAAGGGCAGCACGCAGAACGCGTCGATCCCGAGCTCGGCGACGAGATCGGCGCGGCGCCGGAGGCTGGTCAGCCGGGCCGGATGCCTGCCCGGCCGGACCAGTTCGGCCGGGTGCGGATCGAACGTGATCAGCACGGCCGGCAACCCACGCTCCCGACCCCGGGCCACCGCACGGGCGATCAGCTGCTGATGGCCGCGGTGCACCCCGTCGAAGACCCCGACGGTGACGACGCTGCGACCCCAGCCCGGGGACACGGCCTCGAGCCCCCGCCACCGATGCACAGCCAGAGCCTACGACGGCCCGGCTCGCGACGACCGGACAGGCTCAGAGCCCGCGATCAGAGCAACCACCCCCACCGCCGCCCATCCCGCGCCGCCGGACCCCCCTCCCCCTCCCCCTCCTGCTCGAACGAGCGGCGCTTTCGTCGGGGGTGGGAGTGGCCAGGGGTCAACCGCCCGCGGGGGCCAGGACGACGACCGGGCGGGCCGCGCCGCCTTGCTCGGTCATCAGCGCGAGCACCCGACCGTCGGGGGCGAAGGCGCCGTAGGTGCCCGCCAGGCCGACGGCGGGGAGCGGGCGGCCGTGTCCGACGGCGGCGGCGTCCACGTCGTCCAGCTCGCGGCGGGCGAACGCGAGCGCGACGGCCTCGGCCAGCGACAGCGACAACCCCGGTCCGCGCTCCAGCTCTTCCAGCGTCCGGGCGTGCTCCAGGGTGAAAGGCCCAACCCGGGTGCGGCGCAGGGCCGTGAGGTGCCCGCCGACGCCGAGACCTGCCCCGAGGTCGCGGGCCAGCGCGCGGACGTAGGTGCCCGACGAGCACGCCACCGTGACGTCGAGGGCGTCGCCGCGCCGCGCGTGGAGCGTGAACACCGAGACCGTGACCGGCCGAGCGGGTAGCACGACGTCCTCACCGGCCCGGACCCTCGCGTACGCTCGCCGGCCGTCGACCTTGATCGCACTGACCGAGCTGGGCACCTGCTGGATCGGGCCGGTCAACGCGGTGATCCCGGCAACGACCGCGGCGTCGGTCACCCCGGCGGGGTCGGTGGTGGTGAGTACCTCGCCCTCGGCGTCGTCGGTGGTGGTCACCGCGCCGAGGCGAATGGTCGCCGTGTAGGCCTTGGTGTCGAGCGCGAGATGGCCGAGGAGCCTGGTGCCGCGGTCGACACCGCAGACGAGCACCCCGGTGGCCATCGGATCGAGCGTGCCGGCGTGGCCGATCTTGCGGGTGCCGAGGATGCGCCGCAGGCGGGCGACCACATCATGCGAGGTCAGCCCACTGGGCTTGTCAACGATCACGAGACCGGGCTGCACGCCCCCGATCCTGCCACCCCGCCGTCGCCCAAGGCCCGTGCCACCGGTGCGGCCACGAGCTGTCCGACGATGAGCACGAGGGTGCCGACGGCCAGCGCCAGCCACGTCGCCTGCACCCCTTCGGCAACGGCGTCGCCCCGTCGCCCGGCGCCGTGCAGCCGTGCGGCGCGGGCGGTGGTGCCATAGGACAGAAAGGTCAGCTGGCTGGTGACCTGCGCGAACAGCACCCCGGCAACGGCCAGCCCGGCCAGCGGCACGGCGCCGAGCCGGCCGACGACGGCGGTGTCGACGAGCAGGTAGAGCGGTTCGGCGGCCAGCACCGGCAGGGCCGGGCGCGGCGAGCCGCAGCACATCCCGGATCGGGACCCGCTCGGCACTCACCCGCTGACGGGCACCCCAGCCGGGCGCCGGCAGATGTAGCCGAACGCCGGCGGCAGGTTGCGCCAGATCGTCGTGCCGACCACGACCTCGTCGAAGATCTCGCGCAACGTGTGGCGGAAGCGCCGCGCCGAGTTGAGCGGCATGCCGTGCAGGTAGGCGAACGTGGCGAACGCGCCCGTCGGACCGATCAGGCGGGTGACCTCGCGCAGGATCGCGGTCTGGGTCGGGGCGTCGAACAGAGCCCACGGCAACCCGCTGACGACCGCGTCCACCCGGGTGACGCCGTGCTCGGCGAGCAGCGCGCCGAGATGCCGGGCGTCGCCCCGCACGACCTCCAGCAGCGGACGGGTGCGGTGCAGGTACTCGACCATGCCGGTGTCGAGCTCGATGGCGAGATGCCGGGCGCCCGCCGGCAGCCGCCGATCGATCGCGGCGCTCACCGAACCGGTACCGGGACCGAGCTCGACGACGATCGGCGAACCCTCGCTCGGCACCACCGACGCCAACACTCCGGCCAGTCGTGTCGAGCTCGGCGCAACCGCCCCGACCGTGGCCGGGCGGCGCATCGCGGCGACGAGGAACGTCCGTCGCGCCGCCCGTGGGTCCACCGGCCGGCACTGGAGAATCGGTGCCCGCCCCGCCGGATCGGACGGGGACTGCTGGTCCGACCCGGGATCTGCTGCCACGGGTCACCTCCCTTGTCACCGACTCTGTTCATCGGCTTTGCTCACCGACACGGTATCCCGCCAGCGCATGCGGGCCATCTTCGCCAGCGCATGCGGCAATCTCGCTGGTGGCTGGCGCTACCGTGCTGACATGCCCGACACCGCACCCAGCAGCCGAGCCGACGGGTCAGTCCCCGCACCGACCAGCGCCAGACGCAGGCTCTGGAGTCAGCTGTGGTTCTGGGTGCTGGTGGCGATCGCCGCCGGCATCATCCTCGGGCTGGTCGCCCCCGGCGTGGCCCGGGAGACCAAGTGGCTGGCCGACGCCTTCATCCAGCTGATCAAGACGGTCACCGGCCCGGTGATCTTCGTGACGGTGGTGGCGGGGATCGCCTCGCTGGGCGACCTGGCGCGGGCGGGTGGGCTCGCACTGAAGGCGCTGGGCTACTTCCTGGCGGCCACGGTGGTGGCGCTGGCCCTCGGCCTGATCGCCGGCAACCTCGTCAAGCCGGGTGCGGGATTCGAGGGCGCGCCGAGCGATGCGGCACGCGACAGCGCCCAGCGGCAGCTCGAATCGGGCCCGCAGGAGTCGGGGTTGGTGCCGTTCATCACCGGTGAACTGCTGCCGTCGAGCTTCCTCGGACCGTTCGTCGAGAACAAGATCCTGCAGATCCTGGTGCTGGCGATCCTCACCGCGTGCGCGATCTCCGCGCTCACCCCGGCGCTGCGCGAACCCGTCGTGGGTGGGATCGACGCGATCAGCAAGGTGATCTTCGGCATCATCCGGTTGATCATGTGGGTGGCGCCGCTGGGGGCGTTCGGCGGGATGGCCTACACCGTGGCGGTCTTCGGCTCCAGCTCCCTGGCGAACCTGGCCGTGCTGATGGGCACGTTCTGGGTCACGTGCGCGATCTTCATCTTCGGTGTCCTGGGTGCGGTCGCGGCCTGGAGCGGTTTCAACGTCTTCAAGCTCGTCCGGCTGATCAAGGACGAGCTACTGATCATCGTGGGTACATCGTCCTCGGAGACCGTGCTGCCCCGACTGCTGGCCAAGCTGGACTCGGCCGGCGCGTCCCGCCAGACCGTCGGGGTGGTGCTGCCCACCGGGTACTCGTTCAACCTGGACGGCACCTGCATCTACCTCACCCTCGCCGCGCTGTTCATCGTCCAGGCCGGTGGCCAGGACCTGCCACTCGGTGCCCAGATCGCGCTCTGCGCGTTGATGGTGCTCACCTCCAAGGGCGCGGCCGGCATCACCGGCGCCGGGCTGGTCACCCTCGTCGCGTCGCTGCAGGCGTTCGGGGGCGAGTTCTTCACACCCGAGTCGATCGCCATCGGGATCGCGTTGGTGGTCGGCATCGACCGGGTGATGAGCGAAGGCCGCGCGCTGACCAACGCGATCGGGAACAGCGTGGCCACCATGGTGATCGCCAAGCTCCAGGGCGAGCGGGACGACGAACGGTTCCAGGCCGTGCTCGACGACCCGCGCCTGGCCGACCCGGACATCGAGACGGCCATGGGTGGCGTGGACCGTACGAGCCCTGACCGCGTCGGGTCTGTCGGTCACTGACAGCCTAGGCCTGGCCGCTTCCTGTGTCCTCGTCACGCCGCCACGCCGGCACTCGCCCAGGAACCGCCGAAGCCCTCCGACTCCCAACGCGCCGCCGCATTGGCCGGACCCACCGTGGTCTACCTGGAAACGGCCTACAGCGGCTACGTGTTCGACGAGACCGGGGCATCTTCCACGACGGCAACCCCTACCGGTTCACCGCGACCTGCACGGGCTTCGTCGTCAATCCCGCCGGCTACATCGCCACCGCCGGCGCTCCCCCATCGATCGAACGGTCACGGTCACCACCGGCAACAGTCTGCGGGGTGAGACGGCCAGCGCCGAGGTCGTCGACCTCCAGGCGTTCAGCGAGGGCGACGTCGCGCTGGTGAAGATCCCGGCCACCGACCTACCCTCGGTCGAGCTGGCCCCGGACGCGGACGTTCAGCCGGGCATCCCGGTCGTGTCGATCGGCTACCCGGCAACCGGAAAGCGGTCATCGACGCGTCGCTGGAGCCTACGTTCACGGACGGCCAGATCAGCAGCCGGACGACGAACGGTGCGGTGCCCGTCTACGAGGTGGGCGCGGCCGTGTCGCCGCGCATGAGCGGCGGCCCGACGGTGGGCCTGGACGGCCGGGTGGTCGGCATCAACAGCTTCGGCGCCGGCGAGACGGAAACCGTCAACTCCATCGCGACGGCAGCCCGACTGGGTGAGTTGCTCGGCCGGAACAACGTCACAGCCGAACTCGGCCCGGTGGACCTGATCTATCGCGAGGGCCTGGAGCTGTACTACGCGGGCGAGTACTCCGACGCCATCGCCAGGTTCGACGAGGCACTGGGCCTGTCACCGCAGTTCCGCCAGGCCCAGGAGGTCAGGACCAACGCAGTTCGCGCCCGCACCGAGTTCGGCGATGCCGGCATCGATCCGATCTGGTACCTCATCGGGGGCGGCGGGATCCTGCTGACCGGGGGCATCGTCCTCGTGGTCGTGCTCCTTCGACGCGGGCGCGGGCGCGGGCCGACGCCACGGCCTTCGATGCCCCGCGGTTCGCGGGTGCCCCGACCGGATACCCGGGTTACGCGCCGTGGGGTAGTCCGGTGACGGGGATGGGCGGACCCCGGATGTCGGCCGGCAGTGGCTTCCCTGCGACTCCGACTGGTGGCTACACGGCAATACCGGCCGGTGGCTACCCGATGCCCACGGGCGGTGCGTCCGAAGGTTCCGGCGGCATCACCCCGACCATCACCAAGGCCTGTTCCCTGTGCGGCACACCCCAGGCATCGTCAGCGCGCTTCTGCTCTGGCTGCGGAAACAGCGTGAGCTGAGAAAACTGGATGACTACCGGCTGGCCGCGTGAACACACGCACCTCTGCCGGACGGGTATGGATGCGTCGGTCACGCCGGAACGCCACCAGGCCGCGGGCCGCGACCAACGGCATCCACACCACGTCGAGCGTCCCCAGCGGAACATCGGGTACGTCGGAGTGCCCTGCATACACGACGTCGTCCGGGACTCGCGCCAGCAGCTT